>JAJYCJ010000038.1 GCA_021778515.1 Acidobacteriota bacterium
ATCCTTGGGGACATCACTCGTGGGCCGGTTCGCGGTCGAGGGCGGGGGGTGGGACATGCAGCGCGCGTCAAGGGCTTATCTTGCGCTTCTCCTGCTGTTCTCGGGAGGACTGTTGCTGCTGCTGTGGCATTTCGGACTTCCGGTGCGCAATCCCTGGGCCGTTCCGTTCATCCTGGCCTTCTTCTTCGTGGCCTATCAATTCGACGTCCGGATCCCCGGTCTGGGAAGCATGAACGTCGATCACGTCATCGCTTTTCCTGCCGTGGTGATCCTCCAAAATCCGGCGGTCGCGGGAATTCTCGGCGGCGTCGGTCTCCTGGCCAGCCGGGTGTACCGGCACGGCCCCCGTGGCCTCCGCCTCATCCACGCCTGGGGTGTCGTGATGGCCGCCGCGAGCCTGGTCCTGGGCTGCTGGCTCTATACCGTCATGGTGCCGCTGGTAGTCCCGGAGGGCTGGGCGTGGTTGGGCATCCTGCTCCTGGCCATGGCGGCCGCCAACACCTTCAATTGGGCAGTCTATCTGCTGGGCAGGGCCCTCACGGGATCGAGCACGAACCTGGAGATGGTCTGCAAGAGCTTTCTTCAGAACCAGACGTGGGTGCTGGTGTCGTCCCCCTTCGTGGGGTTGGTGCTCGGCGCCGCCACGGAATTGCGGCCGCTCCACCTGTTTCTGAGCAGCCTCACGCTGCTGGTGGTCATCTGGAGTCTCCGCCTGAACGCCGGCCTCGAGGAGAAGCACGAGGCCCTCGTCGGGGCGGCTCGCCGGCAGGAGTTCCTGCAGCAGCTGACCGTGGGCGTCACGGGGAACTTGGCCGACGAGGAGTTTCTGAAGAAGCTGCTGGGCGGCTTGCGGGAGTTCGTTCCCTGGGAGCGGGCGGTCATCCTGGTGCTCCCTCCGGCGCAGCCGGAGGGCCCCGCGATGTATTCCCTGGAGAAGATCCCCATCGGACCGGATCTGAGGAGCGGGCTCATGGCCTATCTGGAGGATCCGGTGCTCCGTGAGCCAAGGCGCGTGGACCGGCAAAACCTCCGGCCGCTCCTGTTGCCCGACGCTTCCTCGCAGCTCCTGGTCCCAGTTCTCACCGGTGAGCTGGCGCTCGGGCTGTTGGCGGCCGAGCGCGGAGCCCAGGCCGATCCTTTCCGGGAGGACGAGGCCCAATTCCTGAGCCTCTCGTTGCACCAGGTGGCGCAGGGGACGCAAGACCAGATCCTGAAGACTCAGCTCATGAGGACCAATCGGAGGCTCGTCCGGCAGACCGAGTTCCTGACGCGGATACTCCAGATTTCGAACCTGCTCAGGGTGCATCTGGACGTCCAAGGCATCTTGGACAACGTGGCGAAGGGGATCCGAGAGAGCCTCGGGTTCCGGAGCGTTCTGATCAGCCTCTACCACGAGGACCGGCGGTTCTTCGAACGGATCGCGCAGGCCGGCCTGGACGACCTGTGGGAGGAGATCCGGTCGGTGACGCCGCCGGCGGCGGACATCATGGAATATCTGTCGGAACGATACCGCCTCAGCGCCTGCTACTTCGTGAGCCACACCGAGGGGAAGCTCAGCCCCTACGATATCCTCCCCAGTGGCGTCAGGGAGTCTACCCAACCGGACGACTGGCATCCGGAGGACCTGCTGCTGGTGCCCCTGAGAGACCAGGACAATCGGTTGTTGGGCATCATATCGGTGGACGAGCCGCAGGACGGCAAGGTCCCGTCGGGTGAGACGCTCAGGGCGTTGGAGATCCTGGCCAATCAGACCGTGCACGCCCTGGAGAGCGCGCAAATCCACGCGCAGATCAAGCGCCAGGCCGTCATGGATTCCCTGACCGGCCTCTACAACCATGGCTATTTCCAGGAGACCTTCGCCGTCAGATCCAAGGAGTACGCGGCCGCCGGGATCCCCTACAGCGTGCTGATGCTGGATCTGGACGATTTCAAGCAGATCAATGACACCTTCGGGCACCTGACGGGAGATGCCGTTCTGTGGAGCGTGGCCAGCCTGCTCAGCTCCAGCATCCGGTCGGAGGACGTGGCGGCCCGGTACGGGGGGGAGGAGTTCGCGATCTTCCTGCCTCACCGCACTTCGGAGCAGGCCCGGGCCGTCGCCGATCGAATCCGTTCCCGGGTCGAGTCGCTTCCCCTGCCCGTCGAGGGCCAATCCGCGCCGGTGCAGGTGACTCTCTCCGTGGGTGTGGCCTCATTCCCGGATGACGGGAAGGACCACCACGTCATTCTGGAAAAGGCGGATGCCGCCCTCTACGCCGCCAAGAGACAGGGGAAAAACCGGGTCTGCTGACCGGTCGAAAAGGGAGTAGGAACCTTGCGCCGACGGGAGTGGTCGAGTTTCTTTAGGGTGATGTTGGTCCTCCTGCTCTGCGGGCCTGTGCTGAGTGTGCCGCGGGCAGGCGCCGCGAGAGTCGCCGGTCCGAACGATCCCGGGGCACGCCTGAAGGTGGTAGCTTCTCCCTATGAACCGTACGTAATCGCCGAAAACGGTCATCTCAGGGGGCTGGAGGTGGATCTGCTCGATCTGGTGTGCGCGGCCAACGGGTGGACCTACCAGGTGGAACAGCTTCCTTTCGCCGAGATGCTGGACCGCCTGGAGAAGGGCGAGGCGGACGTGGGCCTGGGGGCGATTTACCAAACTCCCGGTCGGGATGTCCGTCTCCTGTTTACCGATGCCTATGTGGACACGGGGCTCGTCGTGGTGACGCGAGCGAGCCGGGAGCTGGGCTCCTTGCGCCAACTGGCAGGCTGGAGGGTGGGGGTCAAGGAGGGGGCCACGGGGCAGCGAGCCGCCCTCAGGATGCAGGCGGCCGGAGACCCCTCGATCACCGTGGTCCCGTTCGGTAGCACGGAAGAGAGCTTTGCCGCTCTTCGGGCCGGGACGGTGGACGCCGTGTTCAACGATTACCTCAACAGCCTCTTCCTCATCAGTCGGCAGTACGCGGGGGAGCTGACCATCGCCAAGGGCTCCTGGGGTCCGCTCTTTCTCTCGCGGGAGCGGCTCTCCATAGCCTTCGGTCCGGGCCGGGAGGCGGAACGGGCCGATTTCGACCGCGTCATGGCCCAGCTCAAGAAGGGGGGCACACTGGCCCACATCCGCAGGAAGTGGCTCCCCCCGGTGACGGCGCCCGACGCCGGGCGGATCCTCGGCTGGATTATCTCCGCCGTGGCCATGGTGGCCCTGATCGCCCTGATCGTCCTCTGGGCGTTACGGCGTGACCTCAGGCGGAAGTTTCTCAGAGACTCTGAGCGCCGCTATAGGGACCTCATCGAGAAGTCCCCCCTGGGCATCTGCCTCGTGCGCGAAGGAACCGTGGTGTACGCCAACCAGGGGGTGCTGAAGCTCTTCGGCTGCGAGTCCCTCGGCGACCTCAGCAGCGGATTCGTCCAGGCACTGATCGCGCCCGGAGAGCGCCAGGGTGTCGAGGCCCAGTTCCGGGAAGGGCGGGCGAAGGACACGGGCGAGCAGGATTTTGACACGGTGGGTCGAAGGAAGGATGGGGCGCTGTTCCCCATGCACGTGCGGTTGACCCACGTGGATCTCCAGAGCGGCCCCGCCTCTCTCGCCTTTCTGGAGGACGTGACCGAACGCAAGCGGGCGGAGGCGGCGCTGCGCGAGAGCGAGACACGGCTCCGGCTGATCGTCGACAACGTCCACGAAATCATCTACTACAACGCCCTGGAGGGAGATCCGCCCTCATTGAAGCCCCTCTTCGCCAGCCGCCAGCTGGAGCGGATTCTCGGCTACCCACCGGACTACTTCAAACGACCGGGGCACGATTGGATCGAAGCGGTTCACCCGGATGACCGAGACAAGATTATCCGGAAGCTGCAAAGACTCCTGACATCGAACGGTCCAATGATCAGCGAATACCGGTTCCTCCACCGCACCACGGGACAGTACCACTGGCTGGAGGACCTGGCTGTTCCGAGGCTCGATAGAGAAGGCCGAATCGTCGGATTCTTCGGGGTGGCGAGGGATGTGACGGACCGGAGGGGAGCGGAAGCGGCCGAGCGCCGTCGTCACCGCCAACTGCTCTCGCTCGTCTCCTCGGCCCAGGCCATGGGCGGCTTCCTCGATTTGCGCGGGGCCGCCAGGACCATCTGCGAGGCCGCCCTGCTGGGGGTGGAGGCGCGGATGGCGTGGATCGGCCTGGTGGTGCCGGAAAGCGTGGAACTCGAGGTGCTCGCGTCGGCCGGCACGGACGAGGGCTACACCGCTACGGTTCACGTGCGATGGGACGAATCCGCTCACGCGCAGGGGCCCGCGGGGAGAGCCATCAAGAGCCGGCTCCCGGTCATCGTGCAGCGGGACGACCCCGCCGTGGCTCCCTGGAGGGAGGCGATGGATCGGCGGGGCTTCGCTTCCATCTGCGCCTTGCCCCTCCTGTACGAGGATACGGTGCGCGGCGCCTTGACCGTCTACGGCGGCGAGGCGGGCGCGTTCACGCAGGACGCCGTGGAGCTTCTCGAAATCTTCGCCCGACAGGCGGCCATGGCCGTGGTCAGCGCCTCCCTGTACGGGGAGGCGACCGCCACCATCGAGGAGCTGGCGGCCACCAACCGCGAGCTCCAACGAACCAGAGACGATCTCCTGACCGGGCTCGACGGGCTTCGGCGCAGCAAAGAGTCGCTGAGGGCCAGCGAGGAGGCCTTCCGCGTCCTGGGCGGCCACAGCAGCGATTGGGTGTGGGAGGTGGGCGCCGATCTGCGCTTCACCCACAGCAATGCCTGGGTGTCCAGGCTGCTGGGCTACCGCCCGGAGGAGATCCTCGGCAGGTCTCTCTGCGACCTGATGCCGCCGGCCGAGGCCAGGAGGGTCAGGAGCCATTTGGGCGGGGAGGGGGAGGGCAAGAAACCGCTGCGCGCGGCGTTGGCCGTCTATGTGAAAAAGGACGGCGCCAGGATGGTGTTGGTAACCAGCGCCATCCCCATTCGCGATGCCTCCGGCACCTTCCGCGGATACTGGGGCATCGGCCGGGAGGCGGTCGGCCGGGAGGCGGAGGAAAGTCTCCAGCGCTCCTTGAGGGCTAATGAAGAGAACCGCGAGGGGGCGGATTGAAGGTGCAGTGCCCCGATCCTACTGCGCGGGCAGTTCGAGCGTCTCCCACTGGAGGGCGATGAGCGGGGTCTCCTTGCCCTTGTCCGGCCCCATGCCGGGCTCCAGGAGGCGCCCCCGCTGCTGGTCCTCCTTGTCGTAGCAGGAGAGAATCATCTCGTGGAGCTTCTGCTGGGACTTGGCCTTCAGCGGATCGGCCTCCTCGGGGTGGAGGGTCACGAAGAAGCGGTCGTCGCTGTCCTGCCCCAGAACCCCCGCCGAGGTGACGTCGCGCACGATTTCATAGAGCATCCAGGCCGTGCGGTGCAGAAGGTCCTTGAACCGGGGAACGCCGTACTTGCGTCTGAATGCCTCGGCGGGCTCTCGCGCAAAACTGGCGCGTAGGAGCTGGGCGGAGGCGCCCGCCTCCAGCCTGGCCCGGTATTCCGCCTCCACGCGGCTGGCGTCGGGCAGGCCGGTCCAGGAGGTGGACCGCCGTCCCGTGACGGCCTCTTGGATGAGCTGCCCGACGAGCAGTTCGAGCTGCCTCGGGTCGTAGGGCTTGGTCACGTAGGCATCCGCACCGCAGTCGTATCCCCAGTAGACGTCCTCCTTGAGGTTCTTGGCGGTAAGCAGAATGATGGGGATCCGCACGAGCTGGGGGTCCTTCTTGAGGTCCCGGCAGACCTTGTAACCATTCTTCTTGGGCATCATGACGTCCAGGAGCATCAGATCGGGCGGGAAGGCCTTGAACTTCCGCTCGGCCTCCTCGCCGTCCGAGGCCACCATCACTTCATAGCCGAGCAGTTCGAAGTTCATCTTGAGGATGTCCGTGATGGCCCTGTTGTCATCGGCGATGAGTATCCTCTGGCGCTTCATGCCACCTCCTAGTCTTGAGCCAGCAGATCCACACGGAAGGCGCTTCCATGCTCGCTTCCCTTGGGGCTGCCCAGAAACTCCGCGTCCTCTGGGGGCAGCGGCGAGTCCACCGAGAGCCGCCCTCCGAGACGCTCGGCGATGTTCTTGGCGATGACCAGCCCCAGCCCGGTGCCCGAGACCTGTCCCCGCACGTTGCTGGCCCTAAAGAAGGGCTTGAAGAGGCGCTCACGTTCGGGGGCCGGAATCCCCGGCCCATCGTCCAGCACCCGGACCCGGACCCAATCACCCTCTCTCCAGAGCCTGACCCCCACGCAGCCCCCGATGGCCGAGTACTTGATGGCATTGCCGAGGAGATTCGTGAACAGGTTCTCCAGCATTCTCGGGTCGCCCACCACGGCCAGCTCCTGAAGCTCCTCCCTCCACACCAGCAACTTGCCCTGTATGGTATCACGATAGTTGGCGCGGAGCCGCTGCAGGAGCGCGCGAAGGTCCACCCGCTCCTGCTCGCTGCCCATCTGGTGAACCCGGCTGAGCCGGACCACGTCGTCGAGCAGTTCGCGGATCTTCTGGCTGTTTTCCACGATGAGGTCGGAGAGCCGCTGCTGCGGTTCGGTGAGCGGTCCCGGGCGTTTGGTGCTGAGCAGGCTGGCGGCGTTGATGATGGCGGTCAGGGGATTCTTCACCTCGTGGGAGATGATGGAGATGAGATCCTCTTTGAGCCGGTTGAGCTGGAACCAGTCCTGAATGTCCTGGGTGACCACTAGAAACTGAGCCCCGCCCGGCCACGGAATCACCTGCACGTGAAACCACCGCCCCTCCATCTCGTACGGGGTGGAGACGGGCTTCCCCTCGCTCCTGGCTTTCTCGATCAACCCCAGAAGGGCTCGGCCCGCGGGCCGGCTCCCGAAGATCTTCTTCTCCCGCATCTCCACGTCGGTGAGCCCGAGGGCCCGCCCCGCCGTGTCGTTGGCCAGCTCTATGCCGCCCTCCACGTCCGTCAGGAGAATGCCCACCGGCACGCTCCTGAGAACGTAGTCCAGGCGCTCCCTCTCCTGGGCCAGGAGGACGAAGAGATCGGCGGACTGGACCGCCCGGCTCCTGGTGCCCCGCCGGTTCTCCCGCCTCATCAGGGCGGCGAAGAGAAAGTCGGTCATCCGGGATACCAGCCCCTGCTCCCGTTCCGAGAAGGGGCCCGTGGGCCTCAGGATGAGGAGATACCCGAGAGGCGCAGCCCCGTCGCCCACCCGCTCGCAGAGGCCGCTGGAAGGCTCGAATCCCAGCAGCCCCGCCACGGCCGTGGCCAGGGGCGATCCCCCATCCCACGCGCAGGTCATGTCCTTGAAGAGGGCCTGCCAGTCCGATGGGCGCGCGGGTCGCGACACGAGCTGGGCGTCCGGGTCAAGCTGGAAGCTCCGGCCCGAATCCTGGCTGAAGAGGGCCAGGGCCGAGCTGACGGGGCCGAAGATCCGCGTGGCCGCCTCGTGAACCGCCGCCGCCATGGCGGCGGGGTCCTCTGCCGCAGACAGCGTGTGGCCGAGTCCCAGCAGCGTCCACAGGGAGTCGCTGGTGCGTACCAGGCGGTGCCATTCCTCCGTTCGGTCCAACAGCTGAATCGCCACGATCAGAGTCCGTGTGGCGGCCTCGACATCGAGGACGGCCCCCCGTGGCACCAGCCAGAGACCCCAGGTCCTCCCCGGCGCGATTTCCAGGGAGACGGCCCTGAAACCTGGGCAACGCTCCGAAGCCCATGTGAGGAGTCCATCGAGCCCTCGGGGCCCGTCGACAGAGAGCCACGGGTTGTCCCCCGAGGCCCCCATCTCGACGATTCTCCCGTTCGCGAAGAGCCTGAGAAGACGCGAGGGAGACGTCCCGGCCAGTCCGGCGATGTCGGCGAGCGTGCGTCGGCCCTGGATGATCTCGGGCCCCTCTTGGGCGGCCGATTCTTCGTTTTCCGAGGTCGTGTGGACCATGGCTCCCCCGTTGCGGCCCGCTGGGCGTGCGTGCTGAGCCCCTTTAGTATAAAGCCGGAGTGGTGCGGAGAAAAGCGAGGCGCAAGGCGCACCATTCCATCCCGATGTGGGTCACGGCCTTGGTTCCATGCGGGAGGCCCCGACCGAACGGCCGGGGCATTCACCCCACCGAGTTGGGCGGTCCGAGGCGGCGCTTGCCGCCGTGCGGGGGCACCGTTAGACTTGACCCTCGACCTGCGGAGTGATGTATGTCCAACAAATTTAGGGTCTTTGTCGTCAATCCGGGCTCTACCAGCACGAAATTGGGCATTTACACCAGCGGTGGTTCGGAGGCCGAGGGGACCATTCCGGCCCAGCGAGGTCCGGGGGGCATTCTGAACCAGTTGCCTGGACGCCTGGAGGCGGCCCTGGTGTTCTTGCAGGAGAAAGGCGATCGGCCGCTTGACGCGGTGGTCGCAAGGGGGGGGCTCATCCGGCCCGTCCCCTCGGGGACCATTCGAGTCAACGAGGCGATGATCGAGGACGCGCGCCGGGGATTCCAGGGCGAGCACGTCTCCAACCTCGGGTGCCTCATCGCGGAGGCGGTGGCCGGCCGATACGGCATCCCGGCCTTCATCGTCGATCCCGTGGCGGTGGACGAGTTTTCTCCGCTAGCCCGCTATTCCGGGCTACCCGAAATTCCCAGGACGTCGCTGGTCCACGCCCTCAACATCCACGCGGCGGGCCGGAAGGCCAGCGAGCGGATCGGCAAGCCGATGCAGGAGACCCGGTGGGTCATCGCCCACCTCGGCGGGGGCTTCAGCATCGCCCCCGTGGACGGCGGCCGCATTCTCGACGTGAACAACGCCAATTCGGGTGGCCCCTTCGGCCCCACCCGGGCGGGGACCCTTCCCACCCAGGCGCTCATCAATCTGTGTTTTTCGGGGCGGTACACGGCCGCCGACATGAAGCGGATGACGACCAAGGAGGGCGGTCTCATGGCCCACCTCGGAACCGACGACGCCCGCGAGGTCGAACGCCGTATCGCCGCGGGCGATCCCGAGGCCCAAAAAGTCTATGAAGCGATGGCGTATCAGGTGGCCAAAGAGATCGGCGCCATGGCCACCACGATGGACGGAGCTCTTGATGGGGTCGTATTGACGGGGGGGCTGGCGTACTCCGATCTCTTCTGTGGGTGGGTGGCCAAACGCGTGCGTTTCCTGGGCCCCCTTTTCCGGTTCCCGGGGGAGTTCGAAATGGAGGCCCTCGCCTCCGGCGCACTGAGGGTGCTCGGTGGCGAGGAAGAGGCCCTGGCTTATCCGGGAGGCACACCATGCGGAAGCTGATGCTAGGGAACGAGGCGGTGGCCCGGGGGGCCTGGGAGGCTTGCGTGGCCTTCGGGTCGGGCTACCCAGGGACCCCCAGCACGGAGATCCTGGAGGCCCTGGCGGAGTATGAAGAGGTGGCCGTCCAGTGGGCGCCCAACGAGAAGGTCGGGTACGAGGTGGCCATGGGCGTGTCGCTCTCGGGCCACAGGGCGCTCGTCACCATGAAACACGTGGGACTGAACGTGGCGGCCGATCCCTTCTTCTCCTCCTCCTACATGGGAGTGAACGGGGGACTGGTGGTGGTCTCCGCGGACGATCCCGGAATGGCCAGCAGCCAGGACGAGCAGGACAACCGCTTCCTCGCCAAGGCCGCCAAGGTCCTCATGGTGGAGCCCTGCGACCCGGAGGAGTCCCGCTGGATGGCGCGGGAGGCCTTCGCGCTCTCCGAGGGGTTCGATTCGCCGGTGCTTCTCCGCATGACCACCAGGGTGTGCCACCAGACCGGCGTGGTGAACCCGCAGGAGCGGGAGGCGTGGTCGCCCAAGGGCTACCTCAAGGACATCCCGAAGAACGTGCTCCTGCCGAGCCACTCGAAGGCCCGCCGGTTCAAGGTGGAGGAGCGGCTGGTCAGGGCGAGGGAGCTCTCCGAGGCGAGCGACCGGTGGAACCCCATCCTCCCGGGTTCTGCCGACATCGGCATCGTGACCTCCGGCGTCAGCTTCGGTTACGTCCGGGAGGCCATGCCCGAGGCCTCGATCCTCAAGCTGGGCATGACTCACCCGCTTCCCATCGAGCGCATCCGCCTCTTCGCCTCACGCGTCAAGCGGCTGGTGGTCATCGAGGAGCTCGAACCTTACATGGAGACGGAGATCCGAAACGCCGGCATCGAGGTGACGGGGAGGGAACTCCTTCCCTTCACGGGCGAGCTCAACCTGCCCCTGGTGGAGAAGGCCCTGCTCGGAGCGCCCAGGCACAAGGTGACGGTGGACCTCGGCGGAGTGCAGATGCCCACCCGGCCTCCCACGCTCTGCCCAGGATGCAGCCATCGCGGCATGTTCACCCTGTTTCGCGACATGAAGCTGAGGGTGATGGGGGACATCGGCTGCTACACGCTCGGGGCCCTCAAGCCGCTGGCGGCCATGGATGCGTGCATGTGCATGGGCGCCTCCGTGGGAATGGCCGAGGGGCTTGAGAAGTTCGGCGGTCCCAAAGAAAAGGGGAAGACCATCGGCGTGATCGGGGATTCGACCTTCTTCCACTCCGGCATACCGGGGCTCATCGACATGATCGTCAACAGGAGCGCGGCCACGCTCGTCATCCTGGATAACCGGTGGACGGCCATGACGGGAGGCCAGCCCCACCCGGGGACGGGCAAGGACATCCGCGGCAACGACGCGCCCCAGCTCAACGTGGCGCAAGTCTGCCGGGCCCTCGGCGTGCAGAGGGTCCGGGAGGTGGACCCCTTCGACCTGGAGGCCACGCGCAAGGCGCTGGAGGAGGAGCTCGCCGCCCCAGAGGTTTCGGTGGTCGTGGCGGTGGCCCCGTGCATCCTGGGCGCCAGGCTGAAGAAGGGCGAGGCGGTGCAGATCGCCATCGAGGAGTGCGACCGCTGCGGGGCCTGCATCCGGGTGGGATGCATGGGAATCCACGAAAAGGACGGCTTCCCGGACGTGGACCCGGATCTCTGCACGGGGTGCTGCGTCTGTGCCCAGGTTTGCGAAAAGGGAGCCATCTCTCTGCCCGGCGCGGGCCGGGCCTGAGGGGGAGACCATGGACATCACCAACATTCTGTTCTCCGGCGTGGGCGGGCAGGGGATCCTGACGAGCAGCCGGGTCCTGGCGCTGGCGGCGGTGCACGCGGGGCTCGACGTCAAGATGAGCGAGGTCCACGGAATGGCCCAGCGCGGGGGCAACGTGGACACCCACGTGAGGATCGGAAAAGAGGTCCCCTCCTCGCTGATCCCGGCGGGGGGGGCCCACTTCCTCGTTTCCTTTGAGAAGCTGGAGGCACTGCGGTATATGGCCTACCTCCGCTCGGACGGCATCGCCTACGTCTGCCCCCTCGAGATTCCGCCGCTCACCCAAAACCTCAAGAAGGACAGCGGTTACCTCAAGGGAATCGACGGAATCCTGGAGGAGAAGGCCCCGCGCGTGATCTGGGTGGATGCCCCGGCCATGGCCAGGGAGCTGGGCGACCTGCGCATGGTGAACGTGATCCTCCTGGGCGCCCTGTCGAAGAGGCTGCCGATGACGGAGGAGGACTGGGAGGCGGCCATCCGGGAGCGCTTCCCGGCCAAGGTTCAGGAGGCCTGCATCCGGGCCTTTCGCATGGGGGTGGACCATGTCGCCTCGAATCACTGATTTCAAGGGCGTGCTCGAGGGCGCCTGCCGGCGGGGCCCCTTCCGGGTGGTGGTGGCGTGCGGGCACGACCCGGCCGCGCTGAAGGCTCTGGCCCAGGCCGAGTCACGGGGGCTCGCTCACGGGATACTGGTGGGCGATCCGGGGCTGATCGGCCCCGCCATCGACGCCCTCCCCCACCGGCTGCAGCACGCCGAGATCGTGGATGCCGCGGACGAGGCCTCCGCGGTCCGGCGGGCGGTGGAGCTGGTTCGGGGCCACGTGGGACAGATCCTCCTGAAGGGCAAGACCCAGACGGCCACCCTGATGCACGCCGTCCTGGACCGGGAGGGCGGGCTGCGCACGGGGAGGCTCCTCTCGGACGCGTTCCTCTTCGAGTATCCCGCCCCGGAAGGGACGCGGCTCCTCTGCGTCACAGACGGCGGCATCAACCTCACGCCGGACCTGACGGCCAAGCGGCAGATCATCGAGAACGCCGTGCAGCTCTACCAGAGCCTCGGCCACGCGAGGCCACGCGTGGCGGTCCTGTCGGCGGTGGAGACGGTGATTCCCGGCCACGGCCCCAGCCAGGACGCCGCGGCCCTGGCGAAGATGGCCCACGCCGGCCAGCTCTGCGAATGCGAGGTGGAGGGTCCCCTGAGCCTCGATCTCGCCATCTCGCCCGAGGCGGTGGCCAAGAAGGGCCACATAGGGCCCGTGGCGGGCAAGGCCGACATCCTGCTCTGCCCGGACATCATCTCCGCCAACCTGCTGGCCAAATCCACGACCTACTTCGCCCGTTACCCCCTGGCCCACGTCATCATGGGGGCCTCGGCTCCGGTGTTGATCCCGAGCCGGTCCGACACGCCGGAGGCCAAGTTGCTCTCCATCGCCCTGGGAGCGCTGACGGTCCGGTGAGGGGGGAGGGCAAAGAGTGAAAGAGCGAAAAGTAAAGAGTGAGAAGTTGCGGTGAGCGGTCAAGAAGGGCGCGGCGGCTTGCGGGTGAGGGGTGGGCAGTTCGCGGACCGAGCCGTGCCACCGAGGGCGAATGCCCCGCCGTGCCTTCCGCCGCGTTAGACTGAACCTTTCTGAGAGGAGACTGATCCAGAATGCCAGACCGAGCCTTGTTGCTGATTGATGGCGGGTACCTGGACTTCCTGCAGCGCAGTTTTGGCTCTCCGAGACTGGATTACGGCCGCATGGCCTATACCATCTGCGACCACTTCGGCTTCACGCTGCTGCGGTGCGTCTACTTCAACTGTCTCCCGTATCTCTCGGGCAACCCCACTCCCGAGGAGCAGGAGGCCTATCGGCGCAAGGAGGGCTTCTATCAGCGCCTTCAGCGCCTGGACCGCTTCGAGGTGAAGCTGGGCCGGCTCGCCTTCCGGGGAATGGACGAGAACACGGGCAAGCCGGTGCTCGAGCAGAAACAGGTGGACGTGCTGCTGGCCATCGAGATGGTCTACGCCTCGGCCCGACGGAGCGTGGATGCGATCATCCTGCTCTCGGGGGACGGGGATTTCCTGCCGGCCCTCGAACTCGTCAAGCGGGAGGGCCTCACCTTCGCCCTCGTCCACGGCCCCCGAAGCGGCCCGCAGCTCACCGTGCAGGAGGGACTCTGGGAGGCCGCCGATCTGCGGCTCAGCCTCGACATGACCTTTCTCGAACCCCTGCTGCGAGAGGTCTGAACGGCCGCAGGGATTGGCCCCCCGTCGTGCCTCTCCCGAATAGACCACCCTGCCGGCTCCGAACCACGGCCGGGTCAGGGCCGCGCCGTTGGTGCGGCGCTGGGGGCTGTGTCCGCAGGCCCATCGGCGCCGGAGCGCGCCTTCCTCCGCTTCGCTCCGGAAGGCGAACACCACAAATGCGAGTTGAATTTGTCTTGGACAGCCAATGCGCTTCGTCAAGGCCGCGCCTCCTCGCCCCGTAGTGCCACCAGGAGGGAGGCCAGGACGGGACCGACCCTGAGGAGCTCCTCGCGATGAACGAGGGCGAGCCCCTCCAGGACCCTGACTCCCTGCGCCGTCAACTCGATGCCCACGCGGCGGCGGTCCCCCTGCGACGGAACGCGGGTGAGCAGCCCTTGACGGGCGAGCCTGTCTACCAGCCCCACGGCGCTGTTGTGCTTGATCCTCAGCCTCTCCGCCAGGTCCCCGACGGTCACGCTCGAGCGCGCGCGACCCGGGCGAGGCTCATGGCGAGGTCATCCAGAGCATGCGCGGCCCGCGCCCCGCGGCTGACAATCAGGAAGGGCCACAGGGATTCCGGACTCTGTTCATCTCGCTCCTCGCCTCCCTCGTCGGCTTGGCCGCCGGATTCCTGGCCTACGGCCTCTATTCTCTGATCGGCCTGATCACGAACCGCGTGTTCTTTCATCGTCTGGCCCTCTCGATCCCCGGAATCCAGAACAGCCACCTGGGGGCATGGATCGTCCTGGTGCCCGTGGCGGGCGGCTTGGTGGTGGGCGCCATGGCCCGCTACGGTGGCACCAGGATCAGGGGCCACGGCATCCCGGAGGCGATGGAGGCGGTGGTCGCCAACCGGAGCCGCATCGAGGCGAAGGTCGCCGTGCTCAAGCCGCTCTCCGCAGCCATCGCCATCGGGACCGGCGGCCCCTTCGGCGCCGAGGGGCCCATCATCCAGACGGGCGGGGCCATCGGATCCTTCGTGGGGCATGCGATCCAGACCACCGCCGCCGAAAGGAAGGTTCTGCTGGCCTGCGGAGCGGGGGCAGGCATGGCCGCCACCTTCAATACGCCCATCGCGGCCGTGATCCTCGCCATCGAGCTGCTTCTCTTCGAGTTCAAATCCCGATCCTTCATCCCCCTCGTGATCTCCTGCACCCTCGCGACCGGAGTCCATTTCTCGCTCATGGGGAAGGGTCCGCTCTTCGTGGTGGATCGGGTGGACTACGGCATCCCCTCGGGCCTGCCCTTCTACCTCATCCTGGGCCTCCTTGGCGGCCTGGCGGCGGTGGCCATGAGCAAGGCCCTCTTCTGGGTGGAGGACCCATTCGAGCGCCTCCCCATCCACTTCATGTGGTGGCCGGCCATCGGCGCCCTCGCGCTGGGCACGATCGGCTATTTCGAGCCGAGGATCCTCGGCGTGGGGTACGACACGATCACGGACATCCTCAACGACCGCCTGGCGCTCTCCGTGCTGCTGATGGTCGTGCTCTGGAAGTCCGTCGCCCTCGTGGTCCCGCTGGGCTCAGGCACCTCGGGCGGGCTCCTGGCGCCCATGTTCATGTCGGGCGCCGCCATGGGCGGGGCCTACGCCACCATCGTGAACCACCTGGTCCCGGGCGCGCACCTCTCCCCGGGCGCCTACGCGGTGGTGGGCATGGCGGCGGTTTTCGGGGCCGCGGCCCGCGCGGCATTCACGGTGATCATCTTCGCCTTCGAAATCACGAGGGATTACAACGCCATCCTCCCGCTCATGCTGGCTTGCGTGGTGGCCGACGGGGTGGCGCTGGTCTTGATGCCGAACAGCATCATGACGGAGAAGCTGGCCCGGCGAGGAGTGACGATCCGGCAGGATCTGGACGCCGACGTCTTCGCGCAGCTCGCGGTGAGGGAGATCATGGACCCGGCTCCGGAGACGGTACCCGTGGACATGTCGCTGGCCCGGCTTGCCGAGCGATTCGCCGGCCACGGCCCCGAGGCCCCAGTCCACCAGGCGTTCCCGGTGGTGGAGGCCGGCGGCCGCCTCCGCGGCATCATCACGCGGAGCGATCTGGTGGCGGCCATGCAGAGGGGCACTTCGGGCGATGCTCCCGCCCTGGAAGCGGCCTCGAAGCGTCCCGCCATCGCCCATCCCGACGAGTCTCTCAGCGCCGCCGTCATGAGGATGCAGGCCCGTGGGGTGGGCAGGCTTCTCGTGGTTGAGCGCGGAGATCCCGAGAGGTTGGTGGGGTATCTGGGCCGAAGCGCGCTCTTGGATGCCTATGCGCGCAGGCTCTCGGAGGAACACGACCCCGAACCCGGATGGCCCCTCGGCGCGCGTCCGCGTCGTGGCCGGAGCAGCCCCCCCGAGGCCCCTCCCGCGAAGGACGCCTCGGACCCCTAGGCCCGCTCTCCGAGTGCCGCCCGGTCGAATCGGCCCTCCCCGGTGCCCCCGGCCCGTTCTCGTCGGGCCGAACGGCGCATCCCTAACTGATCTTGGAGCCGGGAGGCACGTCCTCGATGAATTGGAGGAGGATGGGCTCGCCGTCCAGGTTGCCGGCCATGATCATGCCGTTGCTCTCGATGCCCATGAGCTTGGCCGGCTGAAGGTTGAAGACGAAGGGGCAGGTCCTGCCGAGAAGTTGCTCGGGGGCGTACTTCTTTCCGATCCCGCCCACGATTTGGCGGCGCTCCGAGCCGAAGTCCACGACCATGCGGATGAGCTTGTTGCTCTTGGGGACGCGCTCCGCCTCCAGGATCTTCCCCGCCCGCAGCTCCACGCGGCGGAACTCGTCGATGGAGATGCGCTCCTGCGCCGGCTCCGTGGGGGCCGAGGCGGGCGGTGCAGCGGTTGCCGGCGGCTGTTGGGCGTGCCCCTCCGGGGCTTTCTTTTCGTCCTCCATCTCTCTAGCTTCTCCTCTCTTCTCTCCAGCTCCCCGGCTCCCCAGCTCCCCGGCTCCGGCCTTCCCCAGGTGGGCGAAGTACTCCGCCTTGTCCACGCGCGGGAACAGGCCCGTGAGCTTCATGGCGGATCCGCTCTGGCGGTCTTCCCACCGGGCGTTCACGAAGTCCGTTCTCTCGAAGCCGAGGGCCTCCGTGATCCGCGGCGCCGCCTCCGGCATGGCGGGTTCCAGGCAGAGCGCCGCCAGACGAAGCGCCCGCGCCGCCTCGGAGAGGGTGGCCAGGGCCTCGGGAGTGCCGGGTTTGGCCCACGGCTGGCGCTCCACGAGAAACTTGTTCAGGTCCGAGATGAGGCCCCAGATCGCCTCCAGGGCCTCCCGGGGCGAAAAGCGCTCCACCGCGACGCAGTAACGGTCCACGGCGGCTGCGGCGTGCGCCTTCAGACTCCCGTCCCCGGCGCCGATGGCGCCGCCCGCCTGACGTTCGAGCAGGTTCGTCAGGCGCGAGGCGAGGTTCCCCAGATCGTTGGCGAGGTCGGCGTTGAGGCGGTCGAGGAAGGCCTCGTCGGAGAAGGAGCCGTCGGTCTCGATGGGCTTCTCGCGCAAAAGGAAATACCGCAGCGCGTCCGCGCCGAACTCCTGGAGGTAGGGCCTCGGGTCCACCACGTTGCCCAGGGACTTGCTCATCTTGCTCGCGTCCTTCATCCACCAGCCGTGGCCGTAGACGTGCTTCGGAAGAGGAAGCCCCGCACTCATGAGGAAGGCCGGCCAGTAGACGGCGTGGAAGCGGAGGATGTCCTTCCCGATGAGGTGCAGATCGGCGGGCCAGAAGGTCCCGACCATCGCGGGGTCGTCCGAGCCGTAGCCCAGGGCCGTGACGTAGTTGGAGAGGGCGTCGAGCCAGACGTACAGAACGTGTTTCTCATCGCCGGGGTAGGGGATGCCCCAGGTGATGGAGGTGCGGGAGATGGACAGATCCTTGAGCCCGCCCTCCACGAAGGCGCGCACCTCGTTCATGCGGCTTGGCGGAAGCACGAAGTCGGGCCGCTCCCCGTAAAGCTTGAGCAGGGGCTCCTGGTACCGGGAGAGGCGGAAGAAGTAGGACTCCTCCTCCAGCACCGTCACCGGATGGCCGAAGTCGGGGCACTTGCCCTCCACGATCTGATTCTCGGGAAAGAAGGCCTCGCACGAGACGCAGTAGGGACCCCGGTAGCTGGCCTTGTAGACGTCCCCCGCGGCGATGAGGCGCTCCAGGAGGGCCAGCACTCCTTTCTCGTGGCGCGCCTGCGTGGTTCTTATGAAGTCGTCGTGGCTGATGCGAAGCTGCTTCCAGAGGTCGAAGTAGCGCTCGACCACGCGGTCGGCCAGGGCGAGGGGGCTGATCCCCTCCGCGGCAGCGGTCTTCTGGACCTTCTGGCCGTGCTCGTCCGTGCCCGTGAGAAAGTGAGTCTTGTCCCCCTTCAGGCGGTGGTAGCGCGCGAAGAAGTCGGCGCAGACCGTGCAGTAGGCGTGGCCGATGTGGGGATAGTCGTTGACGTAGTAGATCGGCGTCGTGATGTAGAAGCGTCCCATGGCTTCCTCTGTGCGCAGCCTGCTGTCAGCTCGGGATAGGGGAGTTCGGGGACGGCGAGAAGGCGTCGGTGGCCCAGCCCACCCCCCACTTCATCTCGTGCTCTCCCCGGTCCAGTCCGTCAGTGGTGCGCCGGAGCGGGAGCGTGCGGGGCGGGCTGGCCGCCCTCCGGCTTCGCCTCGGCGACCCGGATGAGGTAGTCCCCCTGCTCCTGGTTGGAGTTCCGGTACTCCCTGGCCGCACGGTAGACGGCGAGCAGGTAGACCACGGAGAAGAAAAGAAGCCAGAGGAATCCGTTGGGCATGACGGGCCGCAGGGCCATGGCGATCCCCACGCCCAATAGGCCCAACAGGTACCCGAGCACCTCGGCCGCGTACGAGACACCCCTGGCGTTCCGTTGGTACACCACCCCCGTGCATTCGTTGAACAGGGGGCATTCGGCGCACTCTCGGAACTTGTGCGCATCCACGATCTCCTGTCGGAAGCAGTCCTTCATCATGGTTCACCCCTCGTGCAGTGCCGAAGTATACCACGGCGGATGAGGGCGCAGAGGGGAGGTACGGCACGGAAGGAGCCGAGGCACGGCTGTTCAAAAGCAATTCCAGCTCGCACCTGTGGGGTTTGCCTTCCGGAGCGAAGCGGAGGAAGGCGCGCCCATGAGGCCTCGACTTTTCTTGGCTTCCCGATCTCCTCACCCTTCCTTGTCGAGCAGTTCCCGGTAGAACTGCTGGAAGAGGGCGTGGAACTCGGGGGAGTCTTCGGGGATGCGGCGCTTGATGTTGAGGACCTTCTGGCGGGCCCGCACCTCTCGTGCGGCGTCCTTGGCGAGCTCCATTTCGAGGGCTCGCAGGACCTGGTTCCTCAGCTCCTGGTCCTTGACGAAGTACTCCACGTCCGGGTCCCCCAGAAGCAGGTTGAAGATCTTCCCGGCGAGGTCGTGCTGCTTTTCCCGGGAGAGCCTTCCCGGACCGGTGGAGAGGAGGTAACCGCGGCGTTGGGCGATCTGCCCCTTGGCCCTGGCGATGAGCTGGTGGTACTCCAGGTCCCCTCCTTTGATCTTCTCCTGGTGTTCGGCCAGGAGCAGGCGGGCCTCCTCGGTGATCTCGTCCTCCACCGACAGGTCGGCCGAGATCAGGCGGGCAACCTTTTCGGCCGTACGGTCGGGATGGTCGCTGGCGATGAACCCCCTGGCGGTGAGCGACTGCAGGGCCCTCCGGGAGATGAGCTCGATGAGTGGCGGGGGGAGTCTCATGGGGTGCCTTTCCCTTTCTTCGCGGGCTTCTTGGGGCTCGGATGCGCCGGCGGCGGCTGGGTCTCGGGGCCTTCCACGGCCGGGGGTGGCCCCTGGAGAGAGGCCTTCGGTGGCGATGGCCCCTCCAGCTCCTCCAGCCTGCGCTCGGCATAATCTCCCTGGACGGTGCCCTTGGTGCGGGCCGCCAGCTGCTTGTAGATGCTGATGGCGTCCTGGCGCCGGCCCAGGGAGAGCATGAGCTCGGCCGCTCGGTAGCGGGCGGTAAGCGCCCACTGCGGGTTGGCCGAAGCGAAAGCGACGTGGAGATAGGCGCTGAGGGCCTCGTCGGGTTTCCCCCAGAGCTCGAGGGTGTAGGCGTACTGGAAGCCGATGGAGGCGTCCTGAAAGACGGCGCCCAGGCGCTGGAGGATCTTCGCCGCCTCCTCGTACTTCCCCTGGTGCTGGAGGAGGAGGGCGGCGTTCATGAGGTCGTCCTTGCTGCTCTCGGAGACGGGTTCCGCCTCTCCGTACGCGGCCAGATGGGCGGCGGCCGCTTCCGCATTGCCTTCGGCCTGGGCCGATTTGCCCGCCAGGAGCTGGGCCTGGTTGATCTCCTGTGCCGAAAGCCCGCCGGGAGAACTCAGGACGCGTTCCAGCGTGGCCAGGGCGGCGGCGGTGTCGCGGGTCCGGTACTCCGCTTGCCCCAGCAGGAACTGGGCTTGTGCGTTCGAGGCGGCACCGGAGAGGAGCCGCTTCACGGCGGACCAGTCGGAGCGCGCGGCGTCGCGCCTGGCCAGGAAGAGCGCAGCCTCTTCTCCTCCAGGCCCGCCGGGAAATCGATGGAGGTATTCCTCGTAGGCCTTTTCGGCGCCGGTCGTGTCCTTGGAGCGGGCCTTGATCCGGGCCGACCTGAGCAGCGCCGCCGCCTGGCCCGGATCGGTGGGCTCCGCCGCACGGAACGCCGGTATGGCCATCAGGGCCGCCTCGGGTCCCTGCTGCGCCAAGAGGGTCATCTCCAGGCGGTGCTGGGCCAGGGTAGCCAGTGGGCCGGCTCCCTGGAGGCCCGCAAGCTTCTGGAGAGTGGACAGGCCGGGCGCGGGGGCGCCGTGGCCGATCTGGCTGTCGGCCAGCTCCCAGAGAGCGATGGGCTCCTGCGGCCCTTGCGCGAGCTCGGACCACAGCTTCCAGGCCTTGGCGTGGTTTCCACTGGCGTCCAGGGCCGAGGCCGATCGGAACCGGAGGGCGTCGGCCAGGGAAGGGTCGGACAGGCGTTCGGCCGCCTTGAGGGCCGCCTCCACGTGTCCCGACCCAAGGTCGGCGAGCCCCATCCGGAAGAGAGCCTCTTCGGCCTTTCTTCCCTGCGTGCGAACCGGCACCGATTCCGCGAACTCGCGCTGGGCGGTCTCCCACTCCCCCTTGTGCAGGGCAAGCAGACCAGCCAGCCTCGCCCTTCGGGCGGCCTGTTCGGGATCGAGCGGAACCCGCCCGAGTTGGGCCAGCACCGGTCCCAGCTGGTCCGCCCTCCCTTCGGCGGCGAGCGATTCACCCAGGAGGAGGGCCGCCCGCGCGAAGGCGGGCGTCCCGGGGAAACCGTTGAGGACCGATTGAAGGGCCTGCGTGGCCTGATCCGGATCGCCTTGGTCCATGTGAATTCGGGCCAGCAGGAGATCGGCGTCGGGGACGACGGCCGCGGCGGGGAAGGTCGTGATCAGATTGGAGAGGGTCGCCACGGCGTCGTTCGATTTTCCCTGCTCCCACTGGAGGCGCGCTCGCGCCAGAAGGACTTCGGCCCGCGCCGCGTCGGAGGGGGCTACCTTCTCGGACTCCTTGAGCCAGCGCTCGGCGAGGTCCGGATTGCGGATGACGGACCAGGCCACATCCGCCGCTTCCGCGGCCACCTTGGTCTGCTGGAGGGGATCCGAGAGATCCGGGTAGGCCGCCGCCAGATCGTCCATGGCGGCTGGGCCGTTGCGGCGCCACTCCTGGGCCCGCGCGGAAAGAAGGTGCGCCTGCGCCGCCCCCTCGCCCTTTGGAAATCGCTGGAGGTAGGCCTTGGCTCCCTCGATGACCGCGGCGGCGTCCCTGCGGGCCGCCGCCGACTCCAGGGGAATAAGGGCTGCGGCCGATTCCCAGCCCTCCAGCGACAGAATTCCGCGGACCGAGTCGTAGGCCCGCGCATCCTCACCCTGAGCGTGGAGGACCCAGGCCTGCAGCAGGGTGGCTTCTTCATCCTTCGATTCCACCAGCGGCTGGAGGGTCTTGAGGGCCTGCTCGAAGGCCTTCAGCCTGTACTGGGATGAGGCCAGGGCCAGGATGAGGCGCCTCGTCTCCTGCGGATTGGAGGCGCCGGCCAGAGAGGAATCGAGGAGCTTCACCGCCTCGGCGTCGTGTCCGAGTTCGGAGGAGAGGGCCGCCAGGCGGAGCCGGTCGGCATCCGTTCGCCGACCCTCCGGGATGGCCTGGAGCATCTGGGCCGCCTGCTCGTTTTGACCCAGGAGCGAATAGGCCTTGGCCTCGATGCGGTGGGCGTTGTCCCAGTCGGCCCCGTTCGCGGCCTGGTAGCCGGCCAGCGCCTGGAGCGCCTCCTCCGGCTTTCCGGCGTTGAGTCGGGCCTGGGCGAGGTCCATCGCCAGCCCCGCCCGCTCCTTGGGAGGGAGCCCGGCGAAGGCGGCGTCCAGGAGCGGCAGCGCCGCTCCCCAGTCCCCCTGGGCGGCCAGGAGATGGCCCACCCAGCCGCTCACCTCGGCCCGGTGCCTCCCCTGGGGGTAGGCCTTGAGGTACTGCTGTCCCTGGATGAGAGCGGTCTGGAGGGCGCCTTCTTTGACGAGCGATTGTACGACCCGGAAGTCCTCGGGCTCGCCGGCCAGCGCCGGCAAGGCCCAGAGGAGGATCAGGCAGGCAAGAATTGTCGCGTCAAGCCTTCGCGGCGGCATCATCGAGGTACAGGACCCTTTGGCACCCCTCGCAGAAGACCACCTCCTCGCCATAGTGCAGATCCTGAACCAGCTTGGGCCGGACGCTGATGAAGCAGCCCTGGCACGTGCCACCCCGGACGGCCACCACCGCCAACCCGTTCCTCTGGGCCGCGATGTGGGTGTACTTGTTGAACCAGCCGGCCTTGATGGCCCCCTGGAGGGTCTGGCGCTCCTTCTGGAGGGTCAGCAGCTCCGCGGAGAGGCGGTCCGCCTCCGATTTGAGAGCCTTGCGCTCCTCGGCCACGCGGGCCTCGCTCTCCTTGTACTTCTGTTCCAGCTCGGGCAGGGTCTTGCCGAGCTCATCGAGGCGTTCCCCGCCCTTCAGGGCCTGGTCTTCCGCCCGCTCGCGCTCCTTCTTGGCGGCGTCCATTTCCTTGAGGAGGGCGCTGTACTCTTCGTTGGAGCGGATCTCGGGCATCCGGAGCTTGAGCTTGCGCTCCTTCTCCTCCAGGGAGGCGATGGCCTGATCCAGGGAGGCGCGCTCCTTCTCTAGCGACTCCTTCTCGCTCAGCCCCTTGTCGAAGGGCTCGCGATCGGCGCTGACCTTCGCGTCAATGATCTTGCTCTTCTTGGGAATTTGTTGGAGGTCGTGGCCCAGGGTCCGGATGGCGATGTCCAGCCTTTGCAACTTGAGCAACTGTTCAAGAATGGCATTCACTCCAGCTGACCCCCAAAATTAAAAAAGGGGTGCACCCGTGCACCCCTAATTCAAGAATCGGACGAAATCAAGACGAAGCCTCGAAAACACCTGCTCCCCTTTCGCGGTGGGCCCTCCAGGATTCGAACCTGGGACCGACCGGTTATGAGCCGGTGGCTCTCACCGCTGAGCTAAGGGCCCAACGGTACCACAGGGAATGATAACACAAAGAAATCAGGGATGTAAAGGGGGGAGCGAAGGCGACGGATGCAATCGGGAGCGGGCCTCCCCGAAAGGGTCGGCCCGCCCCTGAACCATTCATCCTGGCACAAGCACGAGAACGATCCGGAAAGGGACCTACTTTTTCTGGTCGTTCTGGGCCTTCATCATGGCTTCCAGGCCGGTGATGGCCTGTTTCCACACCCCGGCGTCCGACGCATCGGGTTTCATTTTCAAGTAGGTGTCGAGCTGGTCGATGGTCTCCTGGTACTTGCCCATCTGCACCAGGCAGCGCGCCAGCTCCCGGTGGGAGTCGGCGTCCTTGGGGTCTTCCTGGATGGCCTTCTGAAAGAAGCCCGCCGCCTTCTCGTAGTCGCCCTTGTTCAGGGCCTCCACGCCGCTGTTGTAGGTGGCGCCGGTGATCGTTCCTCCCTTCGCCACGAACTCCTTCTTGCACTCGTCGGCCTTGGCCTTGTCGCCCTTCTTCTCGTAGAGCTTGACCATCTCCCCCAGAACGGCGACCTCGCCGGGATAGGCCTTGTTATAGGCCTCGAATGCCGCGATCGCCTCGTCGGTCCGGTCCAGGCGCGCCAGGGACGTGGCCTTGATGAGCATGGCCGCCTTCATGTTCTCCCCGCCCGCCTTGATGGCCTCATCGGCCTTGGCGGCTGCCCCTTCAAAGTCCCCCATATCGAAGAGGTTCTTGGCCTCCGCCGCCGGGTTGGCCTTGGCCTGCTGGACCACGACGTCCTTGCGCATGTCGAAGACTAGGTCGGTAACGTCCATCATTCTGACCATGGACACCTTGCTGACCGGGGGCAGGCCCGGCAGCTGAACGGTCACGGTGTATCCCTTGTCGGTGTACGGCAGACCCGTGTAGATGAAGCTCCCGCTCTGGTCGGTCTTGGTCTCGTAGTGGTTGCTGGGGTTGGCCTCATCCACGAACTTGACCTCGACCCCCGCCACGGGCTTCCCGTTGCGGTCCAGAACCTTTCCCCGGAATCCCTTGCTGAGCTGGGCCCACGAGCTCAAGCAGAAGAGCATGGCCAGCGCAGCCACGCACAGTACACGCGTGGTCTTCATCAGACGCCTCCTTGATTGGTTAGGATCGGGTACCCTCCAGAAACGCTCTCAGGTGCCTGCTGCGGGACGGTAATTTCCGCAGGGCCTTGGCTTCGATTTGCCGGATGCGCTCCCTCGTGACCGCGAAGGCCTTTCCCACCTCCTCCAGGGTGTGTTCCGAGTCGTACCCCAGGCCGAAGCGCATCCGGATCACCTTCGCTTCCCGCTCCGGAAGCTCGTCGAGAAGCTCGTAGATGTGGGAGCGGCGGTCCTCGGTGAGGACGTGCTCGACGGGGGAGGGGATGACCTGGTCCTCGATGAAATCGCCGAGGTGGCTGTCCTCCTCCTCTCCGATGGGGGTTTCGAGCGAAATGGGCTCCTGCGCGATCTTCAGGATCTTTCGGACCTTTGAGACCGTGATGCCCATGCGCTCGGCCACCTCCTCCGGCGTGGGTTCCCGGCCGTTTTCCTGCACGAGGGTGCGCATGGTCTTGAAGAGCTTGTTGATGGTTTCAATCATGTGCACGGGAATCCGGATGGTTCTGGCCTGGTCCGCAATGGCGCGCGTGATGGCCTGCCGGATCCACCAGGTGGCATAGGTGGAGAATTTGTAGCCCCTGCGGTACTCGAACTTCTCCACGGCCTTCATCAGGCCGATGTTGCCCTCCTGAATCAGGTCCAGGAACTGCAACCCTCGGTTGGTGTACTTCTTGGCGATGGAGACCACCAGCCTCAGGTTGGCCCGGATGAGGTCGTTCTTGGCGTTCTCCATGTCCTGCTCGCCCTTGGCGATCAGGGTGGCGATGTGCTTGACCTCCCAGAGGGGTGACCCCATCTGCTCTTCGATTTCATCGAGCCGCGCCTGCACCTCGTTGTGGCGCTTCCCCAGCTCCTCTTGGTGAGCCTTGTCGCTCACCTTCTGCAACCGGGCCTTAAGGCGCTTGGCCGTCGCCTCCAGGCCCCGGATCTCCTGGTTGGCGCTCTTGAAGGAGCCCATCATGTCGTTGATGAAGTGCGTGGAGAGCTCCAGCCCACGGATCTTCTGGGTCAGCTCGACGTAGATGCGGCTCAGGCTCCAGCGGAGTTCCTTGGCGCGTTTGGATTTGCGGTTCTTGTAGGAGGTGAGCTTTTCGGAGAGGCCCTCCACCTGGCCCTGGATCTCCCGGATCCGGTCGATGATCTCGATCTGGGCTTCGAGCCGGTTCGCCAGCTCCAGTTCGTCGTCCACGTCGTCGAAGAAGGAGAGGTAGTGCCGGGCAGCCTCGGGATCGCCCTTGATCTCCTCGCCCATGTCCAGGATCATGCGGGCCGCGTACCGGGAGCGGGAGAGCGCCTTGATCATGACCTTCCGGCCCCGCTCGATGTTCTTCGCGATCCGGACCTCGCCCTCGCGGTTCAACAGCGGGGTCTGCCCCATCTCGCGCAGGTACATCTTCACGGGGTCGTTGGTGCGCTCCAGATCCGGGTCGTAGTCCATCGTTCCTTCGACGGAGCGCGACTTGGGCATGAAGACGGCCTCTTCGGACTGGCGCTTCTCCTGGACGTCCACGCCGTGGTCGTCCAGGAGCTGGAAAAGGTAGTCCATGTCCTGACTGGAGTTGAAGTCGGCGGGCAGGAGGTCGTTCAGCTCGTCATAGTTCACGTAGCCCTTGCTGCGTGCGTACGCCACGATCTCCCGAAGATCTTCCAATTTGTCATCCATGTTGGGGTGGTCTCCCGGTCTCAGGTTCGCAGTGGATCGCTTCCGTCAGTGCTCCAGCGTCTGCATCTGCTGTATGACGGCCATCTTCTCTCGGTTTAAGATCTGAACCAGCGCCAGATCCTTTCGCAGGCTGGCTTCCCTGATCTGTTCCTGGATCCGCCGCTGTCGGCCGCGGAGGTAATCGCTCCAGATCCGTGCCACGGCCCCCGCCAGATCGTCCCCGGAGGCCGCTGCGTGGCATCCGTTCTGGATCATGGCCAAAAGGGACGTCTGCTCGGGCCCTCGCGGCTGGCCGGTGAGCCGGAGGCTCTCGAGGAGCGGCCCCACCGCCAGCCCCTTCAGGGCCTCATCGGGCAGGGACTTCAGCAGTTGCTCGGCGCGCTCCGGGAAGGCCAGCAGGTTCTTGACGAGCACCTGTTCGGCGACCGCGAGGCCGGCTTCCGATCTCGCCTGGACCGGCGCCTCCCGCTTCTCGCCCACGGCCTTCCTCGCCAGCCGCTTCAGGATCAGGCCGTGGTCCACGCCGAGCCGTCCCGCCACCTCTTTGGCCAGCTCCTGCCTCTCGATGGGATCGGGCACCGCGCAGAGGTAATCGGTGAGGTGGTCCAGGAAGGCCACCTTGCCGGCGGAGTCCCGGGTAAGCCCGCGCTGTTCCTCCATCCCCACGAGGAAGTCGAAGAACGGCTCCGCCTTCTCGACCAGCTCGTGATAGGCCTGGGCGCCGTGGTGCCGGATGAACTCGTCCGGGTCCTTGCCGTCGGGCACGGAGACCACCCGGATTCGGAGCCCTTCGGCCAGGAGCAGAAGGATGGCACGCTGCGCC
This sequence comes from Acidobacteriota bacterium, assembly GCA_021778515.1. Lineage (GTDB taxonomy): Bacteria > Acidobacteriota > UBA4820 > UBA4820 > DSQY01 > DTPS01. The sequence continues at coordinate 26,316 of JAJYCJ010000038.1, forward strand.
GCGGCCACGCCCGCCGGGTCCCGGTCGAAGTTCAGCACGACGCACCGGGCATACCGTTTCAGCGCCCTGACCTGTCCGTCCGCCAGGGCCGTTCCCAGGGTGGCCACGGCGTTGGCCGCGCCGGCCTGGGTCACGGCGAGAAAATCCATATAACCTTCCACGACCACGGCTTCTTCCTGGGCGCGGATCGCGCTCTTGGTCTCGTCCAGGCCGTAGAGGATCTCGCGCTTCCTGAAAACCGGCGTCTCGGGTGAGTTGAGGTACTTGGGCTCCTCGTCCCCGAGGGCCCGCCCACCGAAACCCACGACCCGGCCCATGGCATCCCGGATGGGGAAGAGAAGGCGGTTCCGGAAGCGCTCCAGCGCCGCGCGCCGGCTGTTATCGAGAAGGAGCCCCGCCTCCGCGGCCTCGTCGGGCGTGAAGCCCTCCCTTCGGAGATGAGGCACCAGGCCGCCGGGGGGCGGAGCGAAGCCCAGGCGGAGGCGCTTCTCCGTTTCTGGCCGGATGTCGCGCTTCCGAAGATAGAGGCGGACGGGGCTGCCCGGGGGGGCTTCCGTCAGCGCCCGGTGGTAGAAGGAGGCCGCCGATTCCAGCAGGGCCAGCAGCCGCCCCCGCCGGTCGGGGGCCTGCACCGGACCGCGGCCGGCGAGCGCGAGCTCCACGCCCGCCTTGCGAGCCATCAGCTCCACGGCCTCCCTGAAGGAGCACGATTCGATCTCCTGAATGAACTGGATCAGATCCCCTCCTTTATGGCAGCCGAAAC
>JAJYCJ010000136.1 GCA_021778515.1 Acidobacteriota bacterium
GGACATTCGCCGTTACGAGAGCGTGCTGGGGGCCATCGGGTGGACGCCGATGGTGCGGCTCAACAAGGTGACCGAGGGGCTCCGCGCGGAAGTCTGGGCCAAGCTGGAATTTCTGAATCCGATGGGGAGCATCAAGGACCGCATCGCGCGGTACATGATCGAGAAGGCGGAGCGGGAGGGGCGCATCCGGGAGGGTGCCCTGATCATCGAGAACTCCTCCGGCAACACGGCCCTCGGCCTGGCCATGGTGGCGATCCAGAAGGGCTACCGGCTGAAGGTCGTGGTGCGCGACAGCATCAGCCCGGAGAAGGAGGCGCAGCTCGCGGCCCTGGGGGCCGAGGTGCTGAAGGTGGACCACACTCTGCCGCCCGATTCGCCCGACTCCTACAACCGGATCACCCCGAGGCTGGCCGCCGACACTCCCGGCTGTTTCTTTCCCGACCAGCACAACAACCGGGACAACAACGAGGCGCACTACGCCACCACGGGTCCGGAGGTCTGGGAGCAGATGGAGGGGCGCATCGACTTCCTGGTGGCGGGCATGGGCACGGGAGGCACCATCGGCGGCACGGCCAAGTTCCTGAAGGAGCGGGACCCGAACATCCGGGTGGTGGCCGTCGACTCCGAAGGCTCGATCTTCACCGACTATTTCCACACGGGCCGTCGTGTCGAGCCCAAACCCTACCTCCTGGAAGGCCTGGGAGACGAATTCCTGATCGGCACCGCCGACTTCACCGTGATCGACGACATCATCCAGGTGAGCGACCGCGACGCCTTCCTGACCACGCGCGAGCTGGCGCGCCGCGAGGGCGTCATGGGCGGCGGCTCCAGCGGGGCGGCGCTCTGGGCCGTGCGGAAGCTGGCCTCTGCGCTCGACAGGCCGGCGCGCATCGTCACCATCTTCCCCGACGGCGCCTCGCGCTACCTCAGCACCATCTTCAACGACGGCTGGATGCGGGAGAAGGGCTTCCTGTAAAGAGACCAGGACGATTCGTGCGCCCCTTTCGACCGAAGAGGAAAGGCGGCGGCAAGGAGCTTTGGCCATGATCGAGAAAGTCGTCATCATCGGTTCGGGGCCGGCCGGGCACACGGCAGCCATCTACGCCGCCAGGGCCGGCCTGAAGCCCCTCATGTTCGAGGGGTTCATTCGCGGAGGAGTGGCCGGGGGGCAGCTCATGACCACCACGGAGGTGGAGAACTTCCCCGGCTTCCCCGAGGGGATCACCGGCCCCGAGCTCATGAACCGGATGCGGGAGCAGAGCACCCGCTTCGGCACGCGCATCATCACGGAGGACGTGGATTCGGTGGACCTCTCCAAGCGCCCCTTCACCATCCGCTCGGCGGAGGAGACGGCAGAGGCCAAGAGCCTCATCATCGCCACCGGCGCCACCGCCAAACGGCTCCATCTCCCCTCGGAGGAGCGCCTCTGGAACCGCGGCATCTCCGCCTGCGCCGTGTGCGACGGTGCGCTGCCCATCTTCCGCAACCGCGTGCTGGTCGTGGTGGGAGGGGGAGACACGGCCGTGGAGGAGGCCACCTATCTGACTCACTTCGCCTCCAAGGTGCTCCTCGTCCACAGGCGGGACGAGCTGCGCGCCTCCAAGGCCATGCAGAAGCGGGCCACGGAAAACCCGAAGATCATGCCCATCTGGAACTCCGTGGTGGTGGACGCGGTGGGCGAGACCGGGCTGCGCGGGGTGATCATCCGCCACCTGCCGACGGGCAACGAGAAGACCGTGGAGGCGGCCGGGCTCTTCTACGCCATCGGCCACAACCCGAATACGGAGCTGTTCAAGGGCCAGTTGGAGATGGATGAGACCGGGTATCTGATCGCCCAGCCGGATAGCAGCTACACCAGCGTGCCCGGCGTCTTCGCCGCGGGCGACGTCCGGGACAAGGTCTACCGCCAGGCGATCACGGCCGCGGGCATGGGATGCCGGGCCGCCCTCGACTGCGAGCGGTGGCTGGCCGAACAGGGCGGGTAGTGACCGATGAGCCCGGGAGCCGAAAGAACCGGACCGCGCCCTGGAAAGCGCTCCTACGGCGTTCCTTTTCTGTGTCATGGGGGTGTTGGCGGCTGACGGCGGCCTTCGCGCATCGGCGGGTGCGGTGCCTCGGGTCAGAACTTCTCCTCCTCGGCGGGCCTCTCCAGGCTCTCGCGCCCCCACACCTCAATGCGGTCGCGGCCCAGGGTCTTGGCCCGGTAGAGGGCGCCATCGGCCATGGCCACCAGGTCCGAGGGCGACAGCCCGTCCACCGGCCTGACGGCCGCGATGCCGAAGCTCAGGGTCACCATCGGGCGCGAGCAGGCCGGTCCCTGGACCAGCCCCAGCTCCTCGATCTCCCGCCGCACGGCGTCGGCCATCTCCTCCGCCTTCGCCAGGTCGGTCTCCGGCACCAGCACCGCGAACTCGTCCCCGCCGTACCGGGCCACCAGATCCTCCGCGCGCCGAAAGTGGTTGAGCAGAATGTCCGTGATGCGGCGGAGGCACTCGTCGCCCCTCACGTGGCCGTGGGCGTCATTGTAGGCCTTGAAGTGGTCGATGTCGGCCATCAGCAGAACCACCTGCTGGCCGTGGCGCTGGGCCCTCGCCCACTCGGTGCAGAGGCTTCCCCCGAAGCGCCGGCGGTTGGCGGCCCCGGTCAGCGGGTCCTGCGTACTGAGCAGCTCCAGCCGGCTGTTGAGCGCTTCGAGTTCCTGGGTCCGCACCTCTAACAACCGGTTGGCCTCCTGGAGCTCGCGGGTCTTCTGCTCCACCGCTCGTTGGAGGGCCTCCTCCTTCTCGTTTTTGCGGCTTCTCCTCGCCCTCGAAAGCAACGAGCCTCCCAGCAGGACCAGAACGATCACGGTGCCGCCCGCAACGACCTCTCTTCCGCCTGGCACCAGAAAACGGGCCTGGGCGGGCTTGGTTACCGCGGAGGGAGTCTCTGCGGGCCGGGTTGCGGTTCGAGATTCCCGGGGGACCGAGGTGGGAGGGGCCCCAAGCGCCGCGGTAGCGGAAAGGACAAACCCACGGACGCCCAGCGGCAGGAGCGCCGGCCAGGCTGCCAGGAGGAATACCACGAGCGGGAACGGGGGCCGCGAACGGGCCTTTCTAGGAATGGTATCCCCCCTAAACCGGCTGACCAAGTCGCAGAGCCGCACGGACACTCCTCACCGTGCCCTGCCTTGAAATTCCTCGCCTGCATTCGCTTCAAATCGTGCATTCCCGCGAGGGTGCCTGCTCGAGCTGGCTCTTGCCCCGCCCGTTCGGATCGCCCCTGGCGGCCCTAACCCAATCGCATCAACATGCTCGAAGTAGACCACGACACCCCGCCCTTGTCAATAGCATGGGCCCGGTGATTCCAAAGGCCCTTCAACGCATGTGGGAGGGGGGACGATCTTGTCAAGTGAAACGGATTTTGTCTAGTGTCGCGACGGCGCTTCGACGCCCTTCAGCGGGGCCTGTGCCTGGAATCGGGCGGGACGACGAGTTCGAAGGGAAGGTCCTCCTCGCCGGCCATGTCCCGAAGGCGCTCCTCCACCTCCTCGATCACGTAGTCCGGGGTCGAGGCCCCCGCAGTGATCCCCACGCCAGTAACTTCCAAAAACCACTCCCGGTCCAGGTCCGCGGCCCCCTGGATGAGATGGCTGCGCTTGAGCGGGTGGCAGATCTCGTAGAGGTGGCGGGTGTTGGCGGAATGGCGGCCGCCGACGACCAGGATCAGGTCAACCTCGGGATCCTCGGCGAGACGCCTGGCCGCGTCCTGGTTCTCCTTGGTGGCGTAACAGACGGTGTCCGCCCGGCTCGTTCCCGGCTGGGCCGCTTCGATGACCCGCACCACCTCCTCGTACTCCTCGGCGTTCAGCGTGGTCTGATAGAGCACCTTGATGGCGCCGTAGCGGCTCCAGTCCACGGACCTGGCCTGCTCCACGCTCTGGATGATGTGGTACGAGGAGGGATCCAGGTCGTGGGTGTAGCCGATCACCTCCCTGTGCTTCGGGTCGCCGATGAACACCAGGTGCGCGCCCGCCTCCAGGGAACGCCTCGCCTCCCTGTGGATGTCGTAGACGAACTTGCAGGTGGTATCCAGGATCTCCAGGCCCTGCGCCTTGGCCTTCTCGTGGAAGGAGGCCGGCACCCCGTGGGCCGAGAAGACGATCACGGGCTCCCTTACCTCCTCGATGGCGTGAACCGTCCGGACCCCGAGCCGCTCCAGGTCTTCAACCACGCGCTCGTTGTGAACGACCTGCCCCAGGATGGCCCCGCGTCCGCCCTGTCCCGCAAAGCGCCGGACCTTCAAGTCCGCGATCCGCACCCCGGAGCAGAAACCGTATTTGTCCGCCCGCTTGACCTTCATCAGCCCCTCCCCGTGCAGGCCCCGCCGGGGCCATGGGACTGTTGTAACACGGATGGCCGACCGGAATTCCGGAAGCGCTCCCACTGCTCCCACGTGTCCAGGTCCTCGGCCCCCTCTTTGAGGGGAACCTTTTCCACGCGATCGCCGAGCCCGTGAAGAAGCTGCTTCGCCCCCGCATCGCCCCGCAGAGCGCGCAGGGCGGGGAAGAGCGCCCGCTCGAAGACGGCCGGGGCCCCCACCGTTCCGCCGTATGAGGCCGCAGCCACCGGACGCCCCGATCTCAGCCAGGCACAGATCAGCCGGTCGATCTCGGCCGCGCCCACGCGCGGCTGGTCCGCCAGGAGCAGCACCGCCGCCTCGCAGGAGCGCGGCAGCGATCCCACGCCCGCGCGGATCGAAGAGGCCAGACCGCTTCGCCAGAGGGGATTGATCATCGGCCGGAGACGAAGCCCCGCCAGCTCGCCGGCCAGCGTGCGGGCGTTAGCCCCGAGCACCACCACCACGGGACGGCAGCGCGAGGCGCAGGCGGCCTCACCGGCCCGCCTCACGAGCGATTCCCCCTCCACCGCGAGAAGGAGCTTGGGGCGCCGCATCCGGACGGCACCGCCAGCGGCCAGCAGCACGGCCCCGATCATGCGGGTTCCAGTCGCAGCACGGCCGCTCTCACGATCCGGCCCTCGCGTGCAGCGGCCCCGCGCGATCGCGGAGGGGGCCGCCCCCCGCTCCCCTGGACTCGGCCAGGATCTCCGCGGCCACCGCCAGGGCGATCTCCTCCGGGCCCTCGGCTCCGATGTCCAGGCCGACGGGGCCGTGGAGGCACCGCATCTGATCGGGCGTCGGCCTCACACCCCTGCGCGCCAGCTCCGACAGCAGCCCCTCGGCCCGTTTTTTCGGCCCCAAGAGGCCGAGGTAGGTGAAGGGCTGGCCCATCAGGCGCTCGAGGTAGTCCGCATCCATGGGGAAATGGTGGGACATGAGCACGGCTGCCGTTTCGCCGGCCGCGGGCAGCGCCGCGGACAGCTCCTCGGGCCGGAGCAGGAGGACCGATTCGGCTTCGGGGAACCTCTCCCGGCGAACCAGCTCCTCCCGCCAATCCACGACCACGGCTCTCCAGCCAAGGTTCGAGGCCAGCGCCGCCAGTGGGCGGGCGTCGGGGCCGGCGCCGATGATGAGGAGGGTGAGCGGAGGGCCCAGCCGCTCCACCAGGAGGTCCAAGTCCACGCCGTCTGAAGGGAGACCGATCAGCCCGGTCCGCCCCGTGGCGAGGCACTCTCGCGCGGCCGCCTCGACGGCCGCGGCCAGATCCCGATCATCGATCTCCGATCGGAGCTCTCCTCCGGGGTACAGCACGAGCCGGCTCACCGCTTCGCGCCCCCTCCCGTTCGCTGAGAACAGGGTCGCGAGGAGGCCCGTCCCTCGGTCGAGGCACTCCCTCGCGAATTCCAGGGGATCCAGGGCGGCACCCTCCGCCGGCTCGACCAGGATGGTCACCACGCCGTTGCAGCC
>JAJYCJ010000137.1 GCA_021778515.1 Acidobacteriota bacterium
AGCCCAAGCCCGGCATGCTTTTGCGAGGCGCGCGCGAGTTCTCCCTGGACCTGACTCGGTGCTACGTCGTGGGGGACAAGATCGGCGACGTCGCCTTCGCCCACTCGGTGGGGGCCAAGGGCGTGCTCGTCCTCACGGGTTACGGGCTGGGGGAGTATACCTACCAGCGGCAGGACTGGACCGAGAAGCCGGACTTCATGGCACAGGACCTGGTCTCGGCCGCGGAGTGGATCCTGAAAGATGCGGAGGGCCGCGCCTAGCGGCCTCCCGGTGGCGGGCGCCCGAACCGCGCCCCAGGGGAGCTCTTCATGAGGGAGCGCTGGAGGAAACTCTCGGAGATCGTCGGCCGCTTCGCGGGCGTCCGCGTGGTCGTGGCGGGCGACCTGGTGCTGGACCGCTTCTGGTACGGGGCCGTACAGCGGATCTCGCGCGAGGCGCCCGTCCCCATCGTGCGGCTGACGCGGACGCGGCTCGTCCCGGGCTGCGCCGCCAACACCGCGTGGAACCTGGCAGCGCTGGGCGCCACGCCCGTGCCCGTCGGCGTGGCGGGTCAGGACCGGGAGGGAGACGCCCTCCTGAGCCTCTTCGCACAGAAGGGCATACCCCTGGAGGCGATCGCCAGGCCTGCGGCCTGGGAGACTCCCACCAAGACGCGCATCCTGGCCGGACCCCTCCACGGTCCCAAGCAGCAGCTGGCGCGGGTGGACTCGGGCGAGGCCAACGTCTTCACGCCCGGCCTGGTCTCCGAGCTGAGGAGCGCGCTGGACCGGGCGCTGGAGGGCGCGGGCGCCCTGATCCTGTCGGACTACGGCCTGGGCCTGGTGGGGGCCGTCGGCGTGCAGGAGTACTCGGGAGCGGTTCCCGTGTCGGCGCTGGACTCGCGTTTCGCCCTCGGGCAATTTCACGGCCTGACCACGGCCACCCCCAACGAGGAGGAGTTCGAGGAGGCCTGCGAAGTCAGCCTCGGGGACGACGAGGCGCTCCTGGAGAGCGTGGGCGAGAGCCTTAGGGCCCGCATGGGGCTCAAGGCGCTGCTGGTAACCCGGGGCGCCAAGGGGATGAGCCTCTTCGAGACCGGGCAAAGGCCCCTGCACCTGCCCGTCGTGGGTTCGGACCAGGTGGTGGACGTCACCGGCGCCGGCGACACGGTCATCGCGGCGTACGTGCTCGCCCTCTGCGCGGGCGCCACCTTCCCTGAGGCCGCGGCCATCGCCAACGCCGCCGGAGGCATCGTGGTCCAGAAGCACGGCACCGCCACAACCGGCGTCGAAGAGTTGAAGGCCACCCTTCAGGCCTGGGGAGAGGGGAAACTGTGAGGGCTCCAGCCATCGGAATGCGGAAATCGCGAGGTGGGGTCGTCTTCCCTCTCGCGTCTCACGTTTCGCGTCTCGCCTCTCGCGTCTCGCCCCTCTTCAGGCGGGTCTCCCGTGCCCAGCCCCTCGCGGCGTCATCCTGGGGCGCCCTTCAGAGGGCTGTTGACAGAGGATCTCAAGGGCGGAAGGTGCGGGGACCTCGCACGAGATCCTTCCGGGGAAGCCCGCTGAGGGGAGCCGTCGGGATGACGCTTCAGCCCACTTGAGAAGGCAGGTGCCCCGTGCCCACCCCATTTGAAGAGCGCATCGCATCCAAGATCCTGAGCCGCCGAGAGGCGGCCGAGCGGCTCGCCCGCGGCGCCCGGAGAGGGGGGGAGACGCTGGCCCTGGCCAACGGCTGCTTCGACCTCCTGCACGTGGGCCACGTGCGCTACCTCCAGGGGGCGAAGCGCGAAGCCGATCTACTCCTCGTGGCGCTCAACGCGGATGCCTCGGTGCGCCTCCTCAAGGGGGAGGGAAGGCCCATCCAGCCGGAACGGGACCGGCTGGAGATCATCGCCAGTCTGGCCTGTGTGGATTACGTGACGCTCTTCGAAGAGCTGACCGTGGCGCCGCTCATCGGCCTGCTGGAGCCCGACGTCCACTGCAAGGGGACGGACTACACACCCGAGACGGTGCCAGAGCGCGAGGCGGTCTTGAGGTACGGCGGACGCATCGCCATCGTGGGAGACCCCAAGGACCACGACAGCAGCGCCATCATCCGACGGCTCACTCCACGGTGACGGCGCCGGTGGGGCAGTGCTCGACGCAGAGCCAGCAGCCGGTACAGCTCTCGGGGCGCACCACGACCACCTGGGAGACCTTGAGCTCGAAGACGTCCTCGGGGCAGAGCTCGAAGCAGTATCCGCTGTTTTCGCAGACTTCGTAATCGATCGTCACGGTATACAAGGCCGGCTCCTCTTTTCTAGCCTCAATGTAGCGTGGGCTGGAGTGGGGGGCAAGTCGGCCGGGCCGAGCCGGGCGCTGGACCCCTCCGCCGCCGGGCCGTGCGGCGGGCCTCCTCTCTGGGGTAGAATGGCGCGGGAGGTCGGGTCATGGCTCTTTCCTGTGGCATCGTGGGGCTCCCGAGGGTCGGCAAGACGAGCCTCTTCAACGCGCTGACGGCCGCCAACGCCCAGGTGGGCGCCTTCACGAGCGCCTCCGCGGACCCCAACATCGCCGTGGTGGGCGTGCCCGATCCCAGGCTCGACGAGCTGGGCAAGGTGAACCGCTCGAAAAAGATCACCCCCACGACGCTTCGCTTCGTGGACGTGGCGGGGCTCGTGCGCGGCTCGGCCCAGGGCGGGGGCTCGGGCAACCAGTTCCTGGCGCACATCCGCGAGGTGGACGCCATCGTCCACGTGGTCCGCTGTTTCGAGGACGAGCAGGTGATCCACGAGGACGGCTCCGTCAACCCGGCGCGGGACGTGGAGACCATCCACCTGGAGCTGGCCCTGTCGGACCTCGCCACCGTGGAGAGGCGCCGCGAGCGGGTCATCAAGCTGGCGCGCACGGGCGACGCCCCGGCCAAGCGGCTGCTGGCGGCGCTGGAGGCCGTGAAGGCCCCGCTCGACGAGGGGCGCCCGGCGCGGGAGGCCCACCTGCCCAAGGAGGAGTGGGCCCTGCTCAGCGACCTCAACCTGCTCACGATCAAGCCCATCCTCTACGTGGCCAACATCGATGAGACGGGGCTCGCGCCGGATCACCCCCACGCCTCGGCGCTGGAGGCGGTGGCGGCGGCCGAGCGGGCGCCCTGCGTCCGCGTCTGCGGCAAGATCGAGGCGGAGATGGCCGGGCTTCCGCTGGAGGAGCGCGCGGAGTTCATGGATGCCTACGGGCTCAAGGAGTCGGCCCTCAGCCAGATCATCCACGCCGGCTTCGATCTCCTGGGCCTCATGACCTTCCTGACCGCGGGCGAGGACGAGACGCGCGCCTGGACCATCACCAAGGGCACGCGGGCCCCCCAGGCGGCGGGCAAGATCCACAGCGACCTGGAGCGGGGCTTCATCCGGCTGGAGGTGTACTCCTACGAGGACTGGCTGGCCTGCGGACGGGACGAGAAGAAGATCAAGGAGAAGGGCCTCTGGCGCTCGGAGGGCAGGGACTACGTCATGCGCGAGGGCGACGTCTGCCTCTTCCGGTTCAACGTGTGACGGGGCTGCTATGGCCTGGGAAGCCCATGCTCCGGGGCCCTCGTTCTGAGGCGGCCGTTGCGAAGGGCTCCTCCTGAGGAATCTCCGTGGCCGGTCCCGCACGGCCATCGCCCGAGATCCTTCAAGGGAGGAGCCTCGGAGGAGGCTTCTGGATGACCGCCGAGGTCGGCCATTTCCTGAGGTGGAGGCCGGCGGTCGAATCCGGTGAGAGGCTTCGCGGCGCATCGGCAAGAGGGAACGGACGGCGTACGGCCGACAGGAGGAACCATGGATCTGGACCTTACGAGAGGGGTGGCTTCGTCCACCCACCTGATCATGCCCGACGACACCAACCCCCTGGGATCGCTCTTCGGCGGCAGGGCGGTGGAGTGGATGGACATCGCCGCCGGGCTGGCGGCGATCCGCCTCTGCGCCCACCACTGCGTCACGGCCTCCATCGAGCGCCTGGACTTCCGGGTCCCCGTCCGCTGGGGCCAGGTGGCGGTGGTGGAGGCCCAGGTCATCGGGGTGGGGCGGACCTCCATGCAGGTGCAGGTGAACATGTACCGCGAGGAGCCCAAGACCGGCCATCGCGAGCTCTGCACCCGGGGCCTCTTCCACATGGTGGCCCTGGACGAGAAGGGGAAGCCGACGCCGGTCTTTTCTGCCCCGTCCGAGGGTGAACGGGTGTGACAGCCAGACGGGGGCCGCCCCTGAGGGCCCCGCTGGGCGCCGCGGCCCTGCTCCTCGCGGGCCTTCTGCTTCCGTCTTTCCGCTCGGCCTCTGCGCAGACAGAGGCTCCGGCCGCCGTCGGCGCGCTGCACGGCGTCCTGGAGACCTCCGCGCGGGACCTCTGCCGGCTCTACGACGTTCCTCCCGCCCTCTGCTCCCAGCCCGTTCACGTGCGCGTGGTTGAGAGCGCGTCCGCGCTGCCCGCCGAGTGGCAGGGTTTCCCGGTCTACGCGGCGGGCGCCGCCGAGCCGGCCTCCGGGCGCATCCTGATCGATCTCTCCCGGTGCGGCCCCTACCCCTTCGGCGATGCGGCCCAGACGCTCCGCCACGAGGTCTCCCACGTCATGCTCTACCGGGCCCTGGGCTACCAACCCCCGCGCTGGCTGGACGAGGGGCTGGCCATGCGCGCCTCGGGCGACTGGAGCTTCAGCGACTCGGTCTACGCCACGCTCGCCCTGCCGTACGTGGCCAGGGGGAGCTGGAGCCTTCAGCGCGTGGAGGCCGACTTCGCGGGGGGCGAGGGCTCGGTGCGCCGGTCCTACGCCCTGGTCAAGGGCTTCGTGAGGGACCTCTTCCCCGATGATGCCAGCGTGACGGCCTTCGTCGTGGAGGCCCGCCGCGACGGCTCCGTGGAGGTCGCATTCCGCAGGCGCTTCGGCGTGGGTCCCGAGGCGGCCTTTCGCGCCTGGGCCAAGAACATGCCCTGGTGGGGGCGGTGGCTGGAGGAGGCCACCTCCCCCGCCGTGCTCTGGATCGCCGTCACGCTCCTTTTTCTCCTCGCGGCCGCCGCCGCCTGGCGCCGCCGCCGCCGGAAGTACGAGGCCCTGCCCGACTAGCCCGCCGCCGAGATTTTGGTGCGGGCCATGGCTGTCCAAAATAGAGCGCCTTGCAGGCTCCGGACCACGGCTGGCTCTGGGCCGCGTCTTGCGGGTCGCCTCGGATGTCTCCGTCATCCCGTGGCACGCCCCCATCGGGCTTCTGACAAGGGATCCCGCCCTTGAGGCCCCGGCGATGATCTCTGAGCCGCGGGATCCTGAGCCGGCGGCCCTTCGAAGCGGCTCTCTGATGACGCCAAAGCGGCGGGGAGGCGCCCACCGGCGCCGAATTTGGGTATACTATTTCCTCTTCTGAGGGGAGGCGCCCGTGAACTTTGAGCTGACCGAAGAACAGCAGGTCCTGAAGGAGACGGTGAGGTCGTTTGCCGAGGAGCAGATCCGCCCTCACGTCCGCGAGTGGGAGGCGCAGTGCGAGCTGCCCCGCGGCCTCTACGACAAGCTCGGCGAGCTGGGTTTCATGGGGGTCATCTTCCCCGAGGAGCTGGGCGGGGCGGGGATGAGCTACAGCGACTACGTGATCGTCGTGGAGGAGCTCTCCCGCGTGGACCCCTCCGTCGGCATCAGCGTGGCCGCCCACAACTCGCTCTGCAGCAACCACATCTACCTGTGGGGCACGGACGAGCAGAGGCGGCGCTTCCTCCCCCGGCTCGCCTCGGGCGAGGTCGTGGGCGCCTGGGCGCTGACCGAACCCGGCTCCGGCTCCGACGCGGCGGGG
>JAJYCJ010000138.1 GCA_021778515.1 Acidobacteriota bacterium
GTGCCATCACAGGGGGAGGGAGCCAGACTCCAGAGCCCGCCCTCCGGGCTGGCCAGCAGGCGCGTCCCATCCGGCAGGACCGTGACGTCGTAGGCGTAGCCGGGCATCGAAAAGAGGGTGACCTGGGCGGGGACGAGGGGATCGGTGAGGTCGAACTCCTTGAGCCCTCCGAAGCCGTCGCACAGGAGGGCCCGGTCGCCGTCGAGTAATAGACTGCTGGCGTAAGTGGTGGAAACGGCGGTCTTCTTGACGGGTTTGGCGGGATTCGAGATGTCAATCGGTACCAGCCCACCGGCTTCGGAGCAGACGTACAGGACGTTCGAATAGGCGTAAATCTTGCCAAACATGCTGGTAGAGGACTCCTTTCCGATAACCGTCGGGGTGGCGGGTGTAGAGACATTCAGCGCGGTAGCGCCATAGATGTTGTGGTCGGCCCAGACCGTCGACATCCCTGAGAAGGCTGCTCCAGAGACGAAGCCTGGAACGGCCTTTTGGCCGTATTGCCAGGTGGAAAGGGTAACGGGGCTGGCGGGATTGCTGATATCGGCGAGCACAAGCCCCTGGAGGCCCGCCGCCACCGCCATGAGGTTGCCCTCCACGGCCACTTGGACCGCCGAGCCGGTGACGGCAAGCGTAGAGAGCAGGGCGGGAGCCTGGGGGGCGGAGATGTCGACCAGGTCCACGCCCGCCGTCTGGCAGGCGGCGAAGAGGAGGTGCCCGGAGAGGGTCATGTCCACGATGGGCTGTGCCACGGGAATGGAGGTCACCTTGACCGGCTGGGCAGGATTTGAGCAGTCCCAGACCTCCAGATGGGAGTTGGAACCCACGTAGGCCGTGCTGCCCGTGGAGATTACTGCCGTCTTCCCCGGCGCCCCTTCGAGCACCTGCTGGGCGCTGGGCTGGGAGGGGTTGCTCAGATTCAACGCCCAGAGGCCATTGTCGCCGCACACCGCGTAGGGGTTGCTTCCGGAGAGCGAGAGTCCCACGCACGGCGAGGGGGTCGCGGAAGATGCCACCACGGCGGGGGCCGCCGGGTTGCTCACGTCGATGATCTGAATCCCCCCATCGCCCTCCGCCACGAGGAGCTTGGTGGGATCCTGGGGCAGAAAGGCGCACGCCTGCCCCGGGTTGGGAAGGGTGAGGGTGCCCTCCACGGTGGGGGTGTTCCACGCCGGGAAAGAGACCAGCACGAGGCCGAGATTGCCGTCCAGCGCGGCCACGAGCTGGCCCTGGGCGGCCAGGGCGGTGCAGGCCTTCAGGCTCTTCACGCGCTTCGCCCGCAGCGGCCTCCTCGGGTTTGCGAGGGAGTAGACGAAGATGCCCTTTCCTCCGCCGGCCGCCAGCATGGTCCGCCCCGTCACCACGACATCGTAGAAGTTCGCGTTGCTGAAGAACTTGTCCACGACGCGGGTCGGGTAGGACGAATCCTTCACGTTCAGGACCTGGATCGTCTGGTCGCCGTTCGCCACGTAGGCGAATTCGCCCTTCGAATCCAGGGCGATCGCCAGGGCGTTGGAGGTGGCGTAGGAGCCGATGACGTAAGGCGCGGTGAGGTTGGCCGCGTTCACGATGAGGGTCCCGCCGCGTCCGTCCGCGATGTAGATGTTGTTACCCGCCACGGCCATGGCCTGAATCGGCTGGGGCAAGCCCAACTGGCTGACGAGGGTGAGCGCGGCGGGGTTGCTCTCGTCCACGATCTGGAGATAGGGACCGGCGGCCACCGCCCGGTAAGGAGGTGTCATCGGAACCGAGGCCCGAATGGGAGTGGCGACCACGTTTCCCAGGACGGAGTACCCCTCCGCCGTCAATTGCTGGCTTTGAGCGGCCGCCCCTAGGGGGGTCAGAAGGAGCAGGGCGAGGGAAGCGGCGAAGGCAGCGCATGGAAATCTTCTGAGCATCGGCGAATTCCTTTCCGGTACGGGGCTTCTGGCCCACCGTAGTGTAGCCGCCCGCGGTTGTGGGGTCAAGGACGTGGGAGAACCCAAATCCCGCGATTGGACATGGGGGCGGCACCGAAAGGCAGATGGAGGGTAGTTTCCGTGAAAGACGGTCTTCACCCGCCAAGGGATTTGGGTGGCCTCCGACCCCGGACTTCACCCGGGGGAGGAAGCCCCAAGGGTGGGGTGGGGCCCCGACGGGCTTTGCCCGTGGGGCGGGGCCCCGGAGGGCAACACGACGATTCGTCAGGCTTTGCCTGCGAATCGGAGGAAGAAGCCCATGGCCCTCCCCGTCCGGGAGAAGACTTCTTTTCCCTGGAGAACCGTCACGTCTCTCGAAGGCACGAGCCCTGCAATCGCTGAATTTGGGGGAGAGGCCTACTACTGGGGCTGAGCCGGGGGCAACTGGGGACGGGGCACGGAATTCAGCACGGGGAACTCGGCGCGGAGGAGGGCGAGCATCCTGTGGTTGGGCGCGTACTCCTGCGCTTTTTCGAAGGCGCGGATGCCCTCCTCCGTCCGGCCGTACCGGAGGTAGGCGCGGGCCAGCCAGGCGTAAAGAAAGGTGTTGTACGGCTGCCTATTGGCGGCCTTCTTGAAGCGCTCCGCCGCTTTTTCAAATTGGCCCTGGTGGAAGAAGTGGAGGCCCTGGTTGAAGAGGAAAAAGGGATCGTCCCGGGACATGCTCTCCACCTTGGCTTCCAGCGTCCGGGCGAGCTCGGGCCGCCCGCTGCCTCGGGCCGCCTGGATGGCGTTGGTGTAGAGGGGTGCGTAACCCGGGAAGCGCTGGATGCTGGACTGAAGGAAAGCCAGGGCACCCGCGTAGTTGCCCTCCCTCATGAGCAGGACGCCCATGTTGTTGTACAGCTCCTTGACCAGGGGCCTGACGCCGATGAGGTACTGGAGAAGCCTCTGGGCGTAGGCGGAATCGCCCTCGATCATGCGGTCCACCGCGACGTTGTTGTAATAGAGGCACAGGGCCGTGCCGTCGTCCAACGCCTCGAACATCGCCAATTTGTAGTCCGCCGACTCCTCGGTGAAGTCCACGATCACGGTGTAGGGATTGACCTCCTCGGGCTGGATCCCCCCGCCGTAACCCAGGGCCATGTGCGACGAGATGAAGAAGACGCCATCCCGCTCGTAGAGGTTCCGAGCCTCGCTGACGTGAACGAAATACATGGGTATCTTCAGGTGCCTCGCGATGGCCAGGAAGAGGTTCGTGTAGGCCAGGCAGTCGCCCTTCCGCGCCTCGAAGGCCTGGTTGGCCGTGAGCGAGAGGTTGGCGGAGTACTGAAAGTGGATGTAGTTGTTGTCGTTCAGGTACCGGATGATGCGGCGGATGCGGTCCAGCGGAGTGCCCGTGAACCCGATCTCCTTTTCGACCTTGGCCCTGATCGTGTCGTTCAGGGCGAAGGGGTTCTCCAGCCTGAGCCCCTGCTGGTCTCCCTGGGCCACGATCTGGTCCACGGTCAGGGGCGGGGGGCCGGCCACCTTTGGGGCGCATCCCAGCACCGTGGCCGCCAGGGCCGCCGCCAGCCACCCCATGCCGGTTACAGACCCGCATCCACGGGGCATTCCGATCATGTCTCTACCCCTATGCGAAAGGAAATATAGCCTCCTCTCCCGATGCCGCGCCACGGGGGGGTGCCGATCGGGCTCCTCCAACGTTCCCTATCACCCCATACGCAAGCCTTCGCAGAGAGTTCTTAGGCCTGGGGGCCGCCTTGACAGGGCCCTGGGTTCGGGCTATCATTTTCTTCCGCGCCGAAGTGGCGGAATTGGTAGACGCGCTGGGTTCAGGGTCCAGTGCTCTCACGGGCGTGGGGGTTCGAGTCCCCCCTTCGGCACCAAACATACTACCCATGTGGGGAGGGGAAACCCTCCCCACTGGCGTTTCCGGCTTCCTGGATGGCACGAGAAGGGGGGCGAGAAGGGCGGGAGACGGCGTAGCCCCGCCGCGAGAACGCGAGCGAAGAGCGAGCGTTCGCAGCGAAGCGGGGCAAGCCGAGGGACCCGCCCCGGGAACCGTAGGCGGCCTTGAAACGGAGCCGCGAGACCCGCGAGCGGCGAGGCTTCTAGGCCGCGCAGGTTCGAGTCCCCCCTTCGGCACCAAACATACTACCCATGTGGGGAGGGGAAGCCCTCCCCACTGGCGTTTCCGGCTTCCTGGATGGCACGAGAAGGGGGGCGAGAAGGGCGGGAGACGGCGTAGCCCCGCCGCGATCCCATCCCGGGTCAGCCAGCGGGGAGGAGCGCCTCGCGATGGCCAATCCCGCCAGTATTTCGCGGCAGTGGCCCCGGGGATTCCAGTCGCCGGATCTCCCTCCGAGGCGAGGGAAGCCCGGGCGCAGCGTGCCTAACGCGCCCTGGTGCTGAGCCCGAGGCGTTCGTGGGCGTCGAGCCGGACGATCTGGCCCGAATCGTCGCAGGTCACGACCACCACCTCCGTCATGGCCGGGGCGCAGCCGCAGACCCCCTTGCCGGTGGGGCGTGCGACGTAGACGATCTGGTGGGGAGCCCGCTGGCTCTTCTGAAAGGCGGGGAGGAGCTGCATCTCCAGCTCCCGCACGGTGATCGCTCCGCTGGCGCGGTCCAGGGCCCTCTCGTAGACGGTGCGGTCCACCCGCCCGTCGCAATAGAAGAAGAGCCCGAGCGCCAGGCCCAGCAGCAGGAGCGCCGGGATGCCCAGCATCTTAAGGAAGGAGCCCCTGACGGCCCTGTCGGTGTAGATGCCCCGGCTGTAATAGCCCATGGCCGTCCCTCCGGGCCGAACCGCGGCCCCTCGTCATGCTTGGGCCCGCCGGGCTCAACTCTTCTTCGCGGCCTTCGGCTTCTTGGCGGCGGATTTGAAGGTCAGGAAGGGTTCGAGGACGATCTCCTGATCCTGGAGATCATCGGGGAGCGTGTCATAGAGGGTGCAGTGGCGGGGGCCCGCACCCCGCAGGGCCATGGCGAAGGTCTCGATCCCCTCCGGATAGCCCGCGATGAGGTGGGAGATGAAGCCGCCCTTGGGTACGCTCTTGACCTCCACGAGCGCCTCCAGGTAAATGGCCACGGCCCCCTCGAAGACGTCGCCGCTCTTCCTGAGCTTTCGGAACAGCCGCTCGAAAGTGAGAGCCGCCTCCTCCGCGCTCTCCGCCTCCGCGACGCTCGTGAAGGTGCCGTCGAGGGCTTGAGACTGCTTCCTGCCCACCTTCGCTTCGTAGATAAAGTTGAAATGGCCGAGGTACAGCATGCTCATCTCCCAAGATCAACTCGGTGCAGTATACCGCAGCGGTGCTCAAAATCATGCCTGTCTAAAATAGACCGCCGTGCCGGCTCCGAACCACGGCCGGGCCTGGGCCGCGCCCTTGGCGCGGCGCTGGGGGCCCATGGGCGCCGGGACGCGCCCTCCTCTGCTTCGCTCCGGGAGGCGGACTTCTCAAGAGAGGGCCGAAATGATCTTGGACAGCCATGGTGATCGGTGCCTTGACCCGAATCCCGCGATGGGACATGGGAGTGGCTCCGAAGGGCAGAGGGAAGGCGGTCTCCGTGAAAGACGGTCTTCAGCCACCAGCCCAAATCCCGCGATTGGATATTGGAGCGGCTCCGAAAGGCTCATGAATGGTAGTTTCCGTGGAAGGCGATCTTCACCCGCCAAGGGATTTGGGTTGCCTCCGACCCCGGACTTGATCCGGGGGAGGAAGCCCCGAGGGTGGGGTGGGGCCCCAGCGGGCTTTGCCCGTGGGGC
>JAJYCJ010000039.1 GCA_021778515.1 Acidobacteriota bacterium
CCCGGCGGGGAGGTGAGCGACGCGGCGCTGGCCGCCGTCAAGTCCGTGAAGGCCCCGTTCTTCCTCTGGGTGCACTATTACGATGCCCACTTCCCTTACCGCCCGCCCGAACCCTACGCCAAGGAGTTCCAGGGGCGCCCTTACGACGGCGAGATCGCCTACATGGACGCTTCCATCGGGCGGCTTCTGGACGGCCTGCGAAGCCAGGGGCGCCTCGATGACACGCTGGTGGTAGTGGCCGGCGACCACGGAGAGGGCCTCATGGAACACGGCGAGCGCCAGCACGGCGTATTCCTGTACGAGTACGCGCTCCGCGTTCCCCTCATCCTGACCTGGACGGGCCACCTCCCCGGGGGGCGGAGGGTCCCCGACCTGTGCGGCTTGGCCGACGTTGCGCCCACCGTACTCTCCCTCATGGACATTCACCCCCCCGCGAAGACCGACGGCGAAAGCCTCGCGCCCCTGCTGAACGGCGGATCACTGCCCTCCCGGAGCCTGTACATCGAGTCCTACCACGGCTTCTTCACCTATGGGTGGGCGCCCCTGAGGGGCATCATGACGGACCGCTGGAAATTCATAGAGGCCCCGAAGCCGGAGCTCTATGAGTGGCGGAAGTCAGAAACGCGGAACCTCTACCGGCCCGATGCACCCGAAGTGGCCGAGGCGAGGAAGGAGCTGGCCCACTACCCCGAAGCCGACCGGGGTGAGCGGGCGGCCATGGAGAGCCTGCTCAAGGACCCCTCCAACGCCGAAACCCTCCGTCAGCTCATGAGCCTGGGGTACCTTTCGGGCGGGGGCGCCCGTCCGGACACCCCCGGCCTTCTGGATCCGAAGGATGCGATCGGCATCGAGGAGGAGCTGAGGGAAGCCAACGACATGATGGATTTGGGGAACACTCGCGAGGGGACCCAGAAGCTCCTCGGGGTATTGAAGAGGAACCCCCAGAACGTTCCGGCCCTCTCCATGCTGGGAATCGCCTACATGAAGGCGGGGCAGCTCGACAAGGCCCAGGTCTGCTTTCAGGAAGAGATCCGCCTGAAGCCCCAAATGGACACGGCCCACCTCAACCTGGGCACGGTGTACAAGCGCACCGGCAGACCGGAGCTCGCGGAGCGGGAGTACAGAGCGGCCCTCGCGCTCTCCCCCCGCATGCCCGAGGCGGTGGCGAGCCTGGCTCAAATCCTGCTCGGCCAGAAGAGGACCGCCGAGGCCCGGCAGGTGCTGGAGCCCGCCCTCTCCGCTCACGTGGAGAGCGCCGATATCTACTTCGAGAAGGGAGTGCTCGAAGCCATGACCCAAAACTGGGAGGCGGCCCGATTCGCCTTTACCAAGGTGCTCACCCTGGACCCGCGCCGGGATGAAGCCATGGCCAATCTCGGACGCATCGCCTACCAGCAGGGGAGGGTGGACGAGGCCATCGCCCAGTACGAGAGGGCGCTCCGCCTTGCCCCTCAAAACGTTGAATACCTGGCCACCGTGGGCTCCCTCTATCTCAACGGGAAAAATGACCAGGGTCATGCGCTCAGGTACTTCCAGCGGGCCCTGGCTGCCGATCCATACGGTCCCAGGGCCAAGGATCTCCGGGAGATGGTCCGGGCGCTCCAGGCGGCCGGAGGCGATTAGGAAGAGTGCGACGAGGCGCCTTTCGGGCCGGAGCGTCAATTCTTGGAAGGGGGAATCGATGAGGCGAGTGGTGGCCCGGGCGGCCGGCCGGGTGGATCTGGCGGGGGGGAGCCTCGATCTCTGGCCCATCGGTGTCATGTTGTCCGGCGCCAGGACGCTGAACGTGGCGGTGGGATTGTACGCCACGGCCCAGTGCGAGCCCAACGGCCAACCGGGAGTCCACCTGATTTCACGGGATCTCCAGGCGGACTATATCTGGCGGCCCGGGGAAGCGCCCGGCCCCCTGGCACTCGCCGAGCGCCTGTGCGAGGCCTACGGCGTGGTCCGCGGGTGGACCGTGGTGACTTCCAGCGAGATCCCCCAGGGAAGCGGTCTGGGGGGCTCCTCCGCGCTCTCCGTGGCCCTGGCGCTGGCACTCGGAAGGTCCGTGCACAGGCACCCGGGAGCGGGGAGAATCGTGGCGGAGTGCCGCGACCTGGAGGCGGCCCATCTTCGGATACCCACGGGTGTCCAGGACTTTTGGCCGGCCCTCATGGGCGGCGTGATCCGCCTGCGCTATCCGGCTGGAGGAACCCAGGTGGAGCGCCTCCCGATCTCACTCAAGGCCCTTGAAACCCGCATGGTGGTGGCCTTCAGCGGGCAGAGCCGCCTCTCGGCCCGCACCAACTGGGACCTCATGAAGCGGTTTCTCGATGGAGATGAGAAGGTGCGCCGCTGCCTGTTGGGAATCGCCCAGACGGCGGGACTCATGGAAGAGCAGCTGCTGGCCGGCAATTGGGACGCCGTGGGGCCCCTGATGGCGGAGGAGTGGGGGTTTCGCAAGGGCCTGGCGGAGGGCATCTCCACTCCCGTCATGGACGCCGCCCTGGATGTGGCCGCATCCGCCGGCAGCCAGGGGGGGAAGGGCTGCGGCGCGGGCGGCGGGGGCTGCCTTGCATTTTGGACCCGGGAGGGCGCACATTTGGCCGTGGAGGAGGCCCTCCGGGACGGAGGGTTGCGGGTTTTGTCAGCCCGGGCCGTGGAGTGTGGCAGTTTGGTGGAGGTTGAATCATGAAACGCTTGCTGGCTGGGCTGGTACTGGCCCTGGCGTTCGGTTCGGCGGCGGTGTGCGCCCAAGAGGTGGTGGTCTTTCAGGACCACCGTTCCCTCGTGGTGCAGAGCCACTATGTCCAAGGCGAATGGACGTACTTCCGGGTCGGGAGCGGGGAGATGGCCGTCCTGACAAAGGAGATCCTCCAGATCAGGAATGAGCCGGCCCAACCCGTCTCGACGGTGCAGGCCCCCTATTCGCCGCCCGTCAGCCATTTCACCCCTTCCGCCGCACAGCCGCCAGTGGCCAGACCCATACCTCCTCGCATGAATTTCCCCGGTGCGGCCCCGGTGCCAGAGTTCAACAGGGCTCCCGAAGAGACGCAACCGGACGAGGAGGAGCCGGAGTCGGCCTCCCCGGACGAGGGTGATGAGGAGGAGCCTCCGGTGGTTCAGCCTCCTGCCCCTGGAGTCCCGCACCCGGTCCCTGAACGGCCCGGCATCCCCATGATTGTTCCCCAGCCCGGACAATCGGTCCCTCAAGACGGTGCCTCCGACCTCCGCTGACCCGGGGGTCGTGCTCACGGTGGACGTGGAGGAGTGGTTCCACGCCCCCGAACACCCCCTGGGCAGGGAGAGCGCCCAGTGGGACCGGCTTCCCCCCTCGCTGCCATCGGCCATCGGCAGGACCTTGGACCTTCTTGAATCCATGCAGGTTCGGGCCACCTTCTTCACCTTGGGCTGGGCCGCCCAGAAGCATCCCGCTCTGGTCAGGCGGATCGCCGAGGCCGGCCACGAGATCGGGTGCCACGGCTGGGATCACACACCCCTGGACCGGCTGGATCCGGAGGCCTTCCGGCGTGATCTGGACCGGAGCCGGACGGTCCTTCAAGATCTGCTGGGTTCCAAGGTGACCGCTTACAGGGCGCCACGATGGTCCATGGGCCGAAGGCGCTGGCCCTATCCCATCCTTGCGGAAACGGGATTCAACATCTCCTCGAGCCGCCTCTGCATAGCCGGTCTCGGTTTGGGGCGGGACCATCCGAAACGCATCGGAGGGGTGCTTGAAATTCCAGCCTTCTCGGCGCGCTTTCTTGGGATTCCCCTCCCCGCCGGCGGGACCCTTGCCCTCCGCATCCTCCCTCTGGGCTGGCTTCTCCGCGTTCGGCATCGCCGCACCGTCAGAGGGCGGCCAGCGGTCTACTGGTTTCACCCGTGGGAGGTGGATCCTCAGGCGCCCCGGTTGCAGGCGGGCGCCCTCTTTACGGCCGTGAGGTACGGGGCTCTGAAGACCCTGCCCGCACGCCTGGCTGCGCTAGTACCGGCGGGTGATTGCACCCTGTCCAGGGCTGCGGACCGGTGGACGGCGGCCCATGAGACTCCTTCGTCCTGGTATGGCGCCGAAAAAATAGACAAATAAGCGCCATATACACCACTCATGGGTGGGATTGCCCAGCGCCTCCCGTCATCCCTCATCGGCGCGAACCCTTGGGGCGAGTTGGATCCTACACTAGCCTCCTGCTACGAATCGGTCCTTTCCCGCGGACCGGTGGAATGGGAGAGGGAGGCACCCAGGATGAGTCGGCATCGGCATGGACCGGAATCGGGGCCTTCCCGCTCCCGCCGCCAGGTCGTCCCCAAATCCAGTAGTGCGCGGCAGTTGCGCTTGGCTCCTCTGGCCGTGGCGGGGCTGCTCTGGATGACGTCGGGCATGGCGGTTCCCGCCCGCGCGGCGGTTTCCGATGCGGACTGTCTGGCCTGCCATTCGGAGGTTTCCATGGCGGCCCAGAGACCCGGCGATCCCCGGCTTCTGCATCTGGGACCGGTGGGCCGCGAGAAGCTCACCCTGGAAGTGACCGACAAGAGTCTCGCGGGCTCGGTGCACGCGGGCTTGGCCTGCACGGACTGCCATCAGGGCATCACCGAGGTCCCGCACGCGGAGAAACTGCCGCTGGTGGACTGCGGCGGGTGCCATGCCGGTCAGGCCGAAGCGGTGAGCGAAGGGATCCATGCCGCGAGGAAGGGCGGGACCAACTACACGCCCCAGTGCTGGAACTGCCACGGGGCGCACCAGATCAGGCCGAAGACCGATCCGGATTCCTCCATCTACCCGGTCAACGTTCCGGGCACCTGCGGCGCCTGCCACGGCGACGCCAAGCTCATGGCGGCCGCGGGCGTGGTGATCGCCGATCCGCTGAAGAACTACATGAAGAGCGATCACTGGCGGATATTGAGCTCGGGCAAGATGCTCGTGGCGGCCACCTGCGCCGACTGCCACGGCGCGCACAAGATCCTGCCCTCCACGAGCCCCAGGTCGCCCATATACAAGCAGAACGTCCCCAAGACCTGCGGGAAGTGCCATTCGGGCATAGAGGCCAAGTACGCGCGGAGCGTTCACGGCAAGGCCCTCGAGGAGGGCAACCTCCAGGCGCCCTCGTGCAACAACTGCCACGGAGAGCACGACATCGAGGGCCCAAAGAGGCCGACGAGCTCCGTCTATCCGCCCACGGTCGCCGAGACCACCTGCCCCCAGTGCCACGCGTCGGTGCGGTTGTCCGAGCGCTTCAGCCTGCCCACCGGGATGGTCCAGTCCTACAAGGCCTCCTTCCACGGCCTGGCGTCGAGCTACGGGCAAACCGACGTGGCGAACTGCGCCTCGTGCCACGGCGCGCACGACATCCTTCCGGCGAGCGACCCGGCCTCCTCCATCAACCCCGCAAATCTTCAGAAGACGTGCGGGAAATGTCACCCGGACGCCACGAAAGCCTTCGCCAACATCAACATCCACAGCAAGATTTCGGAGGCCTCCTCTCCCGTCCTCTTCTGGATCCGATCGCTGTACCTCTGGCTCATCGCGCTGGTGGTGGGGGGCCTTGCGCTGCACCAGCTGATGGACTACGTCAGGCGCTACCGGGTGACGATCAAGATGCTCAATCCCGCGGCCGTCTACAGGCGGATGACGGGGGCCGAGAGGTTGCAGCACTTCCTGCTCCTCAGCTCCTTCTTCACCCTGGTGGCCACGGGCTTCGCCCTCAAGTATCCGGATTCTCTGTGGTCCATTCCCTTCAAGTGGCTGTCGGTCGGCTTCGACATCCGGGGCTGGCTCCACCGCGCCGCGGCCGTGGTCATGATCGGCGATGCCCTCTACCACCTCGTCTATCTGGTCAGCACAAAACGCGGACGAGCGTTCGTCCGGGACATCATGCCGGCGACCTCGGACGCGAGGGAATTCTTCCAGCAGATCGGCTACTACCTGGGCATCAGGCGGCACGAGGCCGACTTCGGGCGCTTCTCATACGCGGAAAAGGTGGAGTACCTGGCGCTGGTCTGGGGCACCGCCGTCATGGTCGCCACGGGGTTCGTCCTGTGGTTCAAGGAATTCTTCACGGCCTACCTTCCAGAGTGGGGCTACAAGGCCGCGGAGATGATCCACTTCTACGAGGCAGTCCTCGCCTTCACCACGATCATCATCTGGCACCTCTACATGGTGTTCGTGCATACCGACCATCCGCCTTTCAACCCGACGTGGATCACCGGGCTGATGACGAGGAAGACCCTGGAGCACCACCATCCCAGGGTACTGACACAGATCAAGGGGGAGAAGGGGCAGGAGGGGAATGAAGAGCCGGAGTCGAAGACCTGACATTGGGCTGATCCTGGCCGCGAGCCTCGCGGCGATGCTGGTCGGGGCAGGCGCATCCGCGGCCGGCCCCGGCGATTCGGACTGCATGGCATGCCACGCCGAGGTGAAGCCCCGCGTGGTGCTGGACGTGCTGCGAGGTTCCGCCCACGAGGGCCTTTCCTGCACGAGCTGCCACGCCGACATCACGGCGGTTCCCCACGGGAAGCCGCTCGCCGTGGATTGCGGCCTGTGCCACGCGAAGGAAGCCGATGCGTGGCGCGCGGGCCCCCACGCCAAGGCCGGCGGCCCCGGCTGCGTCGATTGCCATGGGGCCCACGACGTCCCGAAATCCTCGGACCGGCGAAGCATGAGCTCGCACGAAAGACAGATCGAGGCATGCGGCGGCTGCCACGCACGCCTGGCGGGCGGCCGCCAGTGGGTCAAGATGTTCGATGAGAGCGTACACGGACAGGGCGTCATAAAGCAGGGGCTGAACCTGGCGCCCGCCTGTGCCACGTGCCACGGGGCACACGACGTGCGCTCCCTCAAGGCGGATGATGACGCGAAGGCCAAACGGGAGGTCGCGCGCCTCTGCGGAAGCTGCCACGAACCGGCGTACGCGGCCTTTGAGAAGAGCGCCCACTACAAGGCCCTATCGCAGAACGTCGGACGGGCCCCGGGCTGCACCGACTGCCACGGCGAGCATTCGATCCAGGCCCCGGAGAACCGTTCTTCCTCGGTGGCTCCGGAGTCGGTCCCGGCCACCTGCGGCCGATGCCACGCGGACAAGAGCCTCATGGCCAATTTCGGGCTGCCCGCCGACCGGCTCTCGACCTACCTCAAGAGCTACCACGGCGTCGTTCTCGAGATGGGAGACCTGCGGGCGGCCAACTGCGCCTCGTGTCACGGCGCACACGACATCCTTCCATCGAGCGACCCCGCGTCGCGGACCAATCCCTCCAACCTGGAGAAGACCTGCGGGAAGTGCCACCCCGGGGCCGGCAGGGCCTTCTCGAACATCCGGTTCCACGAGAGCGTGAGCCCGACCGGCGCCAGGGGCGCATGGTTCGTAAGGGTCTTTTACACGATCTTCATCAGCCTCCTCGTGGCGGGATTCCTGCTGCACATCATCACGAGGCTCGTCGGCTGGCGGAGGACGAGGCGGAAATCGGCAGCCCCGCTGGGCAAAGGGATGGAAGGAGGAGGGAGCCATGACAAGTCATAGCACGGACGGCACGGTGGTGAGAATGTCGCTGCTGCAGCGACTGGATCACGCGCTTCTCGCCCTCTGCCTGCTTCTCCTCATCGCGTCGGGCCTCGCCCTCGTCTACCACGAGCAGGCCTGGGCCAAGGTCCTCATCGGCATCATGGGCGGAATGCGGGGCCGAGGCCTATTGCACCGGGCCGCGGCCATCGGGCTCGTGTTCGCTGGCCTCCTGCACTTCGGCGGTCTCCTGTTCTCGCGGAAGTACCAGAGCGACTTCCGGGCCGTGAGGTTCAGGCGCTCCGATTTCTCCGAGGGCTGGAAGGGGTGGATCCACGGTCTGACGGGAAAGGGCGCGCCGCCCTACTACGGCCGGTTCACGCCCATGCAGAAGATCCAGTACTGGGGGATCTTCGTGGGGTGCCTGATCATGGCGGGATCCGGCTTCGTTCTGTGGTCGCCCCAGGCGTCCCTGGCCCTCTTCCCCAAGTCCGTCTACGACCTGATGCTGGTCGTGCACTCCGAGCAGGCCCAGCTCATCTTCGTGGTGCTCATCCTCTGGCACCTCTACGACGTGCACCTGGCCGGCGGAAACTTCCCCATGAACCCGGCTTGGATCACCGGGCGCATGGGCGGCGAGAAATTCAGGAAGAGGCACCCGGCGGAGTGGGACGCCATGCAGAAGGGGGAACAGGAATGAAGACGGGGAGGACGAGAGGCCTCATCCGCCGCCCGCCGGGGCGGGCCCTGACCCTATGCCTGGTGCTGCTGGCCGCCTTCCTGGGAGCGATGGCCGCGCGGGCGCAGGACGATCTGCGCTGCCTGGGGTGCCACGGCAAGCCCGGATTCAGGAAGACCCTGCCCTCCGGCCAGGTCCTGGACCTGTTCGTGGATCCCACGCCCCTGCGGCTGTCCGTGCACAAGGACCTGAGCTGCGTGCAATGCCACGCGGACGTGAACGAGGTGCCGCACACCACGATGCCCCAAAGGGTGAACTGCAAGCGCTGCCACTACGAGGGCAACACGATGGGGGCGCCGCAGACCTCCAAGTACCTGGAGTTTGATAAGAGCGTGCACAA
Source organism: Acidobacteriota bacterium (assembly GCA_021778515.1). Lineage (GTDB taxonomy): Bacteria > Acidobacteriota > UBA4820 > UBA4820 > DSQY01 > DTPS01. Next base: position 8,558 of record JAJYCJ010000039.1, read on the forward strand.
CCTGGCCCTGCTCGCCGGGAACACCAAGGCGCCGCTCTGCCAGGACTGCCACGGAGGGCACTTCATCCTTTCCGGCTCGGACCCCAGGTCCCGGGTCAGCCGCCGGCACGTCTCGCAAACCTGCGGGACCTGCCACATCCAAATTTACGGGCAGTACATGGAGTCGGTCCACGGGAAGGCCCTGACGATGGGCAACAAGGACGCGCCCGTATGCACCGACTGCCACGGGGAGCACGACATTCAGGGGCCGAAGGTGGCGTCCTCGTCCGTAAACCCGGCCAACGTGGCCAATACGTGCGCTAGGTGCCACTCCAAAATCGTCATCATGAAGAAGTACGGCATCAACGCCGAGCAGGTATCCACCTACAAGAATTCCTTCCACGGCATCGCCAACGAGTTCGGCGTGCTGAAAGCCGCCAACTGCGCGTCCTGCCATACCGCCCACAACATCCTCCCTCCGGATGACCCGCGTTCCAGCGTCAATCCGAAGAACATCCCGAAGACCTGCGGCCGCTGCCATCCCGGGGCCAACGCGAACTTCGCCAAGGGCCGGATTCACGTCGACCCGGAGGACCGGTCCGCGGGCATCGTGTATTGGGTGGCCCTCGGATTCAAGATCCTTACCCTGAGCACCCTGGCCGGACTCTTCATCCACATCGGGCTCGACCTGTTCCGGCAGGTCAGAGCCCGGAAGTCCAGGGAGGCGGTCCTTCCAGCGAGGCCCACCGAGGAGAATGAGCCATGAGCGACAGCGGCGCGAGGGGGTGGCGGCCGACGGACACCGAATCGGTCGTCCGAGGAGTGGCCAGGGGCCTGACGGACGCTCTAAACCACGAGATGCGGGAGGATCTTACCGAGGATCAGGTGGAGCGGCTCAAGGAAAGGCTCGCCGGCTCCCTGGCCGCCGATGCCTCCGCCGGGGTGAGGAGGGTCCACCACGCATTCCTCGACCAGGAGCGCCGCCACGCGAAATCGCTGGAACGCAGGAAGAGGAGGGAGGGGGCCGACGGCACCGTCGAGCGCCTGAGCCTCCATCTGCGCGTCCAGCACATGGTCCTTTTCGCGAGCACCATCATCCTGATCGTCACGGGCCTGCCCATCAAGTTCCACGACGCTTCCGTCTCGGTCTTCCTCATCAACCTCATGGGGGGGCCGGAGGTGACGAGGATCATCCACAGAATCGGCGCCGTGGGCCTGACCTGCGTCGGGGCCTACCACCTCTTCTACTCCATGGCCTTCGAGGCGGGGCGGCGGGACTTCGGGCTCCTCATCCCGAGGCCCCAGGACATCAAGGACTTCTTCCATCAGATGGGCTACTTTCTGGGCATCAGGAGAGAGAAGCCCCTCTTCGGCCGGTTCTCCTACATCGAGAAATTCGATTACTGGGCCGTGTACTGGGGCATGGTGGTGATGATCACCTCGGGCTACCTCCTCTGGTTCAAGGTGCTCGCCATCAACCAGTTCGGCAAGTCCATCTACGACATCGCCGTGGAGGCCCACTCGGACGAGGCCCTGCTGGCCACGTTGGCCATCATCATCTGGCACTTCTACAACGTGCACTTCAACCCGAAGCGCTTCCCGGGAAGCCTGACCTGGTGGAACGGGAGGATGCGCGTGGAGGATTTCAAGGAGGAGCATGCCCTGGAGTACGAGGAGATGCTCCGGTCCGGGGGCCTCGAGCACGGCGGGCAAGAGGCCGGGGTAAGAGCGGGCGTTTCGGCGGAGGCCCGAAGGGAATCGCCATGAGAGGGAGCCGCCCCTTCGTCGCGAAAGAAATGCCGTGCAGGAGAAGATCATGAAGCGCAGAAGGAGCATCGCCCTCGCGGCCGCCGTAGCGGTTCTCGTCCTGTGCGGCGCAAGCTGGATCTTCGTGGACGTCACGGCGAGACATTCGTCTTTCTGCGACAACTGCCACTACATGAGGCCCTTCGTGGAGCAATGGAAGAACTCGCCGCACAAGACGGTGGAGTGCGTGCGGTGCCATCCCACGCAGAGAAGGGCCATGTTCGGCCAGTTCGTGAAGTACGTCACCCACACCTACGCCATACGCCCGAGGGCCTTCGTGCCCGATTCGGCATGCCTGGCCTCCGGGTGCCATCCCGGCATGGAGAAGAGCCAGAAGGTCAGCTTCATGGGGGTCTCCTTTCCGCACAAGCCGCACCTCGGAGTGGACAGGCGGGGCATCCGGCTGCACTGCGCCTCCTGTCACGGTTCGAGCCAGGAGGCGGGCCACGTCTCCGTGGACCCGGCGGTCTGCTTCCTCTGCCACTTCAAGGGACAGGGTCCGGCGGGAACGCTCGCTGGCTGCGGGTCGTGCCACGGGGCCCCCTCGGGCCTGACCAAGCACGGCGGCTTCCTGTTCGACATGAAGGAGTACGTCGATTCGGGCGTCCAGTGCGGCCGCTGCCACCTGATCGTCCACGAGGGCGAGGGCCGCGTCAGCAAGAGAAAGTGCTTCAGCTGCCACGTCTCCCATGCGGACAGGATCTCCGACGTCAAGTTCGTCCACGCCAAGCACGTCGATCAGGAAGAGATCAGATGCCTGGAGTGCCACGAACCCATCCGTCACGGCAACATCAAGGTCCTGTCGGTCCTGGACGTGAGCTGCGAGTCCTGCCACTCCAACCTTCACTCGGGCGCGAAGGAGATGTACCTCGGCGTAGGGGCGAAGGGTGCCCAGGATCTGCCCAGCCGGATGTTCGCCGCCCAGATCAATTGCACCGGCTGCCACACCGAGGTGATCAGCCGCGGGGGGAGCACGTTCCTGGGACAGGGGAGCAAGAAGGCCAACCCGAAGGCGTGCGCCGCCTGCCACGATGCGCGCTACATCCCCATGGTGGATCGCTGGAAGACCGAGGGAGCGGCACTCTGTGCGGAGGCCGCCCGCATGGCGGGCCGGGGCCTGGCCATAGCATCGGCCGGCGGCGACGCGAAGGTCCGGAAGCTTGCCTCAGAGCTGGAGTTCAACGCGCGGTTTCTGACGCAGGGCCATCCGGTCCACAACATCGAGTACGCCATTCGGGTGGTGCAGGCGAGCGGTCGCATTCTGGGCCAACTGGAGGAGGCCGCGGGGAAGAAGAACGACGTGGTCATCGGGCCCGAGTTCGCGAGGGGCGACTTCACCTACTGCACCGAGACGTGCCACACCTTCATCCCCCGGCAGGAACCCTATACCTTCCAGGACGTGGATTTCCCCCATACCTACCACGTGAAGACCGTGGGGCTGTCTTGCGATACGTGCCACGAGGCCGGCAAGCACAAGGCCCTGACGCTCGCGAGCCCCCAGGATTGCGCCCCGTGCCACCATACGGACGCCAAGGCGGACTGCACGCGTTGCCACCCGGGCCAAACGGAGCTGTATCGAGGCACCGTGCCCGCCTCCCTCGGCATGAAGGTGGATCCCGACGTCATGGCCGACAGCGTCGCCTGCGCCGACTGCCACGACCCGACCAACCCGGATGCGCTCAAGGATGTGGGCAAGGCCTGCGCCGGCTGCCATCAGGGGGACGGCCCCAAGAACCTGGCCTCGTGGCGGGATGAGTTGAAGAAGGGGCGGGATAAGGTGGAGGCCCTCTCCCAACAGGTCCGGCTCACGATCGAGATGCTCAACCGCCGCAACCAGGACACCTCCGCCTTCCATCGGCGCTTCGCCGCCATCGAGGCGAGGATGACCTTCATCGAGAGGGCGAGGGGATTCCACAACGTGGCCGCCGCGCTGGATCAGTACCAGCGGGCCGAGAAGGATCTCTCCGTCCTCATCCGCGACATGGAAGGAAAGCCGGCCGACCGGGGAGGATGACCCCTTCCGGGCGCCCAGATATCCGGTGCCTCTGAGGCCCAGGCCCGCGGAAAGGCGGGGCAGCGGCCCTGCCGAGGCGGGCATGGGCTGGACTCCGCGTGCGATAAGAGACCATAATGCAGCCCTGAGGAGACTCGGGGAATGGGCAAGAGCGCCTGGCGGAGATGGAAGCAGAACCTCGTACTCGCGCTGGGGCCGCTCCCGCTCGCGCTTGCCCTCAAGGCGCTTCACGCCACCCTGAGGATAAAGATCGTCGGACGCGAAGGGCTGGAGAGCTACAAGAATCGAGGCGGCCAGTACATCATGGCCTTCTGGCACGGCACCCTTCTGCTCATGGTCTTTGCCTACGTGGGGCGGAGGCTGACCTTCCTGGTCTCCTGGCACCGGGACGGCGAGCTGGTCACCCGCGTCATGAAGCACTTCGGCATGAACCCGACCCGAGGATCCTCCACCCGGGGGGGAATGCGCGCCCTCCACTCCCTGTTGAAGAAGGTGAAAGAGGGCTACGACGTGGCCTTTACGCCCGACGGCCCGAGGGGGCCCGCCAGGGTGGCGCAGCTCGGGGTGATCCAGACCGCCAGGCTGTCGGGGTTGCCCATCGTCCCGATCGGCGTGGCGGCCCGTAAAAAAAAACGCTGCGCTCCTGGGATGAGTTCATGATCCCGTTTCCTTTCACGCGAGTGGCCATCGCCTATGGAGAAGCCATCCCGGTTCCACGAGAGATCAGCCCGGAGGAGGCCGAAGGCCTCCGGCGCCGGGTGGAGGAAGGCCTGATCGCCGCAAACCGCGTGGCGGAAGAGAGCCTTGCAGGAGCCGCTCCATGGAAAGCATGACCGGCTATGGCAGGCACCAGGCCGAGGCCGACGGGTTGAGGCTCCTCATCGAGATCCGGGGCGTCAACAACAAGGGGCTGGACGTCCACCTCAGCCTCCCGGCCGCCCTGCTGTGCCACGAGATGGCCGTCCGCCAGAGGATCCGTTCCGCCGTAGCCCGCGGGCGGGTGGAGGGAAGGATCTCCCTCGAGTTCCTGGGCGAGCAGGCCGTCGAGGTGCACTATTCCCACGGCGTGGCCCAGGCCCTAGGCCACCTGGCATCCCGGCTGGAGGGCGAGGGCGTCCTGGCCAGGGGCATGACGCTCGGAGATTTCCTGGCTCTTCCTGACGCCGTTTCGGTCCGCCTCCGCCCCGACGCGGAAGCGCGGGCGGGAGAGCTGCTTCTCGCCTGCGTGGAGAAGGCCCTCGAGTGCTTCCTCCAGACCCGACGCGAGGAGGGCAGGCGCCTGGAGGAGCAGTTCCGGCAGGCGTCCGGCCACATGAAGGCCCACCTCGATGCCCTCGGGCCCATGCAGGACCTCCAGGTGGAGACCGTTCGAGAGAGGCTGAATCAGAAACTCCAGCAGGTCGCCATCTCCGTGGACGCGACGAGGGTGGAGCAGGAGGTGGTCCTGGCGGCGGAAAAGGCCGACGTGGAGGAGGAGGTAGTCAGGCTCAAGGCGCACCACCGGGCCATGGAGGAGCTGCTGGAGAAGAATCCGGCAGACCTCGGGCGCCGGCTGGACCACCTCTTCCAGGAGATGTACAGGGAGATCTCCACGCTCCTGGCCAAGGCCACCTTTTTCGACCTGACCCAGGTTGCCCTGCGAATGCGCCTGCTGGTCGAACAACTCCGCGAACAGGCCCAGAATGTGGCGTGATCAGTCCTCCGGCATCCTGCTCGTTCTCTCGGCCCCCACCGGCGGCGGCAAGACGACCATCGCCAGAAGGCTGGCGGCGCGGGATCCCCTGCTGCGCTTTTCGGTCTCCCACACCACCCGGAGTGCACGGCCCGGAGAGAAGGATGGCGTGGATTATCATTTCGTGGACGGCGACACCTTTCGGGCCATGGCCGCGAGAGGCGAGTTCCTGGAATGGGCCAAGGTGCACGACCACGAATACGGCACCCACCGTTCGGAGTGGGAGCGAGCCGCGGCCGAGGGCCGGGACCTCATCCTGGACATCGACGTGCAGGGGGGCCTCCAGGTGAAAAAGGCCGAACCGGGCTCTCTCCTGGTGTTCATCCTGCCCCCCTCCCTCCAGGTTCTGCTGGACCGGCTGGGGCGAAGGGCCGGGGAGCAGGGGTTCGATTTGAGGCGCCGGCTGGAGACCGCCGTGGTCGAGCTTGAACTGGCTGGTTCTTATGACTATAATGTTATCAATGAGGATCTGGATGGGGCGGTGGATTCCGTAGCGGCCATCTTGGCTTCCGCCCGTCTGCGACCTCGTGCCTGCACGGTAAAGGTGGACGAACTCCGAACAGAGATCACACATTGGTTGAGGAGCACGAATGTTCATAGTGGATGAAAAGATCGGCAGCAAGTACAGGTTTGTGCTAATATGTGCCCAGCGCACCAAGCAGTTGCTCGAAGGGGCCCAGACTAGGGTCGAAAGCCCTTTTCACAAGCCGGCCTTCGTGGCCATGCAGGAGGTTCTCGCAGGGAAAATCGATTGGAAGGTGAATGAGACCACGCCGCCGGCGCTGCCCGACAGCGGCGAGGTGCTGCAAGTCGAAGTGGGACCCTGAACCGTCCGAACAAACCAAATCTCGCCTTGTTTGAGAAAGGGGGAAAAGGAATGAAGACAGCGGTCAAGCTGGCAACGGTCGGAGTAATGGTGGTCCTTACGGCGGCGTGCTGCCGAAAGGCGCCCAAGGAGGTGGGGGACGCCACCGCGGCCCTCAACGAAGCACAGAAGACCTGCACTCCTACCTACGCCGCAACTACCTTCCAAGATGCACAATCCATGTTGAACAAGGCCAATGACCTGGTGGCCAACAAGAAGTGCCGGGACGCTAAGAAGGAGGCCCTGGCCGCTACCGAAAAGGTCAAGGAGGCCACCACGGAGGCCACTGCCGAGCAGGCGAGGGCCCAAAAGGACGCCGAGGCGGCCATCGCCGCCGCCAAGGACGCCATGAGTGCGGCCGAGCAGGCCATCGGTGCTCAGAACCAGCAGGCCTCGGCCACGAACCAGCACCTGCAGGAGCTGAAGACCAAGGCCAGCCAGGCCTGCGCCCAGAACGAGGTGAACGGGATCACCTACAGCGTGGAGACCGCCCAGGTGTCTCCCGCGACCTACGATCAGGCCAAGGCCGCCTTCTCTGAGGCCGAACGCTACATGGGCAACCCCTGCGACTACTACAAGGCCCGCGACGCCGCCAAGAACGCCATGGACCTGGCCAACAAGGCCAAGAGCGAGGCGGATTCCGAGACGGCCAGCATCAAGGCGGAGGACGAGCGGAAGACCACCATGGTCCAGGACCTGGTCGCCAAGTGCAAGCCGCTCCACTACGTGGTGATGAAGGGCGACTGCCTCTGGAAGATCTCCGCGAAGAACGACATCTACGCCAACCCCTTCCTCTGGCCCCTCATCTGGGATGCGAACCGGGACAAGATCAAGAACCACCCGGACCTCATCTACCCGAAGTGGGACCTGAAGATCAACCGTGACTACACCGACGCCGACGCCAAGAAGGCGGAGAAGACGGCCCGCAACCACCACTGGGAGCCGCCGGCCCCGCCGGCCCCGAAGGCCCCGGAAACCATGAAGACCCAGCCCGAAGAGGCTCCCGCTCCGGCCCCTGCGCCCGCACCGGCACCGGCCCCCGCGCCAGCCCCCGAGACCAAGTAACTCCATCCAGGGAGGCGGAGGGCCTGTCCCTCCGCCTCCCCTTTCCCCGCGCCGGCGATCCGGCGGAGCCGTCACGGCCCATGCCCGCCTCTCGTAGATGCAGATGCCTGAAGATCCAGTCCTGACCGCCGCGGCACACTCCCTCACCTACCCCGACGAATTTCTCCAGCAGATGCTGGGCGTGGAGCTGCGCAACGCCGAGTTCCTCGAACAGAGCTTGGGCGTGCGCCTCTCCGCTCGGGGGGATTCGCTCTTCCTCGACGGCGACGAGGAGGCCGTGGCCGCCTGCCGGGACATCGTGGACCAGATCCTCAAGCTCTACCAGGCGGGCATCCGCATCGGCGCCGGGGACCTCAGGACCGCCTGCACGCTGAGGGCGGAGGGCTACCGGGGCGAACTCCTGGAGTTCTACCGCGAGGCGCGCATCCAGTGCGCGCACGGCCGCGTCGTCTTTCCCAAGGGCCTCAACCAGGGCCGCTACCTCCGTGCCATCCGGGAGAACGACGTGGTTTTCGGCATCGGCCCGGCGGGCACCGGCAAGACCTACCTCGCCGTCGCCATGGCCGTGGCGGCGCTCAAGGAGAAGCGGGTCAAGCGCATCATCCTGACCAGGCCGGCGGTGGAAGTCGGTGAGAAGCTTGGATTTCTTCCCGGGGACATCGCGGAGAAGGTGAACCCCTACCTCAGGCCCCTGTACGACGCCCTCTTCGACCTCATGGAGGCGGACCGGGTCTACAAGTCCCTGGAAACAGGGATCTTGGAGATCGCGCCCATCGCCTTCATGCGGGGCCGGACCCTGAACGACTCCTTCATCATCCTGGACGAGGCCCAGAACACGACCATAGACCAGATGAAGATGTTCCTCACGCGCCTCGGGTTCAACTCCAAGACCGTCATCACGGGCGACGTGACCCAGATCGACATCGATCCGGCGCGGAAATCGGGCCTCGTGGATGCGGCGGAGGTCCTGCGCTCGGTCCAGGGGCTCGCGTTCGTTACCTTCACGGAGCGGGACGTGGTCCGCCATCCGCTCGTGCAGGAGATCATCCGCGCCTACGACCGGGCCTCCGGCCGGTGATTCGGGCGGGAATGCGGGAGTAGGGCGGCCGCCCGGCGTCCACTCCTCCGCCCCGGCGGGCCCTTTGTCCCCCCTCCCGCGGCCTGTGCTAAAATCACCCCATGAGGGACAGCAACCCATCATGACGCCCGACGATCCCACTGATCCCGAAGTGTCCGCGGAGCGCGCGCGGTATCGGGGAAAGGTGAAGGTCGGGGTGGCGCAGCGTCTGGCCCACTTCCTCCGCGAAAACGAGTGGTTCTGGGCCGCGGCCTTCCTGCTCGTGGCCTTCGCCCTCTTCACTCGTCAGTTCCGCGTCCAGCCTCCCCCCAGCCTGCCGATCGGCTCGGTGGCCTCCAGGGACATCCGCGCTCCCTTCGACCTGCAGATCGTGGACAAGGTGGCCACCGACCAGAAGCGCCAGGAGGCCAGCGCCAAGGTACTGCCCGTCTACGACTGGGATTCGGGCATGGCGGCGGACGTGGTGGCCCGAGTGACAGCGGCCTTCCAGGCGGCCCGCTCCAACCTGGCGGACCTGAACCGGTACCTCCACACCGGCAACCTGACCCGTGACCAGCGAAACCAGGCGGAAGAGCAGTTTCTGGACCGCCTCTCCGAGGATCTGGGCGGCAGCCTGTCCCGCTTCGCCCTCCGGCAGTTCGAGAAGGAGGGCTTCAGCGCCAGCCTGGAAAAGACCGTGCAGGACATGGTCACCCAGGTGGAGGGGCAGAAGATCGTGCCCGACGGAGAGCAGTTTCAGGGCAGCGACTCCATCCGCATCCGAGACATCCGCCGGAAGGGCGTGGAGTGGACCCAGAAGAACCCGGCGGCGGGCGACATCATCACCCTCAGCGAGGCCCGCCGGATCCCGGGCACCATCCTGGAGGGCCTGACGATCCTGCCCTCCCAACTGCGCGGGGCCATCGAGGACTACGTGCGCGGCATCCTGGCCCCCGACCTCACCTACAACAGCCAGGAGACTACGGCGCGAAAGGAGCAGGCCGCCGACCAGGTGGAACCGCTGGTGGTGTTCCTCCGGAAGGGCCAGGTGCTGGTCAAGGCCGGAGAGAAGATCGACGAAAGCGCGCTCCAGAAGATCCAGGCCTTCCAGGAGGCCAGCCGAAACGTCCTCAACTTCTCCCTCCTGGGCGCCCTCCTCCTGTTCCTCCTCCTGCTGATGGGCTTCAATTTCATGTACCTGAAGTCCTACCGGAAGAAGCACTGCCCGAACCTGAACCTATTCGTGCTCACCCTCCAGGTGACCAGCCTGTTCATCCTCATCGGGTTCGGCATCCAGGTGCTGGCGCGCCTGGCCGCCGAGGGCAGCAAGTCGGCCCTCCTGGGCTCGCCCGAGCTCCTCATGTTCGCCATTCCGGCGGCGGCCGGCGCCATGCTCATGACCTTCCTGGTGGACCGGCACATCGCGATCATCTATACGCTGATGTACGGCCTGCTCTTCGGCATCTACACCGATCTCAACTTCGGCATGCTGATCTACTGCATGCTCTCCTCCTTCACGGCCATCTACGCCGCCAGCCGCATGGCCCAGCGGACGGCGCAGTGGAAGGCCTGCCTCCTCCTGGCGGCGGTCAACGTGCCGCTGGCGCTCGCCGTTCTGGCCATGGCGCCGGAGATGGAGCACAGCACCGTGAAGGTGGTGGCGCCCCTGACGCTGGCCTTCCTGTCGGCCTTCCCGCTCACCATGATGCTGGTCTCCACGCTCCTGCCGATCTTCGAGAGCCTCTTCGGCATCCTGACCGAGGTTCGCCTCCTCGAGCTCTCCAACATGAACCACCCCTTGCTCCGGCGGCTGGCGCTGGACGCCCCGGGCACCTACAACCACTCCCTCATGATGGCCTCCCTCTCGGAGGCCGCCGCCAACGCCATCGGCGCCAACGCGCTCTATTGCCGCGTGGCCTGCTACTACCACGACATCGGCAAGATGCTGAACCCCATCTACTTCGTGGAGAACCAGGTGCCGGGCCAGAACCCCCACGACAAGCTGGCCCCGAGGATATCGGCCCTCATCGTCGGCGCCCACGTCAAGGAGGGGATCGCCATGGGGCGCCAGTACAAGCTCCCCCAGGCGGTCATCGACATCATCCCCCAGCACCACGGCACGCGGCGGATCAGCTATTTCCTGGACAAGGCCCTGACCATGCTGGACCCGGAGAAGGAGAGCATCAACGAGGCCGACTTCTCCTACCCGGGGCCCAAGCCCCAGAGCCGGGAGGCCGCCATCGTGATGATCGCGGACGGCGTGGAGGCCGGCTCCAGGGTGCTCAAAGAGCCCTCCCACCATCGGCTCCGGTCGCTCATCACCGAGATCGCCAACCGGGTCGTGGGGGAGGGCCAACTCTCCGAGTGCCCGCTGACCTTCCATGACCTGACCAAGGTCCAGGAGGCGTTCTTCCAGATGCTGCTGGGGGTCTTCAGCCGGAGGATCTCCTACCCCGGCTACTCATTCGACAAGGAGCAGAAGAATGACGCGACGCGAGGTCCGGCTCCACAGCCGCCTGCGGACACCTCCCGTTCCTAGGGAGGCCCTGGTGGCCTTCGCCCTGGACGTGCTGGCGCGCCTGGAACTCGAGGGCGAGGTGGGGATCAAGATCTGCGGGGTGCGCCTCATGGCCAAGGCCAACCGCGAGTTCCGCCACAAGGCCGGCCCCACCGACGTCCTCTCCTTCCCCGACGGCGGCGTCTCCCCGGACGGGCTGACCTACCTCGGAGACATCCTCATCGCCGCCCCCGTGGCCCAGCGGGCGGCGCTCGAGGCGGGGCTCGATCTGGAGACCGAGCTGAAGCGCCTCATCCTGCACGGCATCCTTCACCTGGCCGGCTTCGACCACGAGACCGACGGAGGGACCATGGCCCGCAAGGAGCGCGGCCTGAGAAAGGAATGGGAGCTCGCCTGATGATCCGGGTGGCCCTGGCGGCGTCTCTCGCCCTGCTCTTTCTGCTCCTTCTGGTCCGGGCGGCCCTCAACGGCCTCTCCGCCATGACCCTGAACCGCATGGCCGAGGAAGAGGCGCCCTCGGCGGCCACGGTGAGGGCCTACCTGCACCGCCGCCTCGCCTATCTGCTCACCCTGCAATTCTCGGTGCTGGCCCTGAGCATCGGAGCCACCCTCCTGCTCACGGCCGACCTCGTGCGGAGCAAGGCGAACCAGCCCCTGCTCTGGGGCTTCGTGGCCAGCCTTCTCTCGGTCCTGGTGCTGGCCTCCGTGGCCCAGGCGGTGGCCGCCCTCAACCCGGAGAGGGTCTTCCTCGCCACCCTTCCGGTGGTGAGGGCCTTTCTGTGGGTGTTCGGGATCGTCACGGTGCCGCTCGCCTCGCTTCTCTCCAGGCGCCTCCACGTCCTGCGCGAGCGCATGGACGACGAGGACGAGGAGGAGGAGATCTCGGCCCTGATCAACGTGGGGCAGAGCGAGGGCATCCTGGAGAAGGAGGACTCGGTCCTCATCCGCGGAGTCATGGAGTTCGGGGACACGGTGGCGCGGGAGGTCATGACCCCCCGCACCGACATGGTCTCGGCCCCCGCCAACACCCCCCTCACCGCCGCCGCCGAGCTCCTGGCCAAGGCCCGCCACACCCGGCTGCCCCTCTACGAGGAGCAGATCGACGACATCGTGGGGGTGGCCTACCTGAAGGACTTCCTCGGCGCCCTCCTGGCGGGCGAGGGCGGCCGCCCCGTGCGCGAGTTCGCGCGCCCGGTCCCCTTCGTCCCCGAGAACAAGCCCATCTCCCAGCTCCTGCGGGAGTTCCAGGAGCAGAAGCTCCAGCTGGCCATCGTGGTTGACGAATACGGGGGCGTGGACGGCCTGGTCACCACGGAGGACCTCCTGGAGGAGATCGTGGGCGAGATCCAGGAGTACGACGAGGCGGAGGAGGAGCCCTTCGTGGACGGGGCGCCCGGTGTCGTCGAGACCCTGGGGCGGGCCTCCGTCTACGACCTGGCCGAGCGGCTCGGAGTGGACATCCCGGAGGGGGACTACGACTCGGTGGCGGGCTGGATCTCCACGGCTCTCGGCACCATACCCCGTTCGGGAGAGCGCTTCACCATCCACGGGCTGGAGGTGGAGGTCCTCTCGGCCGACCGCCGGCGCATCCACAGGGTGCGCGTCACGCTCCCCAAACCGGCGGAAGAGGCCCCCGCGGACGGGGCGTAGAGGAACCCGCGGGCTTTCCGCCCTGCGGGATCCTTCCATGTGGTTGATCGGGCGGCGCCCTCCGGCAGGCCCGTCCGCCCCACCCGGGCCGGCGCCGCCCCGGCGCGGAGAGGGAGAGGAGCATGGACGTCAAGGTCAAGGTGAACACGCGCATCAAGTTCAACGGTCGCGAATACGACAGCCCCGAGGCGCTTCCCCCCGAGGCGAGGCAGGCCTACGAAAAGGCCCTGGCCGCCTCGGGCTCGGCGCAGGCCCACGTCACCGTCGGAGGCCAGCACTACGCGAGCCTGGAGGAGGTGCCGGAACAGGTCCGGGCACTGGTCCAGGACGCCCTGGGCGCGGCCCAGGGCCAGGCCGCGCCGGCGGATCCCGGCCAGGTCGTACCGCTGGGCTCCTACGGGACGCCCACGGGCGCCCGCACTCGGGCGGCCAGGGCCGTCTGGGGCTGGCTGGTGATGATTCTGGCGCTGATCTTCCTCTGGCTCATCTTCCGGGCCAGGGGCCACTGACCGACAGGAGGCCGCCATGTCCCGCGTGATCGTCGAAGTCTCGTTCGTCCCCCTGGGTGCCGGGGTCTCGCTCTCCGCTTACGTGGCCGAGGCCGTGCGCCTGATCCGCGAGAGCGGACTGCCCCACGAGTTCCACAGCATGGGCACGAACATCGAGGGCGAGTGGGAGGAGGTCATGGAGCTCGTCCGGAGCTGCATGGACCGTCTCTTCGAGATGGGTGCGCCCCGCCTCTCCACCTCGATCAAGGTCAGCGAGCGCCGCGATAAGGCCTATACCATGGCCGCCAAGGTCGATGCCGTGGAGACCATCCTGGCCGCACGGTAGGCGCGGGGCGCCGCCGGAGCGCGGCAGGGGGTAGCGTCCATGCCGTTTCTCGTTCCTGGCTCAGCACTTGCTTCGAGGGAGGTTCCCATGCGCGCGACGTGGCTATTGGCGGTTCTCCTGACGGCCTGCACCCTCTCGGCCTTCGGCTCCGACCCGAGGGCCTTCACCTTCTCCATCGTGGCGAGGGACCCGGCCACGGGCGAGATGGGCGTGGCGGTCCAGTCCCACTGGTTCTCCGTCGGCTCGGTGGTCCCGTGGGCGGAGGCCGGCGTGGGGGCGGTGGCCACCCAGTCCTTCGTTGACCCCTCCTACGGCCCGCTGGGCCTCGATCTCATGCGGGCGGGCAGGAGCGCGCCCGATGCCCTCAAGGCGCTCCTGGCGGGCGACAGCGGCCGCGACGTTCGGCAGGTGGCCATGGTGGACGCGCAGGGGCGGGTGGCGGCCTTCACCGGGTCCAAGTGCATCCCCGCCGCGGGCGACGTGACCGGCGACCAGTTCAGCTGCGAGGCCAACCTCATGGAGAACGCCGGGGTCTGGCCCGCCATGGCCAAGGCCTACCGCGAGGCCAAGGGGGACCTGGCCGACCGCATGCTGGCGGCCCTCGACGCGGCCCAGGCCGCGGGCGGCGACATCCGGGGCATGCAGTCGGCCGCCATCATCGTGGTGAAGGGCACCTCCACCGGCCGTCCCTGGGCCGACACGATCTTCAACCTGCGGGTGGAGGACTCCCCCCAGCCGCTGAAGGAGCTGCGCCGCCTCGTGACGCTCCAGCGCGCCTACAACCACGCCTCAGCGGGCGACGACTTCACGGCCGCGGGCAAGATCGACGCGGCCCTGAAGGAGTATGCCGAGGCCGCCCGTCTCGCCCCGAACGTCATGGAGCTGCCCTACTGGGAGGCCGTCGCGCTGGCGAGCAACCACCAGCTCGACAAGGCCCTGCCCCTCTTCAAGGAGGTCTTCGCCAAGGAGCCCCGCTGGGCCGAGCTCACACCGCGCCTGCCCGGCGTGGGCCTGCTTCCCGAGGACAAGGCCATGCTCGACAAGATCATGGCCCAGGCCCCCAAGCGCTGAGGGGCGTGGGATTCGGGAGGGGGCATGAGGGTTTCACGAGCCGTAGCACGCAGGCGCTGGTACCGGCAGTGGGACATCCTCCTGCTGCCGCTCCTGGTGCTCGCACTGGTCGCATCGCTGGGGACCTGGGGCTACCGCTACCAGGAGAGGACGCTCGAGGAGAGGGCGCGCTCCTACCTGCACTTGCAGCTCTACTACCAAGATCTCCTCACCTTTATCTGGATAGGGCGCCTCGAGGACCATGCCGCAGCGGCCCTTTCCCTGCCGGGCCTTCAATCCGCGCGAAGGCAGGCGTGGCAGTGGGACCGGCTGTCGCCGGAGGAGGCGGAAGCGGGTCGCCTGGCCCTGGAGAGCTGGGTGAAGGAGCGGGGCTACCTGGGCGCCGGCTTCATGGACGATTCGGGCCGCTGGATCGCCGGCTCCACGGTCGGGAAGCCCGGACCGCCGGTGCCCGCCGAGACCGTCCGGAAGGTATGGGATAAAGAGAGGCCGACGGTCTGGCTCGATCCGACCGCCCTCGGAAGGCCGAGGCTTCTGGTGGGGGCCAAGCTTGCCCGGGATCCGACGGGATCGGAGGCCCCGGCCTATTTCGTCGCCGCCATGGACCCCTGGAAGACGCTGTACTGGATCACCGCCATGGGGCTGCCCTCCTACAAGACCGAGCGGACTTTTCTCCTGGCGCCCGTGGGGGACGAGGCGATGATCATGAACGCCTCCCCGAAGGAGGGGCCCCGGCTGGTGGATCCGCGACGGCCCGGCCCCGGCCAGGCGCTCTGGAAGGCGGCCGGGAGTGTCACGTCGGGTACAGGAGAAGCAACGGATGCGGGTGGGGAGAAGGTGCTGTACGGCACCCAGTACAACGGACTCTACGATTGGCACTATCTCGCCACCATCGACCGGCGCGAGGTGCTCTCCACCATGCCCCTCACGGCCTTCCTGGTCTGGGGGCTGGCTCTGCTCTCCACCCTCCTCATGGCCGCCTGGCGATATCTGGCCTGGACCCGCCGGCAGCAGGCGCTGGTGGACGCGCTGGCCTCCAGGCTGCAGGAGATGGTCCGCAGGCTGCTGACGGCCCAGGAGGAGGAGAGGCGAACCATCGCGCGTGAGCTGCACGACGATCTCTCCCAGCAGTTGGCGGCCGCGGAGATGTTCGTGGTGGGGGCGGAGAACGCCTGGGGCCGAGGGGAGCCCGCCCCGGCGCGGCGCGCCTTGATGCAGGGCCGCCAGGCCCTCTCGGAGGCGGCCCGCAAGTGCCGGCACATCATCACCCTCCTCCGCCCGCCGGAGCTGGTCGAACAGGGGTTGGTGGGGGCCCTGCGCCACCAGCTCGACTCGGCGATTCCTTCGGGCGCGCGCCTCCTGGTTTCCGGCGAGGATCATCTGGCCGCCCTCCCGCAGGAGGTCTCCCTGGCCGTCTACCGGATCGCCCAGGAAGCGGTTCAGAACGCGCTCAGGCACGGCGGCGGGGGAGAGATCGAGGTGCGCCTGGAGGCCGACGGGGAAGGCCTCACTCTGTCGGTAGAGGATCGAGGGAAGGGCTTCGATCCCGACGAACCCATCGGCCCCGGGCACTTCGGGCTGGAAGGCATGCGCGAGAGGGCTCTGCTCATCGGGGCGGACCTTGACATCCGAAGCAGGCCCGGAGGTGGCGGGACCCGCATCGTGTTAACATGGAGCAGAAGCGACGGCCACGATTCCTGATCCCTAGGCACCCACCTGTTCTCAGGGAGAAGACAACGGGCTCGCCGCGATGGACGTCATGCCATGGAGAATATGGCCGTTCGGATGATTCGCGTTCTCATCGCCGACGACCACCCCGTCGTCAGGCAGGGAATTCGCGTTGCCCTATCCTCCGAGGAACTGGAGGTGGTGGCCGAGGCGTCCGACGGGAGGGAGCTCCTGGCGGCCGCCGTCCTCCTCAGACCGGACGTGGTGGTGGTGGACGTCCGCATGCCCAACCTGGGGGGACTGCAGGCCCTGAGGGCCATCCGCGAGAGGTGTCCAGGCACCCGAGCCGTCCTGTTCACCAGCTACGCCGACGAGGACTACGTACGGGCGGCCATGGCCGCCGGCGCCTCGGCCTACCTCCTGAAGGGCTCGGACGGCCAGGAGCTCCTCGGCGTCGTCCGGAGGGTGGCCGCGGGCGAGAACCTCCTGGACCAGGAGCGGGTGCGCCGGATCACCTCTCTCCACCGCGAACTGGACCTGGCCATGGCGGCCGTCCCCCCCGGCGAGCTTCAGGAGCTCACCCGGAGGGAGCGGGAGATCCTGATCCACATCGCGAAGGGGCTCGCCCCCGGCCAGATCGCCCAGGCCCTCGAAGTCAGCCGCAACACCGTCAAGAGCCACACGCGCCACCTCTTCCAGAAGATCGGGGTGGCCAACCGGGCCGAGGCCATCCTGTGGGCCGTCGGTCGCGGGCTCGTCGCCCCCGCCGACGTCCAGGCGCTGGGGCCCGAAGAAAAATAGGGGCCAGGTCGCCCCGGCCCCGCACAGGAAAAGAAGGTACCCAAATCCCGCGATTGGATATTGGAGCGGCTCCGAAAGGCTCATGGATGGTAGTTTCCGTGGAAGGCGATCTTCACCCGCCAAGGGATTTGGGTTGCCTCCGACCCCGGACTTGATCCGGGGGAGGAAGCCCCAAGGGTGGGGTGGGGCCCCAGCGGGCTTTGCCCG
>JAJYCJ010000002.1 GCA_021778515.1 Acidobacteriota bacterium
CTCAACAGACCGGCCGCCCGGTTTATTCGTCGGCATGGCTGTGCAATACGGCTTCAACTCGCCCCTGTGCGATTTGCCTTCCGGAGCCGATGGCCCTCATGCAAGGGAGGTGAGGGGGCAGCACCGGAAGCTACTCCCTTTACGTTGACCCAAATCCCACGATTGGACATGGCCGTAGCTCCGAAAGGCCGATGGGAAGTCGCTTTTGCTCAAGCCGGTCTTCCCCCATAAGGGACTTGCGTTGCCTCCGACCCCGGACTTGATCCAGGGGAGGAAGCCCCAAGGGTGGGGTGGGGCCCAGCGGGATTTGCCCGTGGGGTGGGGCCCCGGAGGGCAACGCGACGATTCCGCAGGCTTGGCCTGCGAATCGGAGAGAGAAGCCCTTGGCCCTCCCCGCTTGGGAGACGCCTCCTTTCCGCCGTGAATAATCCCCACCATCGAAGGCAGAGCATTTCAATCGCGGAATTTGCAAAAACGAAGCCCGGAACCTTCGCGGCCCGACTCGGTCTCTGGAAGTGTCTGACGAGGAGGTTCCCATGAACAGGCTGAATTCCATTGCCGCCCTTACACTGACCGTTCTGGTCCTGGCCCTTCCTTCCCATGCCGCCGAGCGCCGCGGCTTTGGGCTCCAGGTCTCGGTGCGAGGCTGCGTCGCGCCGGAGTACCGCAAGGGCGATACGGTCTACATCGAGGCCGTCCGCGACAGGGACTACACCCTGCGGATCACCAACCCGTTGCCCTGCCGAGTGGCCGTGGCCCTGTCCGTGGATGGGCTGAACACTATCGACGCCAAGCACATGACGCCGCAAAAGGCCAGCAAATGGGTTCTCGATCCTTACGAGAGCATCGAGATTGCCGGGTGGCAGGTGAACGGATCTCAGGCCCGCAAGTTCTTCTTCACGGGTGAAAGGAATTCCTACGGCGCTTGGCTGGGGCAGACTGAAAACCTCGGCGTCATCGAAGCCGTCTTCTACCGCGAGTCCATCCCCGAGCCACCACCCGCTCCCATCCTCGGTCGGCCCTCCCCGCGAGCTGAGGCCGGGGGGCAGGAGCGGTCGGATGGGCGGCCCTCGCCGCAAGCGTGCCCTCCTCCCTCTTCAGGAAGGTGCCAGGAGAAAGCTTCGGCCCAGGCCTCGGCCGGCCTTTCCGACGAATTCGCCGCCACGGGCATCGGAGACAGGGTGGACCACCGTGTCGTTGGCGTGCAACTGAAGCTTGAACGGGAGCCGGCGGCCACTCTCCGCATCCGCTACGAGTTCCGCCCGCAACTGGTCGCCCTGGGAATTCTGCCGTCGCCTCCCTACCGCCCAGACCCCTTAGGCCGCCGGGAGCGCGCGCAGGGCTTTCGCGAAGGGTATTGCCCCGATCCTTTCATCCATCATTAAGGCCGTGGGGCGAGGCGACACCCTTGTTGCCAGGGGGGGATGACCACCCCCCAATTCTCGCGCGTGAGCATCGGAAAACAGAGGGCCGGGCGCCGCATCCGGCGCCCGGCCCGAGTTCGAAGAGAGGAGAGCCGCACTGCTACATCATTCCGCCGCCGCCCTTGACCGTGATGGACTGGGCGAGCATGGAGCCGTCGGCGCGCGTAAGCCCCTGGACCTTGACCTTCATACCGGTCGAAAGGGAATTGCCGGACATCATCTGGCCCTTCCGGGTGATCTGCGTGGCACCGTTCATCACCACGTTGGTGCGCGTGCCGCTCTTGTTCATCGTGAAGCCGGATACATTGCCCGAGGAGTCGTGCATGACACTCTGGATGGAGCCGTTGTCCATCATGCCGTTGGCCATCACGTGGCCGAAGACGGCTGCATACACGCCGTTGCTCACGATGCCACCGAAGGCGACGTAGGCGCCGACCTGGAGGAGCTGGGTGTCGCTGACGGTGGTGCCCTCTTTGACCATGCCACCGCCGCCCATGCCTCCACCGGAGCCACTACCACTGCCGGAGCCGCTTCCACTGCCGGAGCCGCCTCCCATCCCGCCGCCGCCGCCCATGCCACCGCTACCCATCATGCCTCCGGAGCCCATCCCGCCGGACAGGTTTCCACCCATGCCGCTGCCCATGTTGCTGGAGTCCATGCCATCAAAGAGGGCCTGCGAAGCGTTGATGGCGTAGATTCCGTCCACCGTGACGGTCTGCGGGTTGCCCTGGGAGTCGTTCTGAATCGCCGTCACCTGGCCCTGAATCATGAAGGTCAGGCCCCGGTAGAGCGACGTGAGAGTAGGAGTGCCGCTGCTGTTGGTTTCGAAGGCCGTGACCATGTCTCCCACCTGGAAATCGGCGGGCGTCAGCGTCTGCAGATTTCCGGAGGCGTCCTCACCCACGTAGACGACCTGGGAACCCAGGACGAGTTGCGCCCCCTGGATGGTGACGCTCGTGCCGTCCATGGCCGTGATGGGACCGGCGAAGTAGGCCATTCCCTCGGGCGTCCCTGTCGTCTGAGCGCTGGCGGGCAGAGCCACCGCAGCCACCAACGCGGCGGTCAGCACGGCGCACAGCCAGGCGGTGGCCCGCACGGGCCGGTGAGTGTGGGTCTCCATGGGTTCCCCCTGCCGAGCCTGTCTACTATTCATCACGATGCGCTCCTTTCTGAGTACTTCTCTCCACGATCTTTCTTCGCAAACATCCGTATTCTCAGTCCTCTAAGCTTTTCAAGGCCCATCGGCCGCGGGTTATCTTGCAACCTCCGTGCCACCATCCCTGCCTTGGCCGCCCCCCATGCTCAGAAGTAGACGGGCCAGAATGCGGAGGGGTTCAGTGGATCTTCCACGACCACCTGACCCTTGAGGTGTTCCATCCCGCAGTGCATGGCGAAATGTCCCGCTCGCCTCGGCGTAAATCTCACATCCGTGATCCCGAAAGGCTTCAGCTTAGTGCTGATGTGCAAGCCGTCCACCACGAGCCTCCGCGTGCAGGCCGAGTCGCTGGGGCGCCAGAAGCGCAGGTCCGCGGGACGCCCCACGACGATTTCGACGGTGGCGGGCGAGTAGGTCCCCTCCACCGCGATGTTACGGACTTGGGCCCTTCCCGCCCCGCCCCAGGGCAAGAGCGCCGCCGACAAGACAACCAAGACTATGCACCCTATCACGACGGCCACTTCCCAGCCGTTCGAGGTCGTTTCCTTTTTTGAAAAACAGAGCTGATTGGGTTTTTGTTCCATGCCCGCCTCCTCCATGGTCCCTGCCGCCCCTTGTTCAAGGCGCGTCTTCCAGTCACCTGCCGCAAGGCGCCGCGGCACGAACCAATGCGCCGATCAAGTTCCCGCCCAGATCACTCCCTTCAGGCAACCCATGCGGCAGTGAAACGGATACCCGCCCGGCGTGAGGGGGTCAACGACGATCCCGGTGGACTGGTCCAGCTTCAGGCTTCGGTCGATGCCCCAATGGGTCAGAACGACACCCCTCGTACAGAGTCCGCCCTCCCGCCGCACGAATCGCAGCTCCACCGGCTGTCCCGTCTTCACGTGCAGGACGGCTGGGTGAAACCCTTTGGCGTCCATGGTGATGGTCACGACCGGCAAGGGGTGCACCTGATTCTTATGATCGAGGTAGATGGTGAAGATGATGGCGGCCACCATGGCGGTAAGGCTCACCGCCATGACCACCAGGGCCTGCCCGCCGGTCAGCATGACCGCGGGAATCAGTTCGTCCTCTTTCCCATTGGCCGCCATGAACACCTCCTTGCCCCGAGGCCAGACCCGTGAGGCGCCACCCTAAGAGCAAGCAGCGTGCCACCCGCAACTGACTGTATATACGTCAATTAGCGTTTGTAGGCTGGTGGAATGTGAGCAGCGCTTCAAAGCCTTTTGAAGGATAGTCTCGAACGCAGCCGCACGGGCGAACCGGCCATTGCCCACGGGGATGCGCCGCCTACGATGGCCTTCGGGATGGCCAGCGCGGGTCTTGGGGGCTCGTCGCCAGGAAGTCTAGGAAAGGCCGTACTTCTTCATGCGGTAGATGAGGATGTGTCTGGGGATGCGAAGGGAGCGGGCCGCGGCGGACTGGTTCCCGTTGTGCTCCCTGAGAGCCTTCACGATGGCCTCGCGCTCCATTCCCCACAGGCCCTCCGCCGGCGTCTGCCTGTCGGTCTCCACGCCCCGCATCTCGGGCGGGAGCATCGTAGGGACGATGGCCTGGTCCGGGTAGAGAATAGCCAGGCGCTGGCACAGGCTCTGGAGCTCCCGAACATTTCCAGGCCATCGGTAGTTGCTGAGAATCGCCATGGCCCCGGGTTCGAGTTTGGGTTCGGTTCCACCATACTGCCGGCAGAAATGGGAGAAGAGAATCGCCACGTCCTCCATGCGCTCTCTGAGGGGGGGCACGCCAAGGGGAATCACGTTGAGGCGCCAGTAGAGGTCCTCGCGAAAAGCCCCCGCCTTCACCGCCCCCGACAGGTCCCGATGGGTTGCCGCCAGAATCCTTACGTCCACCGCCTTCGAGGCACGCGAACCGACCGGATCAACGACCCGCTCTTGAAGAACGCGGAGAATCTTGGCTTGGAGCGACAGGTCCATGTCGCCGATCTCGTCCAAGAAGAGAGTCCCGCCGTTGGCCTGAACGAACTTGCCGGGCTTGGTCTCGGTGGCTCCCGTGAAGGCGCCCCGCTCGTGCCCGAACAGCTCGCTCTCCAGGAGCTCCCTGGGCATGGCGGCGCAATTGATGGCCACGAAGGGCTTGCCCATCCTCGGAGAGAGGGAGTGAAGAGCCCTGGCTACCAACTCCTTTCCGGTGCCGCTCTCCCCCGTGATCAGAACCGTGGCGTCCGTGGGAGCCACGCGGCGGATGGCATCGAGCAGCTTCTGGATGGGCGCGCTAGTACCCAGGATGGATTCAACGGGCCGCTTCTCCTGGAGGTTTTCTCTCAGGCGCCGGTTCTCCTTCCGGAGGTCCGAGACCCTCAGCGCTTTCTGGACCGTGAGCAGAAGAGTCTCCCGCTCGACGGGTTTCGTGAGGTAGTCGGCGGCCCCGAGGCGCATGGCCTCCACCGCATCCTGAATGGTCCCGTAGGCCGTCATGACCACCACGGGGAGGTCGGGATCCTTCTCGCGGATGGCCTTCAGCAGCTCGATGCCGTCCATGCCCGCCATGCGGACGTCGGTCACCACGAGATTGAAAGGCTCGGCGGACAAGCACTCCAGCGCCGACCGGCCGTCGCTGGCCTGGACGACGACGTGCTCCTGCCTCTCCAGGTGGTAGGAGAGTATTCGGCGAAGGTTGGGATCATCCTCGACGATCAGAACTCGATTCGCGCGCGCCATGGCTACCCTTTCTTGGCCCGAGGCCCGGGGGCAGCAGCGTCCGGAGCCGATAGTCCCCTGCCGCTCTGCCGGAGCCAGAGCGCGAACCGGGCCCCGCCCTCGGGCCGGTTCTCGCCCCTCACCCAACCTCCGTGGGCCTCCGCGACCTGCCTCACCAGAGCGAGGCCGAGCCCGGTCCCGTCCTTCCTCTTGGTGAAGAAGGGCTCGAAGAGCCGGCCCTCTTCGCCCGGAGGTAGGCCAGAGCCTTCGTCTTCCACGGCGAAAAGGCAGCCCTCCCCGTCCAGCCAGGCGTCCATGCGCACCCGCCCGCCTTTTGCCGAGGCCTGGATGGCATTGCGCAGGAGGTTCGTGAGGGCCTGGTGGAGGCGGAAGGGATCCGCCCAGATCCGGCAGTCCGCCGGCACCCCTATGTCGACCCGCACTCCGCTGCCCTCTGCCAACGCCATGAGACTGTTGCGGCAGGCTTCGGCAATGTCCCTGGCTCCCAGCTCCTCGGGTTCCACCGTGATGGGGCGCCCCAGATCCAGAAACTCCTGCACCACGGCCTTGAGGCGGCCGACCTCGGCCATAAGAATGTCGAGAAAGGCCTTCTTGGGATGGCCCTCGGGATAGTCCTCGGCCAGGATCTCGGCCGCGCCCTGGATGGAGCCGAGGGGCGTGCGTATCTCGTGCGCGACGCCCGAGGCCAGGCGGCCTAGGGCGGCCTGCCGCTCGCTCCGCTCCAGCTGTTGGCGGAGCCGCTCGGCGTTCGACCGCTCGCGCTCGCGCCTGTCCACGAGGACCCCCGTCAGAATACCCAGGCCGAAGTAGAAGGTGATCTCGATGAGGTCCTCGTTGGTCCAAATCGGGCCGTGGTACATAAGCGCCAGGGGCAGCGTGGCGGAGGCGATCACCAGGGCCACACCGAAGCCCCCGGCCAATCCAAACCAGAGCCCACCCAGGAGGATGGGCACGTAACAGAGGCGGCGATGAAGCAGGTGAATCCAGTGGGGCATCGGAAAGAGCATGTAATGGAGAGACAGCGTGAAGGCCGTCATCAGCACGAGGATGAGAACCCGAACCCACGATGCCCGCTTCTCCATTGCCTGCCCTCCGGCTCCGTTGGTGCAAGGCCTGGGCCAACGCGGAGCTTTCACCCGCAGCATGGCCTGCCACCACCTGAACACTATTAACCACATCGAGCGCATAATATTCTACAATTGGTGGTGTATGGTGCATGCTGTTTCCTGAAGGGAGGTCCTTGCAGTCTCGCCCCTGCTCCGCATACCGTTAGATAGGCCTCCGTGGGTAACCCCCCGCTCTCTTGGCACGCAACGTGCCTAAGAGAAGCCACCGCCTGCCGGGCGGGCACCGAGAGGAGTCATGATGAAGCCAATGGTTGCCGCAGTAGGGACCTTCGCCATGGTGGTGGCCGCCTTCGTCTGTGCTGCCCAGGCGCCGGAGGCGCCCCCCCAGGACCCCATGACGACTTTGGTGGAGACGGCCGTCGCCAACAATCCGGCTCTCGCGGCCCAGCGCCAGAAGGTGGCGGCGGCCCTCGATCGCCTCCCGCAGGCCAAGGCCCTTCCGGACCCCACCGCCGACCTGGAACTCATGATGTTGTCGGTCAACCATTTCAATGCGGGCGACGCGCTCAGCAAAGGGGTCTCCATCGGCGTCACGCAGGCGCTGCCCTATCCGGGCAAGCGCAAACTTCGGGAAGAGAAAGCGCGGCGCCAGGCGGCCGTGGCCCAGGCTGATCTACACGCCATGGAGAGCGAACTGCGGGGCGAGGTGAAGGCGGCGGCCTATCGTTACGCGTTGAACCTCCGCCTGCTGGACCTCAATGACCAGACCACAGACGCCTTGAAGGCCGCCGCCAGCGGGGCGATGGCGCTCTACGCCTCCGGCGGAGGCACTCAGACCGACGTGCTTCTGGCCCAGACCGCCATCACCCAGGCCGACAAGGAGCACCTCGACCTGGTGCAGGAGCGAGAGATCGCCGCCGCTCGGCTGACAGACCTGCTGGGCGGGTCTCTCGACCGGTCACTCCTCCAACGGGTGGACATCCCCGAACCGGCCGAGGAGCCTTCCCTGGACGGTCT
The DNA here is from genome assembly GCA_021778515.1 of Acidobacteriota bacterium. GTDB lineage: Bacteria > Acidobacteriota > UBA4820 > UBA4820 > DSQY01 > DTPS01. Next base: position 7,346 of record JAJYCJ010000002.1, read on the forward strand.
TCTGAACGAGCTGGACGGGGGAGCGCCGCGGATCGCCGCCTCACAGGCTCGGGAGCAGGTTGATGAGAGACAGGTGGCTATCGCCAAAAAGGACTTCGAGCCAGACTTCATCGTGGGTGGGCGTTACCGCCACAACGACGTGACCATGGGCGGGGGAGACTACCTCACGGCGATGGTCGGCATCACCCTGCCCTTTTTCCACCGAAAGGACCGCTACGGCCCCGCTCTCGATGAGGCCCTGGCCCAGCGGGAGGGAGCCAAGCAGGAGACGGCCGGCGTTATGAACCAGGTTCGCTACGATCTCACTGAGGCCTGGCAGTCCGCTTCGCGGGATCGGGCCGTGTTCGAGCTTCTTCAGAACGGCCTCGTGATCCAGGCCAAACAGGCCTATGAATCGAGCCTGGCCAGCTATGGCGTAGGAAAGACGGACTTCACGACCCTTCTGAACTCGCTGGCTGGATACTACGGCGATCAGCGGCAGACCCTTGTGGCGCAGGCCGATTTTCAGATAGCCCTTGCTCGCATGGAAGCCATCCTGGGCGTGCCATCCCTCCATGCGGCGTCCCGCGAAGGCGCTGCCCGGCCCGCCGTCACCCCTCCAGACAAGAAGGAGCATTGAGCATGAAACCCCGCACGATACTGTTGTCCTTCACCGCCCTCGCCGCACTGGTCCTGCTCCTGCTTTCTCCCGCCGTCTTGGCGGACGGCCCAGGCAAGTCAGGGCTCAGCGCATCTTCGGGAGTCTCCTCCGCGAGGATCACCTACGTTTGTCCCATGCATCCAGAGGTCACCTCGGACAAGCCCGGTCGCTGTCCGAAGTGTGGCATGTTCCTCGAGGCCACGCCGCGGGAGATTGCTTACTACACGTGTCCCATGGACGCCGACGTTCGGCAGGACCACCCCGGCAAGTGTCCCCAGTGCGGGATGGCCCTTCAGAGGGAGACCGAGAAGGTCGCCTACATCTACGCCTGTCCCATGCACCCGGAGGTGCGCCAGGATCACCCGGGCAAGTGCCCGAAATGCGGCATGCTTCTGGAGGCGCGGGCCGTTGCGCCCGCATCAGGACGGTCCGCCGTGACGGCCGTTCCCGCTGCCAACTCAGGCCACTCTCACTGAAGTGTTGCGGGGCGCGATCTCGTTCCATGGCGATCGCCGGCCCGCTGTCCGCAAAACTGAGGAGAAGAGAATGCGTCCCTCCCGTCGTCTGAAGAGTGCATGCCTGGGCGTCCTTTCCGTGATGGTCCTTCTCGTGGTTCTATCGGCGTGCTCCGTCAGCGGGAAGGCGCAGGAAGCGCCGCTGTACCACTGCCCCATGCATCCCCAGGTCACTTCCGACAAACCCGGAGACTGCCCCATCTGCGGCATGCGGCTCGTGCGCGTGAAGCCGAACCCGGCCCCCGGGCAGACCGCCCGACCGGAACCAACGGCGGCCTCTCGGTCACCGCAGGCCGCCTCCGCCGACCCTGGCGTCGCGCCCACTCAGGCCACCACGACTTTGCCGCCCCCACCCAAGACCAAGACCATGTGGCGCTCCACCATGAATCCCGACGAGGTGAGCGACCACCCCGGCAAGGACTCCATGGGCATGGAAATGGTGCCCTTCACGGTCAGCGAGCCGGCACCCGCCGAAAGCACCGGGGCTTCGCCACCGGCCTCCTCCTCCACTTCGCCGCCCAAGACCAAGACCATGTGGCGCTCCACCATGAACCCCGGCGAGGTCAGCGACCACCCCGGCAAGGACTCCATGGGTATGGACATGGTGCCCTTCACGGTCAGCGAGCCGGCACCCGCCGAAACCACCGGGGCTTCGCCACCGGCCTCCTCCTCCGCTTCGCCGCCCAAGACCAAGACCATGTGGCGCTCCACCATGAACCCCGGCGAGGTCAGCGACCACCCCGGCAAGGACTCCATGGGCATGGACATGGTGCCCTTCACCGTGACCGAATCATCCACCCCAACGCCCAAGGGACTGGCGGCCGTTTCGGTGACGGGTGAAGACGCCAAGCGCATGGGGCTGACTTACGGAACGGTCCAAGAGCGGGACCTGCGCCGCGACGTGCGCACCGCGGCGCGGATCGTGCCCGACGAGACGCGCCTTTACCGTGTCAACACGAAGGTGGGCGGCTGGGTCGAGAAGCTCTACGTCAACACCACGGGGCAGGCCGTCCGCCGGGGCCAGCCGCTCCTTTCCATCTACAGCCCCGACCTGCTGGCCTCGGAGCAGGAGCTGCTCTCCGCCCTGAGCGCCGCCAAGCAGCTCGCCCAGAGTCCCTACAGCCAAGTGTCCCAGGGCGGTCAGGCGCTGGTAGACGCCGCCGTGCGGCGCCTCAGGCTCTGGGATATCAGCCAGGCCCAGATCGAGCGGATCGAGAAGACGGGGCAGGTGGAAAAGGACGTGACTCTCTACGCACCGGCATCCGGGTACGTTACGGACAAGACGGTGCTTCCCGGACAGCGCATCACCCCCGGCGATCCCCTCATGGTCGTGGCCGATCTCTCGACGGTGTGGGCCGTGGCCGAACTCTACGAATCGGACCTCCCCTACGTCAAGGTGGGCATGCCCGCCAAGGTGACTCTCCCCTACTGGCCTGGCAAGGTTTTCAAGGGGCGCGTCCGCCTCCTCGACCCCTTCCTCGATCCCACCACTCGGACGCTGAAGGCCCGCTTGGTGATCCCCAACCCGGGGATGGTCCTCAAACCCGGCATGTACGGCGATGCCCACCTGGAATACGACCTCGGGGTGCGGACCGCCGTTCCCGACTCGGCGATCCTGCCGGCGGGAGAGCACAACTACGCCTTCGTGGCCGGTTCCGACGGCACCCTCACCCCCGTCGAGGTGACCCTCGGGCCGCGCAGCGGTGGCTACTTCGAAGTGTTCTCGGGCCTCACCCCGGGCCAGCGCGTCGTTACGTCAGCCAACTTCCTGGTGGATTCGGAATCCTCCCTCAAGGCCGCACTTCAGGCCATCGCTACCGGGAAGTGACAGCATGATCCGCAAGCTCATCACCTTCTCGGCGCACAACAAGTTTCTGGTGCTGGCCCTTGTGGCGGCGGCCCTGGCCTACGCCGCTTACGCCCTCCACCACATCCGCCTGGACGCCATCCCCGACCTATCCGACACCCAGGTCATCGTGTACACGCGCTGGGACCGGAGCCCGGACGTCATCGAGGACCAGGTCACCTATCCCATCATCGCCGCCCTGTTGGGGACGCCCCGGGTGAAGGCCATCCGGGGCTTCTCGGATTTCGGCTTCTCCTACGTCTACGTGGTCTTCGACGACGGCACCGACATCTATTGGGCCCGCAGCCGGGTGCTGGAGTACCTCTCCAAGATCCAGGGAAGCCTGCCGGAGGGCGTGCATCCGGAGCTGGGGCCCGACGCCACCGGCGTCGGCTGGGTCTATCAGTACGTCCTGGTTGACCACAGCCACGAGCACAACCTCGCCCAGCTGCGCTCCTATCAGGACTGGACCCTCCGCTACGCCCTCGAGAGCGTACCCGGCGTGGCCGAGGTGGCGAGCATCGGCGGCTTCCAGAAGCAGTACCAGGTGACCATCGACCCCATCCGCCTTCAGGCCTACAACCTCTCGATCCTGGACGTGGCCAGGGCCATCCGGCAGAGCAACAACGAGGTGGGCGGCAGGCTCATCGAATTCGCCGGCACCGAGTTCATGGTGCGCGGCGAAGGATACCTCCAATCCACCTCCGACCTCGACAAGGTCGTGGTGAAGGCGACACCTGGCGGAACACCCGTGCTTCTGAAGGACGTGGCCACGGTCGCTCTCGGTCCTCAGATGCGCCGCGGAATCCTGGACTGGAACGGCGACGGCGACGCCGTGGGCGGCATCGTGGTCATGCGCCAGGGCGAGAACGCCCTCAACGTCATCGACCGGGTCAAGGCGAAGCTCGCCTCCATGAAGGCCTCGCTCCCCGCGGGCGTCACCATCGAGCCGGCCTACGACCGCTCCGAGCTCATCCAGCGCTCCATCGACAACCTCAAGGAAGAGCTGCTTCTGGAGATGCTCGTCGTGAGCCTGGTGATCCTCTTCTTCCTCTGGCACTTCCCGTCGGCCATGGTGCCCATCATCACGATTCCCATCAGCGTACTCCTGGCCTTCATCCCCATGTATTTCATGGGCATCACCTCCAACATCATGAGCCTCTCCGGCATCGCCATCTCCATCGGCGTGCTCGTGGACGGGGCCATCGTGGAGGTGGAGAACGCCTACAAGAAGCTGGAGCTGTGGCAGGAGGGCGGCCGCGTGGGCGACTTCCACGCCGTGCGCCTGGAGGCCCTGCTGGAGGTGGGGCCCTCGGTCTTCTTCTCCCTCGCCGTCATCGCCGTGGCCTTTCTGCCCATCTTCACCCTGACGGGTCAGGAGGGGCGGCTCTTCAAGCCGCTCGCTTACACGAAGACGCTCGCCATCGCCATCGCGGCGCTTCTCGCCGTGACCCTCGATCCGGCCGTGCGCATGCTCTTCGCGCGGATGGACCGCTTCAAGGTAAAGCCCCGCTTCATCGGCAGGACGCTCGATGCACTCTTCATCGGCACCTACTACCCCGAGGAGAAGCACCCCGTGAGCCGGGTCCTCTTCTGGCTCTACGAGAAGCCGTGCCGCTTCGTCCTGCGCCACCCCAAGAGCATCATCGCGACGGCCCTGCTTCTCGTCGCCATCTCCGTTCCCATTTACTTCCGGCTCGGCCAGGAGTTCATGCCTCCCCTGGACGAGGGCACGATCCTCTACATGCCGACCACCCTGCCGGGCATCTCGGTGACGCAGGCTCAGGAGCTGCTCCAGACCGAGGACCGCATCCTCAAATCCTTCCCCGAGGTCGTCTCGGTCTTCGGAAAGGCCGGCCGGGCGGACACCTCCACCGATCCAGCGCCTTTCTCCATGATGGAGACGACGGTGGTACTCAAGCCCGATTCCCAGTGGGGGGCCAAGCCCCGCTGGTACTCCTCCTGGGCGCCTCACTGGCTCAAGGGGGTGCTGAGCCACGTCTGGTCCGATCACATCTCCTACAGCGAGCTCATTGATCAGATGGACCGGGCCATCCAGATCCCCGGAAACACCAACGCCTGGACCATGCCCATCCGGGGCCGCATCGACATGCTCACGACGGGGGTTCGCACCCCCATCGGGATCAAGATTCTCGGGGACAACCTGGATGAGATTCAGCGCATCGGCGAGCAGATCCAGCGGGTCCTGCAGAATGTCCCCGGAACCCGCAGCGTCTTCGCCGAGCGCACCGGCGGGGGCTACTACGTGGACTTCGTCCCGAAGCGCGACGCGCTGGCTCGCTACGGGCTCACCATACAGGACCTGCAGGACGTGATCATGACGGCGGTGGGAGGCGAGAACATCACGACGACCGTCGAGGGGCGCGCGCGCTACTCGGTGAACCTGCGCTACCCCCGCGACCTGCGCGCCAACCTCGACCAGCTCCGGAGGATCCTCGTCAGCACCCCCACCGGCGTGCAGGTTCCCATGGAGGAGCTGGCCGACGTTCGGACGGACCTGGGGCCCTCCATGATCCGGGACGAGAACGGCATGCTGGCGGGTTACGTCTACGTGGATCTGACCGGCCGGGACGTGGGCTCTTACGTGGCGGCCGCGCAGAAGGCCGTGGAGAAGGCGGTGCACCTGCCCACGGGCTACTCCCTCATCTGGAGCGGACAGTGGGAGAACATGATCAGCGTGCGGCAGCGCCTGAAAGTCGTGGTACCCATCACGCTGTTGCTCATCTTCCTGCTCCTCTACATGAACACCAAGTCCCCATTCAAGGCGATGGTGGTGTTGCTGGCGGTCCCCTTCTCGGTGGTGGGCGCCATCTGGCTTCTCTACTTCTTGCACTACAACGTCTCCATCGCCACGTGGGTGGGGATGATCGCGCTCATGGGGCTGGACGCGGAGACGGGCGTCTTCATGCTCCTATTTCTGGATCTCTCCTACGACGAGGCCTTGAAGGCGGGACGCCTGCGCTCGCTGGGCGACCTCCACGATGCCATCGTCCACGGCGCGGTGAAGCGCATCCGCCCCAAGATGATGACCGTCACCGCGGCGGCCATGGGCCTCATGCCCATCATGTGGTCCCAGGGCACGGGCGCGGACATGATGAAGCGCGTGGCGGCGCCCATGGTGGGCGGACTCTTCACCTCGTTCCTGATGGAACTTCTCGTCTATCCCGCCATTTATCTGCTCTGGAAGAGGCGCACCTTGCCCGCTCAGGAGGGCCCGTCCCAGGGGTCGGACCACCAGGGGGCAAGTGGCCGCATCCTGGGTGGCATGTGACGAGAGCGCCGCGGAGGCAACGCATGAAGAGGCAAGCGGAGACAGAAGCACACCGGGCCGCCGACGCGCCCGCCGACACGCGGGACCCCGTCTGCGGCATGACGGTGGACCCGGAGCACCCTCGCGGCGGAACCGCCGCCTACGGCGGCAAGACCTACGGCTTCTGCAATCCGATGTGCCGGGAAAGGTTTCTCGCAGAGCCCGAGAAGTACCTCGCGCCCACCTACAGGCCCATGGGGATGCCGATGATGCCGGTGATGATGAAGCACCAGCCGGCAAAGGCGGCCGAGCAGCCCAGGGACCCGGTGTGCGGCATGACGGTCTCCCCTGACGGGGCCGCGGGAAGCTTCGAGCAGGATGGCACCACCTATTGGTTCTGCTCGGCGCACTGCCTGGAGAAATTCAAGGCGGATCCGCGCGCCCACCTCGGCGAAAGGCCAGCTCGAAGCGTGGCAAAGGTGGCACCGGGAGGCACCCGCTACACATGTCCCATGGATCCAGAAGTGGTACAGGACCATCCGGGGGCCTGCCCCAAGTGCGGCATGGCCCTCGAGCCCATGGACATCACGGCGCCCGCGACTGCCACCGTCTTCACCTGCCCCATGCACCCCCAAATCCGGCAGGACCATCCGGGCGCGTGCCCCAAGTGCGGCATGGCTCTTGAGGCGCAGACGGTCACGGTCGAGGAGGAGAATCCGGAATACAAGGACATGAAGCGGCGCTTCTGGGCGGCGCTAGCCCTGACCGTGCCTCTCTTTGTCGTGGCCCTCCCTCACATGGTTCCAGCGCTCACCATGCAGCACCTCATCTCCTCCGGGACGGCGGGATGGCTGGAATTCATTCTCTCCACGCCCGTGGTCTTCTGGGCCGGCTGGGTTCTGCTCAAGCGGGGGTGGGATTCTCTGGTCCACCGCAGCCCGAACATGTTCACCCTCATCGGCATGGGCGTCGGCGTCTCCTACGTCTACAGCGCAGTAGCCCTTCTCTTCCCGCAGGTTTTCCCGCCCGCCTTCCGCGATGAGAGCGGGCAGATCGCCACGTACTTCGACGCGGCCGCCATGATCACGGTGCTGGTACTCCTGGGCCAGGTAATGGAACTCAAGGCCAGGAGCCGCACATCGAGCGCCATCAAGGCGCTGCTCGGCCTGGCGCCGAAGACGGCGAGGATGGTCAGGTCCGACGGATCCGATTCGGACGTCCCCCTTGATCAGGTCCGGCCCGGCGACACCTTGCGAGTCCGTCCCGGCGAGAGGGTGCCCGTGGACGGCCTCGTGCTCGATGGTTCCAGCTCCGTGGACGAATCCATGATGAGCGGCGAACCCATTCCCGTCGAGAAGGGCCCCGGCGACCCGGTCACCGGCGGAACGGTCAACGCTACCGGCGGTTTTACCATGCGGGCCGAGCGCGTGGGCGGCGACACCCTGCTGGCCCAGATCGTCCGCATGGTGGGCGAGGCCCAGCGAAGCCGCGCGCCCATCCAGCGCATCGCCGACGCCGTGGCCTCCTATTTCGTGCCGGCCGTGGTCCTCGCGGCGGTGGTCACTTTCATCGTCTGGGCCCTGTTGGGTCCACAGCCCGCACTGGCCTACGCGCTCGTCAACGCGGTGGCGGTCCTGATGATCGCCTGCCCGTGCGCCCTCGGCCTCGCCACCCCCATGTCCATCATGGTGGCCACCGGCCGGGGCGCCCGCGCGGGGATTCTCATCAAGAACGCCGAAGCCCTGGAAACCCTTCAGAAGGTAGACACGCTGGTGGTGGACAAGACGGGCACCCTGACCGAAGGCAGACCCAGGTTGAGGGAGGTCGTGGCCCTCGACGGCCTCTCAGAAAACGAACTCCTCGGCCTCGCCGCAAGCCTCGAACGAGCCAGCGAGCATCCTCTCGCGGCGGCCATCGTCGCCGGCGCCGAAGAACGAGCAGTCCCGCTCCAGAAGGTCGAAGAGTTCCAATCCGTCACGGGCAAGGGAGTGACCGGAAAGATCGCGAACCGCGCCGTTGCCCTCGGCAATGCCCGCTGGCTGCAATCCATGAACATCGGGGAGGGGATCCTCGCCGAGAGGGCGGAAGGTCTTCGAAGACTCGGCAGGACCGTCATGTTCGTGGTCCTTGGAGGACGACTGGCCGGCCTGATCACCGTCTCGGACCCCGTCAAACGTACCACCGCCGAGGCGGTGAGGTCTTTGAAGGAACAAGGAATCCGCATCATCATGCTGACGGGCGACAACCGGGCCACGGCGCAGGCCGTGGCCGACGAGCTGGGCATCGAGGAGGTCGAGGCGGACATCCTGCCCGACCAGAAGAGCGCCGTGGTCAAGCGTCTCCAGAGCGAGGGCCGCTTCGTGGCCATGGCCGGAGACGGGGTGAACGACGCTCCGGCGCTCGCTCAGGCCCAGGTGGGCATCGCCATGGGTTCGGGCACGGACGTGGCCATGGAAAGCGCGGGCATCACCCTTCTGAAGGGTGATTTGCGCGGCATTGCGATGGCCTACAGGCTCAGCCGGAAGACCATGGCCAACATCAAGCAGAACCTCTTCTTCGCCTTCGTGTACAACACGATCGGCATTCCCATCGCCGCGGGCATACTGTACCCATTCTTCGGTCTCTTGCTGAGCCCCGTGATCGCGAGCGCGGCCATGAGTTTCAGCTCCGTGTCGGTCATCAGCAACGCCCTACGTCTGCGCAGGGTGGTTCTATGAAGAAGAAACGCGTCGCGGGCCTCGTCGTGGCGTTCGTGATTCTGGCCGCCACGGCCAGGTGGTGGCCCGACTGGTACTGGACCTATCGCACCCGCAACCCCGTTCGCGCGGGGGCCAATCTGGCGGCCAGGAACGGGTGCCTCGCCTGTCACGCCCCGCTCCAGCGCGACCAGCACGACGACCCGGGAAGCCGGTGGGGAAGCGTCCCCTCCTTCTACCGCGGGAACCTGATGATGTACGTCAACAACCCCAAGGAGGTCGAAAACTTCATCAGCTTCGGGCGGCCAGAACCTCCACCCAAGAAGACGGCCGCCCCCCCGCCATCCAGCCCGGCCGAACCGGGCACGAAGGCGGCCCCGCTCTTTCACATGCCCGCCTTCAAGGGACGCCTGAGTCCCTCGGAGATACACGATCTGGCGCTCTACGTCGTGGCGGCCGACGGCTACCAGGTTCCCGACTCGGGTACCGTGGCAGACGGCTTCACTCTCTCGCGCAAGTACGGCTGCGAGTCCTGCCACGGGATCGGAGGCTCGGGCGGGGTGCCCAACCCGCGCTCCTTTACCCTCACCGTCCCCGGATGGATCGGGGCGGACTTCTCAAGCCTGGTCCAGAACCAAGAGGAATTCCGGGAGTGGGTAATGGACGGCCGATCCAAACGCATGGCTCGGAATCCCGCCGCCTCCTTCTTCCTAGAGCGTGCGAACCTCTACATGCCGAGCTTCCGTAACGCCCTCAAACCCAAGGATGTGGACGCCCTGTGGGCCTACGTCCAGTTTCTGAGAGTTCAGCCGCATGGGCGCGCCGGCGCGCCCAAATGACCCAGGAATACGCGTCTCTCCCAGGTTGTTAGTTTCTCTCAAATGGAGGTGAACAATGCAGCGTATGACCAAACGTGGTTTCGTGGTGAGCATTCTCGTTCTGGCTCTGATGAGTTTCATCGGATCGGCGGTTTTCGCTGCCGGTCCCATGAAGATGGGAAAAGAGTCGAGCATCACGGTGAAGGGCGAAATCCTTGATATGGCCTGCTACCTCGGTCATGGCGCCATGGGCATTAAGCATCAGCAGTGCGCCCTGATGTGCCTGAAGGGCGGCCAGCCCATGGGGCTAAGGACGGCGGACGGCAAAGTCTACCTGCTGGTGGCCAGCCACAAGGACGGCAAGCCTTTCGAGGAGGCCAAGGGTTACGCCGCCGACCAGGTGGAGGTGACCGGACCGCTCTTCCAGCGCGACGGTATCAGCGCCATCGAGGTCGATACCGTCAAGAAGCTTTAGTTCGAATCGCCGGTGGATCAGGGGGGCCTCCCGGTTTCTGCGGGGGGCCCTTTTTGCGTGGCGAGACCGGGGGACTGGTTCCGCTCCTCCGTTTCCAGCGGTAACACCTTGGCTCCTGATCGGACCAGCCCGGGGGAACAAATAGAGCCGGTCTGCCGCATCCGCGCATTACCCCATCAGCGTTTCAACGAAGTGCTGCCAACATGGCACGGTGTTTGAAAGTCCAGTGGACAGGAGGCGGCCCGTGATCCTGGAACGCTGTCCCGTTTGCGGTGGTTTCTTGAGTCCAGAAGCGGGGACCTTCGAGGTCACCTACGAGGGCAAGTCCTTCTCGTTCTGCTCCTTGGACTGCATGCACATTTTTCAGCACTTTCCGCAGGCCTACGCCGAGGGGCAGGAGCCCGATCTTCAGGCCATCGAGGATTTCGGTCTTCAAGACTGACCGTTGGCCGGTTTCCCTCGCAGGGATTTGAAGGCCCGCGCGGCGAGCGGGCCCATTCCCGCCTTCACGTTGTCGAAAAGCATCCAGATCCACAACACGTCGTCCCGCAGCCTGCGGACTCCGAGGACGGGTGATTCGAGCTGCCCCACCTCCACCGGAGAGGGCCACCGCTCTCCCCTGAACAGGTGAAAGTAGCCCTGCTTTTTCAGGACAGCGCGCATTCTTTTTTCGGGATCCGCCGCGGTTTGCAGGTGAACCAGAGAGGAGAGGCCCGTGTTGTGGAACACGGGAGTCTGCATGGACACCAGGGTCGTGGTCAGCTGCCGGTTGCTGATGCAACGGACCTGATCCCCAAAGAGATCGCCGCCGGGTTGGGCCTCGGACGGAAACAGGTTGAAGGCCACCTGCCGGCCGAAGATTTCTGTTGGAAGCGGCTTGAAATTCAGCAGGCTCACACTCTGCTGAAACAACTCGTCCACCCCCGCTTCGCCCCTGATCGACGCGGGCAAAAAGAGGTGGCAGTCCACGGAAGGGATCTCCTGGCCTTCCAGGGCATTCAATGCAAGGCCCAGGAAGAGAGCGGCGGGGGCCGGAAAGCTGAGCAGAGCTCCCATCGAACGCAGTGTGTCTGCATCGGCCAGCGGGTTGCACCAGCCGTCGGGCAAACCCGCCTGGGGGGAGAGGTCCAAAACGAGGGCGCCGGCCCTCTGGGCCCAACCGAGCACAAACTGACGTGCCTGAACATCGCTCGTAAACAGGAAGACGGTCCCGACCTTGCGGAGCAGCTCCTCGTCCAGCGGCAGGTAGATGGCCGCGGCGTCGTCCTCTACCGACATCTCCCAGGTCCCGAGCTTGGGCCCGAAGACCAGAATCGCCGATTCCTCCAGGCCCATCTCCGTGAGCCTCGATTTCAGTTCGAGGACCTCCAGAGATCCGGCGCCGACGAGCGCCACGTAGTGGGGCTCAGGGTTCATGCTGCTCCTCCCCGGCGATCTCCGGAGGGACCCCTTCTCCGGCCGGGGAGCCCCGCCTGATCAGCTTGGTCCACACCCAGCCAGCCGGGCCCGATAGGGCGTACCCGACGGCGAGGAGGAGCAGGATGAGCGTCGGGTAGAGGGCTACGAGCACCAGCACCAATGCCAGCACGAAGACGAGCCGCGACGGCCGCCTTTCGCGCCAGTCGAACTCCTTGAACGACCGGTAGCGAATCGTGCTCACCATGAGCCACGAAAGCGCCACCACATAGGCCAGAGCCGCCGCCTTGAAGGCTGGCGGCAGCCCCTCGGGCAAAAAGTAGAGCGGGAGAACGGCGGCGGCCGCGCCAGCGGGGATCGGTAGCCCCACGAAGTAGCGCTTGTCCAGCTTGGCGGCCTGGACGTTGAACCTCGCCAATCGCAGGGCCCCCGCCACCGGCAGTAGAAAGGCGAAGAGCCACCCCGTGCGCCCAAGGTCCGCGAAGCCCCAGTGGTAGAGAATCAGAGCCGGCGCGAGACCGAAGGAGAGGAAGTCGGACAGCGAATCCAGCTCCTTTCCGAATTCGCTGGAGGTGCCCGTCATCCGTGCAATACGCCCATCCAGGCTGTCCAGGATGCCGGCCATGATGACCAGCGTGACGGCCCACTCGAACCTGTGCTTGGAACCAAGGATGATGGCGTAGTAACCGCAGAACATGTTGGCGACGGTGAAGAGCGAAGGAAGAGCGGCCACGCCCCTCCGGATGGGGATGGGCCGGCCGACCCGGGCGAGGGGTCCCAGGTGCCTCGGGGTCATCGGCCCACGCTCCAGCGGGCCACCGGTGTGCGGCCCGCCCGCACCCGCTCCCCCGGCGCGACGAGAAGTTCCACCTCGCCGGGCGGGAGCAGCAGGTCCACCCTCGAGCCGAACCGGATCAGGCCGATCCTTTCGCCCCGCCTGAACTGCCGGTCCTTGACAGCCCAACACACGATCCTTCTGGCGATCAGGCCCGCGATGAGAACGACTTCGACCGGGCCATGTTCGGTCCTCAACTGGATCCTGACCTGCTCGTTGTCAAGGGAGGCCTTGTCGTTCCATGCGGCCAGGAACTTGCCCGGGTTGTACAACGAGGCCGAGACCCGGCTGTCGGAGGGTGCGCGATTGACGTGCACGTTGAACACCGACATGAAGATGCTGATCTTGGCGTGCTCCCCTTCCCTTCTGGCGATGAGGATGCGTCCGTCCGCCGGGGCCACAATCAAATGCCCGTCCGGCGGCGGATGCCGTTCCGGATCGCGAAAGAAGGCGCACACGCACAGACTCACGAGCAGGAGTGCGCCGCACCAGACGGGATACCCCAGGACCGCCAGCGCCACGCCGGCTACGGCCGGAGGTCCGGCAAACGGAAAGGCTTCTTCTCGAACGGGCATACGGCCTCCCCCTGTGCTTATTATCACCCGAAGGTGGGAGTTAGGGAAGGTGTGACTTTCGCATCTGAGTTCACCAAGAGCGCAAGAAACTGGAAGCGGAAAAACCCCGCCAATGGCCCACCGCCCTTGACGGGAAGCCGCTAACTGTGGTATTCTGTTGCGCTTAGGAGGAGCCATCGCGCCATGTGGATCCGTTTTTCAGATGTGGTCCAGCCGGTAGAGTTCCACGAGCGCGTGGCGCCTTTCCGGGTGGAGCTCGGCTTCAACTACGAGGCTACCGTCACCCCGGGCGAGCTCTCGTTGCTGGTTGAACCGTGGAAGGGTGCCCACAAGCTGGACGGGAAGTTCGATTATTCGGCCGTGGCCCCCTGTTCCCGCTGCCTCGCGCCGGCCTCCATGACCGGGACCTGCGCATTCTCTCTCGAATATAGGCCCGCCGCCCAGGCACCCGTGGAAGAGGCCGTGGACGTTTCTAGCGGATCTGACGAAATCACGTACTATGACGAGGATATTCTGCAGCTCGAAGACCTCATGGCCCAGCAGATGTACCTGGAAATGCCGGAGAAGATCCTCTGCCGTGAGGACTGCAAAGGCTTGTGCCCCCGTTGCGGTGCCGACCTGAACCAGGGTCCCTGCGCTTGCCCCCCCGATCCTGATTTGCGCTGGATCCCCCTGGCTCACTTCGTCTCCCCACGAAAGGAGTAACCCATGCCCAACCCCAGACGCCGCCATTCGAAAACCCGCAGGGATAAGCGCCGCACCGGCGACGCCCTGAGTCTGCCCAACCTGGTGGACTGCCCCCAGTGCCACGAGAAACGGCCGCCGCATCAGGTTTGCCCCGCGTGCGGCCACTACGACGGACGCGCCGTCATTGAAGTCAAGGAAACCTGAGGGTTGAATGACCATCCGCATCGCTCTTGACGCGATGGGGGGGGACCGGGCTCCACTTCCCGAGGTCATCGGCGCGGTGGAGGCCTATCGGCGATTCGGCGTCCGGACCGTCCTCGTCGGGGACGAGCCGCGGCTCAGGCGCGAACTCGCCCAGCTCAAAGCCGAGGAGGAGGGGCTCTCCGTGGTGCACGCCGAGGAGGTCGTCACCATGGACGACCCCCCCATGACGCCCATCCGCAAGAAGCGGAGGAGCTCCCTGCGCATCGCCGCCGAAATGGTCAAGGCCGGTGAGGCCCAGGGGTTGGTCTCGGCCGGAAACACGGGCGCCGTCATGGCCACGGCCAAACTGGTGATCGGCGGCATCGAGGTCGTGGAAAGGCCCGCGCTGGCCACCTGGCTGCCGCACGCCAAGGGCGCCTCCCTCATCCTGGATGTTGGGGCCAACAGCGACTGCAAGCCCTCCCAGCTCCTTCAGTTCGCGATCATGGGGAGCATCTACGCCTCTCAGGTCACCGGCATCGAGCACCCGCGCGTGGGCCTCCTCTCCATCGGGGAGGAGGACATCAAGGGCAACGACCTGACCAAGGAGGTGTTCAAACTCCTCCAGCAGGCGGACATCAATTTTACGGGCAACGTGGAGGCGCACGGGCTCTTCGGAGGCGAGGCCGACGTCATCGTCACGGACGGATTCACCGGAAACGTGGTGCTGAAGACCGGCGAGTCGGTTTACGAATACATTGGACAGACGCTCAGGGAGGGCTTTCAGCAAAGCGCCATCTCCAAGCTGGGATACCTTCTCTCCTCCAAGGTCTACAAGGGATTAAGGGCCAAGATGGATTACGCAGAGTACGGAGGGGCACTCCTCCTGGGCGTCCGGGCCGTCACCATCATTTGCCACGGCCGCTCCCAGCCCAAGGCCATCATGAACGCCCTCCGACTTGCCCGCGACTTCTGCCTCGCCGGGCTGAATCAGCGGATCATCGACCAGATTCACGCGCGTATGAAGGACACCCCCAATGGCAAACGTTCGGTCGCGAATTAGCGGCACGGGACACTCCCTCCCGCAGAAGGTCCTGACCAACGCCGACCTAGAAAAGATGGTGGATACGACCGACGAGTGGATCACCGCTCGAACGGGTATCCGAGAGCGGCGAATCGCCGCTGAGAACGAGTACCTCTCCCTGTTCGTGGCCGAGGCCTCTCGCCGTGCCCTGGAGATGGCCGGCCTGAAGGCGGATGAACTCGACCTGATCATCGTCGCCACGGTGACCCCCGATCAGCCCATCCCCTCGACCGCCTGCTTCGTCCAGCACATGATCGGCGCCAAGAAGGCGGCCGCCTTCGACATGGCGGCGGGCTGCTCGGGCTTCATCTACGCCATCACCGTCGGGGACAGCTTCGTCCGCAACGGACTCGCCCGCCACGTCCTCGTGGTCGGGGCGGAGATTCTCTCCAAGTTCGTGGACTGGCATGACCGCGCCACGTGCGTCCTCTTCGCGGACGGCGCGGGAGCCGTGGTCCTATCGGCGGAGGAGAACGGCCGGGGGCTCCTCTCCTCGGCCATCCACGCCGACGGCTCCATGGCCGAATTCATCACCCTGCCCGGCGGAGGCTCCAAGATCCCCGTGAGCCACGCCATGATCGACGCCAACCTCCACACGATCAAGATGAAGGGCAACGAGACCTTCAAGATCGCCGTCCGCTCCCTTGAATCGGTCTGCCGCGAGGCCATCGAACGGGCGGGCCTCACCCCGGCGGACGTGCGCTGGTTCGTACCCCACCAGGCCAACGTGAGGATCATCAGCGCCGTCGCTGAGCGCCTCGGCTGGCCGCCCGAGACCATCTACCTCAACATCGACCGCATCGGGAACACCTCCGCCGCCTCCATCCCCATCGCGCTGGACGAACTGGTGCGCTCCGGGAAGGTGCAGCCGGGCGACATCCTCCTTTTCGCCGCCTTCGGTGCCGGTCTCACCTGGGGTTCCGGATTGATCCGCTGGTAGGGAGCGGCGACGGGCGCCGCAACGGTGCCAGCGGCGTTTCTGAACCCAGTCATCGCGCCTTAGGGGTGTCCATGAAGATCGCCGTCGTCTTTCCTGGTCAGGCTTCTCAGTACGTGGGCATGGGGAAGGGCCTCTCCGAGACCTTCGCCGAGTCGGCCGAGGTGTTCGCGCACGCGGACGCGGCCCTGGAGGCGGATTTTCGCAAGCTCCTCTGGGATGGGCCAGCCGAAGCCCTGAATCTCACCGAAAACACACAGCCCGCCGTCCTGACGGTCTCCTTGGCGGCCTGGGCGGCCCTCATGAGTGTCAAACCCGGCCTCGCGCCCGCCTACTTCGCGGGCCACTCCCTCGGCGAGTACAGCGCCCTCGTGGCCGCCGGCTCCGTTCCCTTGGCGGAAGCCTTGAGAATCGTTCGCCATCGTGGACAGTTCATGCAAGAGGCCGTCCCCGTTGGGGTGGGCGCCATGGCCGCCCTGATGGGCATCGAGATCGACGCGGTCCGGCAGGCCTGCTCCCAGGCGGCCCAGGGCCAGGTCGTCAGCCCGGCCAACGACAACGCTCCGGGACAGGTGGTCATCGCCGGCCACGCCGAGGCCGTCAACAGGGCCGTGGAGATGGCCAAGGCGCTCGGCTGCCGCAAAGCCGTCCTCTTGCCCGTCTCGGCCCCGTTCCACTGCTCCCTCATGGCCCCCGCGCGCGAGCGCCTCACACCCGAGTTCGAAGCCCTCGCATTCTCGGATCCTAGGTGGCCCGTGGTGGCCAACGTGGACGCCGCCCCCACCACGGAAGGGGCGTCGGCCCGCGCCAAACTCATCGCGCAGGTGGATTCGCCCGTACGGTGGCGCGAGACCCTGCTCTTCCTGCAAAGCCAGGGCGTGGATACGATTCTGGAGGTGGGCCCTGGCACCGTCCTCTGCGGCTTGGCCAAACGGGTCAACCGGGATTGGAAGCTCCTGAACGTGGAGTCTCCGGAGAGCCTGGACAAGGCACTCGCGGGGCTCCAGGGCTGATCGGGGGAAGGGCCCCCACACTGCACCGACACACCGAGGGAGGCGAACATGGCTCGTTTTTCAGATCGCGTAGCGCTCGTGTCCGGAGCTGCCCAGGGAATAGGCCTCGCCATCGTGGAGATACTGGCCGGCGAAGGTGCCCGCGTTTTCGGCGGCGACCTCAACCTCGCGGGTATGACCCAGTCCGCGCAAGCGCTATCGGCCCGCGGCCTGAAGGTCATCCCCATGGAGCTCAACGTCTCCGACCGCGCCTCCTGCGAAGCGGCCGTCCAGGCGGTCTCGGAACAGGCCGGGCGCCTGGATCTGCTGGTCAACAACGCGGGCATAACACGCGATGCCCTGCTGATGCGCATGAAGCCGGAGGACTGGGACGCCGTCCTTTCCGTCAATCTGACGGGCACCTTCAACCTCAGCCAGGCCGCCCTCAAACCCATGATGGCCGAGCGCTTCGGCCGCATAGTGAACATCGCCTCCGTGGTGGGTCTCATGGGGAATGCGGGACAGGCCAACTACGTGGCCAGCAAGGCCGGCATCATCGGGCTCACCAAGGTGACCGCTCGCGAGCTCGCCAGCCGAAACATCACCTGCAACGCGGTGGCCCCGGGGTTCATCGTGACGGCCATGACCGACAAGCTCACGGAGCAGCAGAAGGAGCAGATGGCCTCGATCATCCCCATGAAACGATTCGGCAGCGCCGAGGACATCGCGCGCGCCGTGGCCTTTCTGCTCAGTGACGACGCGGGCTACATCACGGGCCAGACCCTCTCGGTGAACGGCGGAATGTACATGTGACGGCCGGGGCCGCGAGGCGGCCCCGCCACCTTGCTCCTCCCTGAGCCTTTATGGGTCTCGCCTCCCGTGTCATGATGCGCGCTGGAGGTGTTCCCGTATGGCTCAGGCAAGAATTCCTCTCGCCGCCCTTCTCCTTGCCCTCGCCACACCTCTGTTTGCGGCTCCTCCCGCGGGCCGATCTTTCGACAACTCCCTGTGTGACTCCATCTGCGGCGCGCGCAACTTTCACGTGGAGGAGAGCGCCCTCAAGGCGAAGGAGCTTTTCGAGAGGGCTCGGACTGAGGCCGCCGGAGTCCAGCCCCACCAGGCACTGGATATCGAACACTATCGCCTCGACATCCATCTCGACCCCGCCGCGCGTACGATCCAAGGCACGGTCACGCTTACCTTTCACCCCACGGCCCCCCTCGGCCAGCTCCGCCTTCGCCTCCACCCCGCCCTGAAGATGGACGGCGCCTCTCTGGATGGAACCGGTCTGTCGACGGTCAGCCGAAGGGGCTCCAACGTGACGCTCGCCTTCGCGCCGCGATTGCTCCCCGCGAGCCGGCACGAAATCGCGGTCTCTTACAGTGGTTCTCCGGTGACCACCTCGGGCCTGGGCGGCGGCATGCTTTTCGCCAGCCACGCCGGGGTCCCCAGCGCCACCACTCTGTCCGAGCCCTTCGATTCCTATGCCTGGTGGCCCTGCGTGGATGACGTGGACGACAAAGCCACGCTGGATATGATTCTCACGGTGCCCTCCGGCATGGTCGGGGCTTCCAACGGCACCCTCCAGGAGGTGTTCAACAACCCCGACGGCACCCAGACCTACCACTGGAGGGAATCCTACCCCATCGCCAACTATCTGATCTCGGCCAACGTCACCAATTATGCCTTCTTCTCGGATACCTACACGGCGCTGAACGGCTCGACCACCATGCCGGTCACCTACTACGTCTATCCCGAGTCCCTTCCATCGGCCACGGGGAACGTGCAGGCCGTTCCGGACATGATCCGCTACTTTGCAGAGCTCTGTGGGGAATACCCCTTCATCGACGAAAAGTACGGAATGGTGGCCTTTCCCTGGGGCGGCGGCATGGAGCATCAGACGCTCACGAGCATGGGAGACGCCTTCCTGGGGCGGTCGGGGAATTTCGAGGGCATCTACGCCCACGAGCTGGCCCACCAGTGGTGGGGGGACGAGGTGACCTGCGGCACCTGGAACGACATCTGGCTGAACGAGGGCTTCGCCACCTACTTCGAAGTGCTCTGGCTCGCACGCTCCAACGGGCTCTCGGAGAGCGACGTCATCAGCCAGTACGACGACGGGGCCTACAACGGCTACCTGGGCGGCAGCGTTTACGTCACCGATGGGAACAAACCCTTCGCGGACACGGGCGCCATCTACGACAAGGGGGCCTGGGTTCTCCACATGCTGCGCCACGTCGTGGGAGAATCGGCCTTCTGGCAAGGCCTGGCCGACTACCGCCAGGCCCAGGGTTACGGAAACGCCACGACGGACGATCTCCGACACGCCTTCGAGGCGGCCTACGGACGCTCGCTCGCGTGGTTTTTCGACCAATGGGTCTACACCCCGAAGCGCCCCATCTACAGCCTCGCGTCCAGCCAAACCGGCAACACACTGACCGTCACCCTCGCCCAGAAGCAGAAGCACTTGGTGCGGCGGCGTTCCACCCACCGGGACACCTACATCATGCCCGTGGACCTGACCTTGCACTATCAGGACGGGAGTGAGGAGACGAGGAGCGTCTGGAACGACCAGCGGACCCAGACCTTCACCCTGCCGGTTAACCAGGACGTTGCGGCCGTAGGGCTCGACGAGGATCACTGGATTCTCAAGGTCGTACGTTAGAAGAAACCCCCGCCAGGCCTCGCTCTTCGCTCACGCTCTCGCGGCGGGGCTACGCCGTCTCCCGCCCTTCTCGTCCCCCCTTCTCGTGCCTTCGAGGAGCCCTGAGACACCGGTGGGGAGGGTCTCCCCTCCCCACCCAAGTACAACCTTTGGTGCCGAAGGGGGGACTCGAACCTACGCGGCCTAGAAGCCTCGCCGCTCACGAATCTCGCGGCTCCGTTTCAAGGCCGCCTACGGTTCCCGGGGCGGGTCCCTCGGCTTGCCCCGCTTCGCTGCGAACGCTCGCTCTTCGCTCGCGTTCTCCCGGCGGGGCTACGCCATCTCCCGCCCTTCTCGTCCCCCCTTCTCGTGCCTTCGAGGAGCCCTGAGACACCGGTGGGGAGGGTCTCCCCTCCCCACCCAAGTACAACCTTTGGTGCCGAAGGGGGGACTCGAATCTACGCGGCCTAGAAGCCTCGCCGCTCGCGAGTCTCGCGGCTCCGTTTCAAGGCCGCCTACGGTTCCCGGGGCGGGTCCCTCGGCTTGCCCCGCTTCGCTGCGAACGCTCGCTCTTCGCTCGCGTCCTCGCGGCGGGGCTACGCCGTCTCCCGCCCTTCTCGTCCCCCCTTCTCGTGCCTTCGAGGAGACCGGAGACGTCAGCGGGGAGGGTTTCCCCTCCCCACCCAAGTACAACCTTTGGTGCCGAAGGGGGGACTCGAACCCCCATGGTCTTGCGGCCGGTGGATTTTGAGTCCACTGCGTCTACCGGTTCCGCCACTTCGGCCAAGGGGCCATTCTAGGAAGGATCGCCCGGTGCGTCAACCTCCGGAGAAATGCCAGCCGGGCGGCGATGCGGGTTTCCAGCCTCCAGACAGCCCCGCGCACGCGCATTTCTCGGCCGCCGGCTCATGCGCGAACGGTTTCGTGAATCCAAGGTTCCGATCCCGGGGCCAGGCAAAAGGTCGGCTGGAGCAGGCTCACCCCCGGACAGAGGAGCCGTCCACGAAGTAGAAGCGGTGGAATCAGCTCCTTTCGAGGGCCGCGAGCTCATCGGCGAGGACGGCACAGGAGCGGCAGCGGCAGCATGGCGCTCCGCTCGGTGTCGGCGGAAATCCGCAACACCTTCCTCGATGGCCTCAAGGGGGATTTGAGTGACTACCCTCCGGGGAGGGAAGAGCCGACGTCGAAGGCGGGCCGCGCCGATGGCGGGAGTATTCCTCAGGCCCGGCGCTCAAGCAGAATGACGGTGATGTTGTCCTCGCCGCCCTTCTGATTGGCCAGCTCTACGAGGGAGCGGCAGGTGGCTTCGAGGGACTCCCGGCGGGCAAAAGTTTTGGCGATATCCTCCTCGGCGGCCATGGAGTTCAGCCCATCGCTGCACAAGAGGACCCGGTCGCCCACCCCCACATCCATTTCGAGCACGTCCGCCTGCGCCTGGTCTCTCGTGCCGAGCGCCTTGGTAATGACGTTTCGGAACGGGTGGTGGGCCGCCTCCTCTTCCGTCAGGAAGCCCAGCCGCACCTGCTCGCTGACCCATGAATGGTCCATGGTGAGAACCGAGAGCTGGCTGCTGGAATAGAGGTAGGCCCTGCTGTCGCCCACGTGCCCGATAATGAGCTTGTCCCCCACGACGAGCGCCGCCACGACCGTGGTCCCCATGCCTCTCGATTCGGGATGCTCCGAGGAGTAGTTCTGAATCTGCTCGTTCGCAAGGGCAATGGCGGTCCTCAGCTTGTTCCCTTCGAATGAGAGGCTGTCGTCGTAGGAGGGGTAGGGCCAGGTCGCCTCTTCGGAGAGGTCTTGAATCTCAAAAAAGGCCACGATCTGATTGACGGCCATCTGCGCGGCCACCTCGCCCGAAGAGTGGCCCCCCATGCCGTCGGCCACCACATAAAGTCCGAGCTCGGGGCGGACGGCAAAAGCGTCCTCGTTGTTGCTTCGCTTGCGACCCACGTCGGTCAGGCCGGAGGCCTCCATAGTCATCATTTTTTCTTTCCAAGGAGGGGGAGGCCCCAGGATTTGTCGCCCGTGAGCTGGGCAAGGAGGGCCTTGATGTTGTCGTCGGCAGGATAGTTCTTCTGGGATGTCTCCAGAAGGCGAAGGGCGCGAATCGATTGCCCGTTTTCCATGAGGAACCGGGCGTACTCCACGACGAAACCGGAGGAAAAGGGATCCAGTTCGATGGCTCTTTCCACCTGCTGGCTTCCAAGCGTCCGCCAGCGGGGGTTTCTCAGCCGGATCATCCCCGCGTGGAAGAGGGCTTGCGGGTTTTCGGGATCCTGGCGAAGCAGATGATCGAAGACGCTGAGCGCACCGGCCAAATCTCCCGACTTCAGGCGCGCCCTTCCCTGCTGAAGGTACTCTCTGGCCATCTCCTGCGGGGACCGCTGCGCCGTTTGAGCCGGGACCGATGAGGCCAGGGACCTGTCGTAGGCGTCACGCTGAGCTTTTCGGCCGACGGTGTTGAAGGCCTCCGTCAGGCGCTTCAAAAGGGCCTCCGCCTCGGCTTTCTCCGCCGGGTCGGTGAACCTGTCGGGGTGATGCTCCTTCACCAGGTCTCGAAAGGCCGCTCGTATCTCGCTGTCCCGGGCCTGCGAGCTCACTCCCAACACCTCGTAGTAGTTCTGGTCATTCTGGTCCATAGCGACCACCTTAGCTCAAGCCGTCCCCATCCCGCAAGGCCGCACAGCCGACCTCTGCTACTTCTTCTTGTAGGTAGTCACCTTTCTCGAATTGCGCGTGTCCCATAGCTTGCGCGCCTCGCGCCGGATGGCCTCGCTGATGTTGCGGTCCTTGATCGTCAACTTCAGGTCCAGGTCGGTAAGCCTCGGCAAAAACTGAAGAACAAGGCCGATGGGCACCTTGGGATTGGCGACCAGGGATTTCACAACGCTATATCTTTTGGTCCATTCCCTGTTGCGCGCCATCTTTCGGAACAGGTCCTCGGACAGGTTGCGCTGACGGGCAAAGGATTCTATCTCGAGCTCGCTCAGCTTGGGGGAGTCCAGGACGGCCTCCTGGACCACCTTGTTGCTGTCACGGATCAGAAGGCCCCTGGCCTCCTTGTTCCCCTTGAGCGCCAGCTCGATCTTCGCGGGAATGGACATGGTGATGATCTGCTGGTAGAGCGACTTGTACTGCTCCGCCGACAGCTCCTCCTCCACGAGCGCCTCGGGCGGCAGCTCCAGCGCCTCGTAATCGAGCCCCGCCTGATCCCCCGCTGGCTCCTCCGCCCCGATGCCCGGGGCGACCGGTGGCTGAACGGGGGGACGGATCGTCTCCGATCTCCGAGGGACGCCGCCGGCCTCGGGAATGTTCATCGTGAATGCTCCCCCGGCGGCGCCGAGCTTCAGGCCGAATCGACTCTCTAGCATGCCTGGAATCTGCGGATGGCCCCGGAAGAACTGCTCCACCAGGTCGTAGATCCTTCTCACCTGGCTCGTGCCCAGGGTCCGGTTCCTCAGGATGGCCTCGAGGATGGAGGGCTCCTGCAGTAGCCGCACCTGGTTGTCCAGCATGAGGTCGATGACGTCGCCCCCGCCCGTTTCGCCGAGCCATTCCAGCGTCTCGACGGGCACCCCCCGGTTCTTGAGAGCCGCCCGCCGGATCTGCTCGTTCTTGCCCAGGACCCGTATGGCAAAATCGAGCACCTCCGGATGGAACTCGTACCCCGGCAGGAGAGCGTCCCACTCCTCCTCCTTCAGGGCGGCGAGGCTCTCCTTGCAGGCGATCCGGACCTCTGGATCCTCGTCGTTGCGAAGGAGGACCCAGAGTTCCACGAACTCCTCCCGGGACAGGGGCAACGCGCCTCTGGCGGCGGCCCTCTTGACGTGTGCCTGGGTCTCGCCCGCCAGGATCCGTTCTACGAGGGGGTGCGTCATGGCGTCTGAGGCTGTACGGCGGGAGGAATCTGGAAGTTTTTGAGGAGCTTCCCCGGAGCGCCGGGCAGCGCGACGCTGCGCCCCTGGAAGGTGATGGAGAGTGCGGAAGGGTCGCCGATGTCGGCCTTGAAGCGCTTCCCGTTGAGTGCCACCGTCTCCCCGGCCCTCAGCTGGCGGTATATCTTCCTCTGTCCATCGGCCCACAGGGCGAGCCAGCACGTCTTGTTGCAGACGATGACGAGGTCGCCCCGAGGTGCCACTGGAACGGCGGCGGCAGGCGCCTCCGCTGCCGCAGGGGGGGCCGTGGGCTCCGCGGAGGAGGCGGCGGCGGGCTCCGAAGGCGGCTTCTCGGGCGCTTCAACGCTGGTCTCCGGAGCCATTGCCGGAGTAGCGGAGGACACAGCGGCCGCAACCGCCGTTCCCGGCGTGGCCAGCTCGGTGGGTGCCGCTTCGCCCTTTGTGGCCTGCTCCATGGGGGTCTTCTCGGGAGCAGCGGCAGGGGGTGATGGGGAGGGCTCCCGCGGGCCGGCAGGGGCGGCGGCTTCCGGCGCACGGCGGTCCCCTCCCGTGCCATAGTGCAGCCAGAACCAGATAGCGCCACCGGCCGCCAAAACCACCAGGACAACCGCGAGAAGTACCGGCCACACGCGAAAGCGGGGGGCCGCCAGGACCACTGCCGAGCGGCTCTCCGCCAGGGGAGCGCGCGTGATCTGCCGGAGGCGTTCCACGTACGGTTCACCATCCAATTCCAGAACCGCCGCGTAGGCCCGGAGATGCCCCGCCATGAAGACGGCAGGCGGGAGATCCTCCAGTCGGCCCTCCTCCAGGGCGAGCAGGATGGGCTTCCGGATCTTCGTAGCCCTGGATACGTCCTCCAGGCTCAGACCCTTGGCTTTCCGGGCTGCCGAAAGCTCTTCGCCCAGGACCTTCGCCGCATGGTTCACGGTTTCCTCCCGAGTCTAGTCAGAAGCATCCGCCGCACGGCCACGGGGACCTTCGGGTCCTGCGACAACGCCCGCGCCTCCGCGAGATTCAGGGAACTCAAAAAGGGGATGACGGCGGCGAGGGGGGTGTGCATGTTGCGGATGAGGCCCACCCGGACCTCCTGCCGCGCCGACCATTTCGGATCCCGGGCGACGGCCTCGAGTACCGGGGCGGGTGTCTTGGGCTGATTGATGAGGAACAGGACGTCGTCCTCGACGGTCCGACCGTTCTCCAGCAGCGCTTTGACGACCCTCGGGTCCTTGTCGTTCCTCAGCATCTTGAGGGCCTGTCCCGCTGCCGCCCGGGCGAAGGTGATCTTCTCCCCCACCGCCATGGCGGGAATGCGCTGCAAGAGAACGGTTTCGGCCGCGTGCCTCACTTCGCTCGCAATGTGGAAGTTCTGTATGGTGAGGTTGAGGTCGCGCCAGGCCAGGAATTTCACGAAATTCATGGCGTCGGCCAAGGGGGTGGCGGCGTGGTTGACGAGCGAGAATTGCACCCTGACGGACCGGACCCATTTGCCGTGGCTCACTTGGGCGAGAAAGCTCTCTGGCAGGTCCCTGCGCTCTAGCAGCTTGAGGAGGTGGCGCTCCCTGGTGGCGGGGTGGTCCAGGAGGGCCGGGAGTTCCTGAAAAGAGAGGGAGGGAATCTTGCCCCAGAGCTCGTCTTCGGTCAGACCCGAGTCCAGCATGCCCCGTCACCCCTGCTTCCGATTGTAGGGCCCCCGCCTTCTCCTGACAAGGCTCTCACGTTCCAGCCGGCGGAGACGAACCGCTCCAGCGACTCCCGCTCGGCCGGGGGCAGGAGCGACGCCCTCGCCGCCAACTCTTGGCTGCGGGCGAGCTCCCGCGGTCCCCAGCCCAGCCGACGCCTCGCCCACTGGAGCTCCCGGCTCAGGGTCGTGTGAAAGAGCGCAGGATCGTCCGTGCCGAGGGACAGCGATACTCCCCCTGCCCAGAGCTGCGCCAGGGGATGCCTTTTGCCCCTGGGGACCACGCCGGTCCGGCGGTTGCTGGTGGGGCACACCTCCAGGTGCGTGCCCCGACGGGCGAGCTCCGCCACCAGGGCCGGGGACTCGGCGGCCCTGATGCCGTGTCCGATCCTCGGCGGATCAAACACGTCGAGAGCCGACGCCACCTCGTCGGCTCCGAGTCCTTCTCCCGCGTGGGGGATTATGGGGAAGCGGTGTTTCCGCGCCTCGTGGGCGAGCTCCTTGAACAGGCTCGAAGGGGCAGCCGCTTCGTCCCCCCCGAGCCCGAAAGCCACCACGCCACGGCGCCTGCACCCGAGGGCCAATTCGAAGTCGCGAATCAGGCTTCGGCGATCCCACTGGCGAACGCCGTCGATGATGAACGAGCACCGCGGAACGCCGGTTCTCGCCGCATCCAGCAGGGCATCGAGGGTCTCCTCGGCTGGCAGTCCGTGTCGCTCCCACACGGACGGGGACACGCGCAGCTCCGCGTACACGATCCCCTGGCGCCTGAGTCTTCCCTGCACCTTTTTAAAGAGCCACCCCAGATCAGATGGATCTGCCAACAGGTCCACGAGGCGGCCGAAATGAATCAGGAAGTCTCTGAGGCTGCCGTGCCGATAACAGGCCGCGAGGTCGGAGGGCCCGATCCCTCGGCCGGCCGGGTTGCGCTCGGCCAGCATCCTTGCTTCCGCGGGTGAGATGCACCCCTCGAGGTGAAGGTGCAGCTCCACCTTGGGGAGGGCCAGCAGGTTCAATAGTGCTCGGCCTGCTGGTTGAAATCGTAGTGGAGGACCAGCTTGTAGACCTTCAGGTCCACGGGCATGTCGAACTTGGCCCCGATGCTGACGGTGGAACCCCGCCGCTCCACGGTGACGTCCTTCTCGGTGAGCGGCAGGTTGAGCCGATGCGCCTTGGCCACGAGGTCCTGCTTCATCTGTTCGGGGGAGCGGTTCCAGCAATCGGTCCGTGCGTACTCTCCCATCCAGTCCTTGAACTCGTACGCATTGATCCGGGGAGGCACGACCTTCACGAGCACGAAAATGGCGGCCGCCAGAATCAGCAGCATGACGAAGAGCCCCAGTTTGCCCTCACCCCGCTCCGCGTTTCTCATGGCGTGACTCTCCTTTCGGCCTCATGATAAAAAGGTCGTTCACCGCTGTCAACGCGCCAGCTTCTCCAGGGCCACCTCCAGCTCGGCGATTTTTCGCCCGTACTCGGCGAGCAGGCGGCGGTTCTTCTCCACCACCTCCGCGGGCGCCCGATCCACGAAGGCCGGGCTCTCGAGCTTGGCCGAGAACTTCCCGTGTTCGAGCTTCGCCTTGCGCAGTTCACCCTCCAGGCGCTTGCGTTCCCCCTCAACGTCCCGGGAGGCGGCCGGCACGCGCAGGGCGAACTGGAACCTCGCGGCGACCCCGGCCACCCACTCCTCCCCTTGGGGAAGCGAATCCGCTCGCGTCACGCCGCTCAACCGGGCCAGGAAGGCGACTTCTTCCATAGAGCGGCCCAGGGCGGCATCCGCCTCGTGGTCCGCCCGGACCACCACCGCATCGAGCCGTTGCGAGGGCGGGAGGCCCTTTTCGGCCCTGAGGTTGCGGACGCGGTTCACGAGGTCCATGAGCCAGTCGATGGAGTCGAAACCTGAAGAGTCTTCGGTCGAGCCCGTCGGGTAGGCCGCCAGCATGAGGCTCCCTTCGGCACCGGGCATCCGCTGCCAGAGGTCCTCCGTGATGAAGGGCATGAAGGGGTGCAGGAGCCTCAGAATGCTGTCCAGCACCCGGTGAAGGGCCCAGCGGGTGGCCTCCCTCCGGGCGGCGGGCATCCCCTCGGCCAACCCCACCTTGGAGACCTCCACGTACCAATCGCAGAAGCGATGCCAGACGAAATGATAGAGGACTTCTGACGCCTCATAGAAACGGAAGGCCTCCAGCGACTCGTTGACCTTCTTCGCGGTGAGCTCGCATTCGCTGAGGATCCAGCGGTCCCAGAATCCGAGATCCTCCCTGGCCGGCTCCCGGACGGCTTCGCCCTCGATCTGCATCAGGACGAAGCGGCCGGCGTTCCACAGCTTGTTGGCGAAGGCGCGGTAGCCCTCCATGCGCTTCGGGTCGAGGGAGACGTCCGTGCCGGGGACGCAGAGCACGGCCAGAGTGAACCGCACGGCATCGGCGCCGTACTGCTCGATGAGGTCCAGGGGGTCGATGACGTTGCCCAGGGTCTTGCTCATCTTGCGACCCTGGGCATCCCGGACGAGGCCGTGCAGGAAGACGTCACGAAAGGGAGCCTTCCCGGTGAACTTCAGGCCGGCCATGATCATGCGGGCCACCCAGAAAAACAGGATGTCGTACCCCGTCTCCATGACCGTCGTGGGGTAGTACCGCCTGAACTCTTCCGTCTCCTCCGGCCAACCCAGGGTAGAGAAGGGCCAGAGCTGGGACGAGAACCAGGTGTCCAGCACATCGGGGTCCTGGATCACGGTCCCGCCGCAGTAAGGGCACTTCGTGAGATCCTCCATGGCCACCAGGAGCCGCTGGGGATCGTTTGAGCCGGCCGACTTCCCGCAATGGCCGCAGAAGAAGGCGGGAATGCGGTGCCCCCACCAGAGCTGGCGGGAAATGCACCAGTCATGGATCTCGCTCATCCAGTTCAGGTAGACCTTGCGCCAGTGGTCCGGGATGATCCGGATCTCACCGCGCTCCACCGCTTCCTTCGCCGGGCCGGCCAGGGGCCCTATCTTCAGGAACCACTGTTTTGAAATGGCCGGCTCCACTACCGTGTCGCAGCGCTGGCAATGGCCCACGGCGTTGGCGTGAACGGCCGTTTTCACCAGGAGCCCCTCGGTCTCCAACTGCCGCACCACACCCTTGCGCGCCTCGAACCGGTCCTGGCCCGCAAAGAGTCCGGCCTCCTTGGTCATCCGCCCGTCCAGCCCTATGACGGCGATCTCGGGCAGCCCGTGCCGCCTGCCCGCTTCAAAGTCGTTGGGGTCGTGGGCGGGAGTGATCTTAACAGCCCCCGTTCCAAACTCTCGGTCCACCATGGTGTCGGCGATGATGGGGATGGAGCGGTTCATGATGGGCAGACGCACGCGGCGGCCGATCCACGATCGGTACCGCTCGTCCTCCGGGTGCACGGCCACGGCCGTGTCGCCCAGCATGGTCTCAGGCCGCGTCGTCGCCACCACGATGCACGCGCCGTCCTCTGCCCCCTCCAAGGGATAGCGGATGTACCACAGGTGTCCCTGGCTGTCGGCGTGCTCCACCTCGAGATCCGACAGGGCCGTGCCGCAACGGGGGCACCAGTTGATCATGTATTCGCCGCGGTAGATCAGCCCCTCCCTGTAGAGCTCCACGAAGGCCGTGCGCACGGCCCTTGAAAGGTCGGGGTCGAGAGTGAATCGGGTCCGGCTCCAGTCGCACGAGGCGCCGAGGCACCGAAGCTGCTGGAGGATGGTGTCGCCCTTTTCCTTCCGCCACTCCCACACCTTCTCCACGAAGGCCTCTCGCCCCAACTCCAAACGCTGGATGCCCTGCTTTTCGAGTTCCTTGCTGACGACCATCTGCGTGGCGATCCCCGCGTGATCGGTCCCGGGCAGCCAGAGGGCGTCAAATCCCTGCATCCGCTTCCAGCGGATCAGGATGTCCTGGAGCGTGACGAACATGGCGTGGCCGGTGTGGAGGACCCCCGTGACGTTGGGAGGGGGAATCACGATGACGTACGGCGGCTTTCCGGAACGCGGGTCGGCCGCAAACATTCCCCCTTCTTCCCAGAAACGGTACCAGCGCTCCTCGCACTCCCTCGGGTCGTACTGCTTGGGGATCTCCATGGCTTTCTCTCCCGGCTGAAAGGGCCTCAGGGCTGTCTTGCCGCGGCCTCGGAGCCTGGACCGGGCTCCTTCGTGTGCCCCCGGCCGTCCCCGCGCCTCGCATACACGAAAACAGGGGCGAACCCCTGTTCTCGCGCTTTAGCTGCCATCGGCGAACCTCGGTTTCAGCCCGCCTCGGTCTCCAGTTCCTGGATGCGGCGCCGGATGAGGTTTTCCGCCATCTCCGGAATGACTTCCCAGGCGACCTGCCGGATGATCTCGGGGGCCGTCTCGCGAAGGACTTGCAACACCGCGTCCCGCACCGCCGCCTGCACGGCCTCCGGCGCCATTCGCTCCGCGTGTTCCCGAGCGGCCTCCCGCACCGCGGCGGGAGCCGATTCCGCCACGGCCTGCCGGACGAGATCCGGCGCCTGCTGCGCCACCGCCTGCTGCACGGCGCCCGGAACGGTTTCGCGCGCGACGGCCGAAGCGTGATCGGGGGCGATCTCCCGGGCGATCTCGCGGATGTGCGCTCCGGCCATATCGGAGACGATCGCCCTGATGTGGTCGGGCGCCATCTCCCGCACCGTCTCGGCAATCACGGCCGGAGCCAAGGCCTGCGCCACCTCCCGGGCTATCCCCGGGTGCGCCTCGGCGACGGCCTTCCTCACCGACTGCTCCAGCTCCTCGCCCGGAATCGTTGGAGGGGCGGGCGCCTGCGCCGCCGGGGCTATGGGCTCGGGCTCGGCCGGCAAGGGCTCGGCGGGGACCAGCGCGGCGACGGTGGGCTCCTCGGGCTGGATCCCCGGGGCGGGCTCCTCGAAGGGAGAGACCTCCTCCATGCCCGCCGGGAGCTCTTCCGTGTGTTCTCCCAGGGCGAGAGGTGCCTTCACGGCCTCGCTCACGTGTTCCGCGGGTACCTCGGGAAGGCCGCTTCGAACCTCGCCCTCCTCCAGGAAGGGGGTCTCCTCAAGCCGGGGTTCTTCGGGTTGTGCCTGTTCGGCCGTGTCCACCGACGAGGGTACAACCTCCTCATAGGCGGGAACCAGCTCCCCCTCGATCTTCGGAAGCTCGACGGACGACGCTTCGATCGTTTCCTCCGGGGCGCCCGCAAAGGCCGAGACCGGCGCCTCCATCTTGGCCTGGGCCTCGGCCTGGGCTTGGGAAACCATGTCTTGCTGTTCCGTCATGTCGTGGACGATCAGGGACTCGTCCATGGCCTCCTCGGCGGGAAGGGATTCCTCCTCCTTCAAGCCCGGCTCCGCGGGCAGGCCCTCAGGCTCGATCACGTCGGGAGCCGCAGGCCGCCGACCCTCCCCCCAATCCTCGGCGCCCATGACGGAGACGGGCGCCGTCTCAAGGGGCGGCGCCGAGCTCGCCGACAGGTCCGCCTCGAGCACGTCGGGCTCACCCGCGTCCTCGGGTCCCGCCACGCCGATCACGACCTCGTCTTTGGCCGCATGCGGGGGAGCCACGATCTCCTCAAAGGCCTGCTCCGAAGCCTCCTCAGACGGAAGAGGCCCCAGATCGATGGATTCAAAGGGCTCCTCGGGCTGAATCGCCTCCGTCACCGGCGGCTCGGCCGCCTGTTCCGGCTTTTGCGCAACGGGCAGAGGTTCACTCACCCATTCGGTGGGCCAGGCCGCCTCCGAAGCGGGCTTGATGTCAGGCCCTTCCTGCGCCGCTGAGGGTTCAGCGACGGCTAGAGGGCGGCCGGAAACAACATGGGCGGGTTCCACCGCGGCCTTCTCCTCCACGGCTTCCTGCTCGAACGCCTGCTCGAATGGCTCGGCAGGCTTCGGCGGGACCGCCGCGGCTCCCTCCCGTTCCACCTGCGGCTCATGCACCAGGAGGAACTCCTCCCTGGCCTGAAAGACCTGGGCGGGCTCCATGGGGGCGGCCGTGTCCAGCACCGGCCGTCGGCTTATGAGCTCCTCTACCTTATCTACCAGGAGCTTGGAATCGAAGGGCTTGGTGACGTAGGTGTCGGCTCCTGAGAGCCTCGCCTTGTCCTCGTCGAAGGGCTCGAAGGTCCCCGTCAGCAGAATGACCGGGATCCCGGAATAGGTCGGGTTCTTCTTGACGAAGGAGGCCACGTCGTACCCGTTCATCTCGGGCATGATCACGTCGCAGAGGAGGATGTCGGGGCGGTCATCCTGGATCTTCTGCACCGCGGCCTTCCCGTTGGACACGCACACCACCGCGTAGTCCCCTTCCGCGAAGGTCAGCTCCACGACCTTCTGGATGGTGACGCTATCGTCAGCCAGCAGGATTTTCTTCGGCATCCGCAGCCCCCTTATCGTCCCTGATTATTCTATGCCAATTCCCAAACCCCTGTAAAGCCGCGCAAGATCGATGCACCGGATTTCCGGATCCGCCGCCACCACCCCTTCGCACCACGGGGCAGCCTCCGGCGGCGCCATTTCCATGCGTGCGCGCCAGAGTCTCGGTCCGCGCGCCGGCAAGGCCAGCACGCGTCCGCTCCACTCCACGACGATGAGGACCTCCGGGGGTTCCTTGGGCCCTCCGAATATCTCCTCCCGCAGAACGGGCACCACGCCTCCCTCGCCGGGCAACAGTCCCCACAGCCACTCCGCTCCCTCTGGCAACGGATGCGGCGCCGACCAGTCGCGAACCGTGACTACCGCCGCCTCCGGGACCGCAAGCCTCAGCTCGCCCGCGTCGAACACCACGAAGCCGCGTTCATCCATTCCCTTCCCCGAACCCCTCTTCGTTGACCACATAAACCCAGCGCCCCCGGTCCGACAGCACCCCCCTGCACCAGGCCCGGCCGCGAAAAAGATCGCCGGGCAGGGAGAGGTAACTCAGGCTTTCGCGCCCGTCGGGAAGAAGGACCTCTCCGGCGCGCCAGCACGCGCCACTGTTGAGCAAGATGAGAACGCCTGGAAGGCCGGCCCCGGGAGTGACTCCAAGGCACTCGGCGAGGTCTGCGGCCTGAGAGGCGTACGATTCAAAATCTCTCTCCTGCCGGTGAAGTACCCTGTGCACCTGCGAGAAAGGCAGGGCCAATTCCAGGGCGTCGCCGACCTGCAACAGCAACCACTGCTCCGAAGGCATCACCTTTCCTTCCTGGCGGTAACATAGAGGGCGGCTGCCGAAGCGTCAAGGGGCCCGGCGGAACGGAGGCCCCCTTCACGACCAGGTTGGACGAGAGGATCGGATGTGAGAGGTTCCTTCTGCAGGAGAAGGTCTTGCGGTTGCCGGAATTTCAACGCACCGGAGGGCGTATTCCAAGGGCCCCTGCGGTAAATGCCCCAAACCCTTCTCTCCTGGCGCCACAATTTCATCGGGCGCTAGCGCCCATCGGGCCAAGAATTCTATAATCTCAACCTCGGCCGGGGCCCAGGGCCTGCGGCCAGGCAATTCCGAGAGCGAAGTGAACCACAGAACCGGTGTCGGCTGCCCGTGCGAGAGTTCTGCGCCGCGGAAACAGGCAACAGCGCGGGAGCCTTAAGGAACGGAGATCCTGATGGTGAGGCGGAAAGTAACCATCGACGGCAACGAGGCGGCCGCCTACGTTGCCCACAAAGTGAACGAGGTCTGCGCCATTTATCCCATCACGCCCTCCTCCCCCATGGGGGAATGGGCCGACCAATGGTCATCCGAGGGCCAGGCCAACATCTGGGGAACGGTTCCCTCGGTGGTCGAGCTGCAGAGCGAGGGAGGCGCCTCCGGCGCCGTGCACGGCGCCCTCCAGACGGGGGGCCTGACGACCACCTTTACGGCATCCCAGGGCCTCCTCCTGATGATCCCCAACATGTTCAAGATCGCGGGCGAATTGACCTCCACGGTCTTCCACGTGTCCGCGCGCACCCTGGCCACCCATGCCCTCTCCATCTTCGGCGACCACAGCGACGTCATGGCCGTGCGCTCCACGGGTTGGGCCATGCTCTGCTCGTGCTCCATCCAGGAGATCATGGATTTCGCCCTCATCGCCCAGGCCGCCACCCTGGAAGGGCGCATCCCCGTCCTGCACTTCTTCGACGGCTTCCGAAGCTCCCACGAGGTTCAGAAGATCGAACAACTCGATGAGAGTGACCTGCGCGCGCTCATCAGCGACGACCTGGTGCGGGCCCACCGAGGAAGGGCCCTCTCCCCCGACCGGCCGGTGCTCCGGGGCTCGGCGCAAAACCCCGACGTCTTTTTCCAGGCGCGGGAGCGGATCAACCCCTTCTACCAGGCCTTCCCCGAGATCATGCAGCGCGCCATGGACAGGTTCGCCGAGGTGGTGGGCCGCCAGTACCGCCTGTTCGATTACGTCGGCGCGCCCGACGCCGAGCGCGTCATCGTCATGATGGGCTCGGGCGCGGAAGCCGCCCACGAGGCCGTTGAACGCCTCGTGGCCGACGGAGAGAAGGTGGGGCTGCTGAAGGTCCGCCTGTTCCGTCCCTTCTCCACCGAGGCCTTCATCAAGACCCTGCCCTGGACGGCCAAATCCATTGCCGTTCTGGACCGGACAAAGGAACCAGGCTCCGCCGGAGAACCCCTCTACCAGGACATCGTGACGGTCCTGGGCGAGGAGCTCTCCTCGGGCCGGCTGCCCTTCCGCTTCCCGCGCGTCGTGGGGGGCCGCTACGGCCTCTCCTCCAAGGAGTTCACCCCGGCCATGGTGAAGGCGGTCTTCGACAACCTCGCGCAGGATGATCCCAAGAACCATTTTTCGGTGGGCATCCAGGATGATGTGACCCACCAGAGCCTCCCCTTCGACCCCGCCTTCATCACCGAGGGCGATGGCGTCATCCGCTGCCTCTTCTACGGCCTCGGTTCGGACGGCACAGTGGGAGCCAACAAGAACTCCATCAAGATCATCGGCGAAGAGACCGGGAACTACGCCCAGGGTTACTTCGTCTATGACTCCAAGAAGGCCGGCTCCATCACCGTCTCCCACCTCCGCTTCGGGCCCAAGCCGATCCACTCCACCTACCTGGTCTCCTCGGCCAACTTCGTGGCGTGTCACGCCTTCACCTTCCTCGAAAAGTTCGACATGCTGCGGGACGCCGTTCCGGGCGCCACCTTCCTGTTGAACAGCCCCTACGGGCCCGACGAGGTGTGGGACAAGATTCCGCGCAGCGTACAGCAGCAGATCATCGACAAGCGGCTCAAGCTCTACGTCATCGACGGTTACAAGGTGGCCCGCGAGGCCGGCATGGGAGGCCGCGTCAACACCATCATGCAGACCTGCTTCTTCGCCATCTCGGGGGTCCTGCCCAAGGACGAGGCCATCGCGGCCATCAAGCACTCCATCGAAAAGACGTACGGCAAGAAGGGCGAGGAGGTGGTCCGCAAGAACTTCGAGGCCGTGGACGCCACCCTGGCCAACCTCTTCCAGGTCGCCGTGCCCGAGAAGGCCAGTGCGGACTTCGACAAGCCGCCGGTGGTTTCTGAAAAGGCCCCCGACTACGTCCGGGACGTCCTGGCCAAGATCATCGCCAACGAAGGCGACGACCTGCCCGTCTCCGCCATGCCCCCCGACGGCACCTTCCCCACGGCCACGGCCCAGTGGGAGAAGCGGAACATCGCCCTGGAGATCCCCGTATGGGATGAGAAGCTCTGCATCCAGTGCGGCAAGTGCGCGCTCGTCTGCCCCCACGCGGCGATCCGCATCAAGGTCTACGACTCCGCCCTGCTCAGGGAGCCCCCGGTCTCCTTCAAGTCCATGGACTATAAGGGGCAGGAGTTCAAGGGCATGAAGTATACCGTCCAGGTGGCGCCCGAGGATTGCACGGGGTGCGCCGAGTGCGCCTTCATCTGCCCCGCAAAGGACAAGAGCAACCCCAAGCACAAATCCCTGGACATGGCCGACCAGATCCCGCTGCGCGAGCCGGAGCGCGACAACTACGCCTTCTTCCTCGCGCTGCCCGAGGTCGACAGGACCATCGTCAAGATAGACTCCGTCAAAGGCTCCCAGTTCCTCCAGCCTCTCTTCGAGTACTCGGGCGCCTGCGCCGGCTGCGGCGAGACGCCCTACATCAAGCTCCTGACCCAGCTCTTCGGCGATCGGGCCCTCATCGCCAACGCCACGGGCTGCTCCTCCATCTACGGGGGCAACCTCCCCACCACTCCCTACACGATCAATCCCGACGGCCGCGGCCCCGCCTGGTCCAACTCGCTCTTCGAGGACAACGCCGAGTTCGGCTACGGCTTCCGCCTCACCCTCGACCAGCACCGCCAGTATGCCCGTGAGCTCCTGCTGAAGCTGAGGTCCTCCCTGGGCGACGACCTCGTGGACGGCCTCCTGAACGAGCCGCAGACCGATGAGATAGGCATCGCACGCCAGCGGGCCCGAGTCTTCGCCCTCAGGCAGAAGCTGGCCGGCGCCACGGACGGGGAGGCCCAGAACCTCCTCTCGGTCTCTGATGCACTCGTGAAGAAGAGCGTCTGGATCGTGGGCGGCGACGGCTGGGCCTACGACATCGGCTACGGCGGACTGGACCACGTACTCGCCTCGGGCCGCAACGTGAACGTGCTCGTCCTGGACACCGAGGTTTACTCCAACACCGGCGGCCAGTGCTCGAAGGCCACACCCATCGGGGCCGTTGCGAAGTTCGCGGCGGGCGGCAAGGCCCTGCCCAAGAAGGACCTCGGACTCCTGGCCGTGACCTACGGGAACATCTACGTGGCGCGCGTCGCCATGGGCGCCAGCGACAACCAGACGGTCAAGGCCTTCCTGGAGGCCGAGGCCTACGACGGCCCCTCCCTGATCATCGCCTACAGCCACTGCATCGCTCACGGTTTCGACATGACGGAGGGCATGCAGCACCAGAAGGAGGCCGTGGAGTGCGGCGCCTGGCCGCTCTTCCGTTACAATCCAGATCTGGCCAAGGAAGGCAAGAACCCGATGAAGCTTGACTCCAAGGCGCCCAAGAGCGCTTTCGCGGACTACGCCATGAAGGAGACGCGTTTCAAGATGCTCACCAAGAGCCATCCGGAGGTCGCCCGGGAGCTCATGCAACTCGCCCAGAAAGAGAACGTCGCCCGCTGGGAGGTCTACGAGCAGTTGGCCGGCATACCGTTCGGCGAGAAGACCCCTCAGCCGGACAAGGGCGTATAGGGGGAAATCATGGACCTGACTACCAGATACCTCGGTTTGGAGCTGAAGAACCCGCTGGTGGCCTCCGCGAGCCCCCTGTCCAAGGACCTGGACACCCTCAAGCACTTGGAGGACGCCGGCTTGGCCGCGGTCGTCATGGAATCCCTCTTCGAGGAACAGATCCGCCACGAGGAGGGCGCGCTGGATCACTACCTCACCCACGGCACGGAGAGTTTTGCCGAGGCCCTCTCCTACTACCCCGAGACATCGGAATTCACGCGGGGACCCGAAGAGTACCTTGAGCACGTCCGCAAAGCCAAGCGGTCCCTCTCCATCCCCGTCATCGCGAGCCTCAACGGGGTCTCATCGGGCGGATGGATGGATTACGCCCGCAAGATCCAGGAGGCCGGAGCGGATGCGCTGGAGCTGAACATCTACTACGTGCCGACCGACCCCGCCATTCCGGGCTCCGAGGTCGAAAGGGTGTACCTCGACGACGTCCGCACCGTCCGCACCGCCGTGACCATCCCCGTCGCCGTCAAATTGAGCCCCTACTTCAGCAACATGGCGAACATGGCCGCCCAGATCGACGCGCTGGGCGTCAACGGGCTGGTGCTCTTCAACCGCTTCTACCAGCCCGACATCGACCTGGAGGAGCTGGAGGTGGCGCCCAATCTGGTCCTCTCCTCCTCCTCCGAGATGCGCCTCCCCCTGCGATGGATCGCCATCCTCTTCGGGCGCGTCAAGGCCGACCTGGCTGCCACCAGCGGCATCTACAGGACGGAGGACGTCCTGAAGATGCTCATGGCCGGCGCCAGCGCTACCATGCTCTGCTCGGCCCTCCTGGTGCACGGAATCCGGCGCGCCACCGAGATCCTCAAGGGCATGGAGTCCTGGATGGAAGAGCACGAGTACGACTCCGTCCGCCAGATGCAGGGCAGTATGAGCCAGCAGCGCTGCCCCGAACCCGCCGCCTTCGAGCGGGCCAACTACATGAAGGTGCTGCAGAGCTACAAATGAAGCGGGCGCCCGCGCCCTGAGCGGTTCCCATTGGGCCCCGGCCCCCGGGTCGGGGCCCCATACTGAAGGGGTTAGACCATGACCGATTCCTCACCCAACCGCATCAACGCCATCAGCCTGGGTCCCGAGGACAAACGAAGGCTGCTGGAGCGCTTCCTCCGGTACGTGAAGACCGAGACTCGATCCAGCGAGACTTCGGAGACCTTCCCCTCGACCCAGGGGCAATGGGATCTCCTCAGAATGCTGGAAGTGGAAATGCGGGAGTTGGGCCTGGCCGAGGTGGAACTGGACGAGAAGGGATACCTATTCGGGACCTTGCCCTCGACCCTTCCGCCCGGCCGCGACGCCAAGGTCATCGGCTACCTGGCGCACGTGGATACCTATCCCGGCACCAACGCCACGGGCGTCAACCCGCAGGTCATCCCCGCTTACGACGGGCGGGACATCCACTTGCCGGCGGCCCCGGGGCTGACCCTCACCGTCGCCGAGAATCCGGACCTGGCCCGGTGCACGGGCCACACCCTCGTCACCACCGACGGGACCACCCTCCTGGGTGCGGACGACAAGGCCGGCGTCGCCGCGATCATGACCGCCTGCGATTGGTTTCTCAATCACCGCGAGGTCCCCCACGGGCCCATCCGCATCGGATTTACCCCGGACGAGGAGACGGGCAACGGGACGCGCTTCTTCGACGTGAAGCGCTTCGGCGCCTACGCGGCCTACACCTTCGACGGCTCCCTCCTGGGGGAGATCGAGGAGGAGACCTTCTGCGGCGATTCGGCCGTCCTGACCATCACCGGCAAGGATATCCACCCCGGCGTCGCCAAGGGCAGGATGGTCAACGCCCTCCGCGTGGCGGCTGAGATCATGGGCCGCCTCCCTAAAGGGTTTCTGCCCGAAACCACGGAAAAGCGCGAGTCCTACCTCCACCCCTACGTGTTCGACGGAGAGGTCGGCAGGGCCAACCTCCGCTTCATCGTCCGAGGCTTCACCGTCGGGGAGCTGCGCGCACGCGAGGAGGATCTCCTCCGCATCGCGAGCGAGGCCGAGGAGGCATTTCCGGGCGCCAAGGTGGACGTGCTCATCCAGGAGTCCTACCGGAACATGAAGGTCATCCTGGACCAGCACCCGGAGGTGCTGAACATGGCCATCGAGGCCGTTCGCCGGTCGGGCGTCGAGCCGGTCCGAAGCTATATCCGGGGCGGGACTGACGGTTCGGCCCTCTGCTTCAAGGGATTGCCCACGCCCAACATCTTCGCCGGCGGCGTCAACTTCCACGGCCTCCAGGAGTGGGTGAGCCTGGAGTGGATGGCCAAATCCGTCGAAACGGGGCTCCATTTGGCGCTCCTCTGGGGCGAAAAGGGCGCCTGAGCCAGTCCAGACTTGGGCTGCAGGCTCCTTGGCGGCCCCCCTTGCATCTCCGTTTCTCCTCGTGCATGCTAGGGCGGTCAGGAGCGTCTCCATGGAACAACGGAGTCAGCAGAGTCCCCCGAAGGGTTTCATAACTCTTGCAGGGCAAAGGCTTACCTATACCATCCGGAGAAACAACAGGGCCCGCCGCATCTGGATCAAGGTGGAGGACAGGGAGGGCCTTGTGCTGGTGTTTCCCAAGTGGGCCAAGACGAGCCAGGCCCCGGACCTGATCCGCAAGCACCGCGAATGGATCCTCGGCCGGCTCGGACAGCGAGCCGCCCACCTCGCGAGCGCCCCTCCCCCTCTGGGAGAGGGTCGCACCGTCTCCTATCGCGGCCGCGCCCTGCCTTTGCGCGTGCGCAACTGCGCCTGCGTCAACCCCTCCGTGGAAATTCACCGAGATTCCGTGGTCGTGCGGGTGCCCCGCGACCGCGACGCCCCCGTCGGTGAAGTGCTCACCGCCTTCTATCACGAGAGGGCCAGAGAGGTGTTCACGCGGCGGGTCCAGGCTTTGGCGGAGGCCATCGGCGTCAAACCGAAGCGGCTCTCGGTCCGCGACCAGAAAACCCGCTGGGGCGCATGCACTGGGCGCGGCACGCTCACCTTCAACTGGCGCCTTCTGCTGGCCCCTCCGGCCGTGCTCGATTACGTCGTCGTCCACGAGCTTTGCCACCTGCGGCACGCCAACCACGGGCGGCGCTTCTGGGAGCTGGTGGCCTGCCACAGCCCGAACTTCGAGGCTCACCGCGACTGGCTTCGTACCTACGGGCGGCTCCTGACCCTGGGATAGCCGCCCTTACCACCTTCCCGTTCATGGAGGATGCCTTGGAAGAACCTCTCAGCCCCCAAAAGGCCCCTTTCGTATTGGACCTCGAAGCCGCCGACTACTACTGGTGCGCCTGCGGCCGTTCCGGCAAACAGCCCTTCTGCGACGGAAGCCACAAGGGAACGGGATTCCAGCCCGTCCAGTTCAGGCTCGACCAGCCCAAGAGGGTGGCCCTCTGCGGCTGCAAGTACTCGGGCCACAAACCCTTCTGCGACGGCAACCACAAGGAGCTCTGAAGGGCGGGCTCGCGGCCGCGCGGCTGAGGCCGGGCGATTTCCCCCGGACGTCCATCTTCGCGGTATCCCGTGATGCCTGGACCGTGACGGGACCTCTCAGGTAGCTTCATGCCCTTCCTCGATCTCGGCCCCCTTCAGATCCATTACCGGATCGCGGGTTCCGGCCCGCCGCTGGTTCTCATTCCGGGATGGACCCTGAACCTGCATCTCTGGGATGAGATGGCCCCCCTCCTGGAACCGCATCATCGGGTCATCCGCTACGATCCGCGCGGCGCCGGCCGGTCCACCTCGAACCCGGACCTGGAATACTCACGCCTCGCCGACGCCGAGGACCTGGCCGCCCTCCTCGATCACCTCGGCATTGCGGAGGCCAACCTCGCCGGCCATTCCAAAGGGGCCAGAATCGCGCTCACCTTCGCCATGAATTGGCCCGGGCGCTCCCTTTCGGTGGCGGCCATCGGCTCCGCGGAGCCGCACCCCGCGGGCTCGGGGGCCAGCTTTCGCCCCATCGCCGCACAGTGGGTGGCCAAAGCCGCCAAGACCGCCAGGGAAGAGGGCCCCGAGGCCGCCCTTAGGAACCTGGGCCGCGCCCGGCTGTTCGGAAAGCTGCGCTCCTCGCCCGAGGGTCTGCGGCACCTGCGACTGGCCATGGAGGGGTACGCCGCGGCCGACCTGCTCTCCGAGGCAGCCAAGCGAACCTGCGACACCGAGGCGGGCGCTCCCCGGCTCACCATGCCGGTCCTCTTTCTGGCGGGCGAAGAGGACCCCTTCCTGGAGGAGTGCCGCTACGCCCACGAGCACCTCCCCTCCTCGCGCCTGGTCGTCCTGCCGCGCTGCGGCCACATGGCTCCCATCGAGCGTCCGCGGGCCGTGGCCGATGCCCTCCAGGCCTTCCTCTCCGAGGCGGGCCCACCTGCGTCAGGGGACGGGCCGCGGTAGCTCGCGGAGGGCCGATTCGTATTCGGCGATCATATCCCGGACGATGGCGCCGGCGGGTTTGATCTCTTCGATGAGGCCCACGCTCTGGCCGGCGCTCCAGATATCCTTCCAGGCCTTGCCTCCGCCTTGCGCAGAGCCTCTCATGGCCCGCGAGATGGTGAGCATCCGGAGGGTCTTGGCCCAACGCTTGGTGGCAGGGGATCGGTAGAGCGCGCGCTCCCACCACGTGAGCTCGGTGCCCAGCTTGTCGAGATAGGGCGTGCGGATGAAGTTGGCGTGCGTCCCGGTGGGTCTCGCGGTGTACAGGATGTCCTCCGGTCCGCTGGCCAGGACTGCCTTCTTATAGCCCTCCCCCACCTCGGCCTCCTCCGAGGCGATGAATCGCGTGCCCACGTAGACGCCGTCGGCGCCGAGAGCCATCATGGCGAGCATCCCCCGCCCGTCGGCGATTCCTCCTGCGGCCAGAACGGGAATGGCCACACGGCTCTTGAGATAGGGCACCAGCACGGTGGGAATGGTGCGGCCCGCGTGTCCGCCCGCCCCGGCGCCCACGGCCACCACGCCGTCCGCGCCGAGATCCTGGACCTTCAGCGCATAGCCCAGATCCACGACGTCGCACAGGACTTTCGCGCCGTTCCGGTGGGCGTCCGAGATCAGGCTCTCGGGGCTTCCGAGGGAGGTGACGTACACGGGGACACCCTCTTCCAGGCAGATCCTGGCGTGCTCTTCTCGGTACGGGTTGGAGCGGTTCACGATGAGGTTGACCGCGTAAGGGGCCGACGTGAGCCCCCTGACCTCCCGCAGGGCCGCGCGCAGATCCTCCCCCTTCCGGTAGTTGAGGCTCGGTACGGCTCCCAGCCCCCCGGCCTCCGAGACGGCCGCCACCAGCCGGGGCGTGGTCACCAGGAACATCGGCGCACCAACGATGGGGTATCGGATCCCCAGGAGGCGCGTCAGCGCGGTGGGGATGGATTGGGAGATCGGTGAGGGCTCCGCGGGGCTCATGGTCGCTCCTCCTGCACCCGCGCCAAGAGATCGAGCACCGCGCCGTTGAAGGGTTCGGGCTCCTCCACGCAGGCGAGATGGCCCGCCCCGGGGATCTCCACGTAGAAGGCCCCGGGGATGAGGCCCGCGAAGCCCGCGGCCTCCATGGGCGGCGTGACGGCATCCTGGCTGCCGACGGCCACGAGGGTCGGGCAGGTGATCGTCCGCAGGAAATCCAGCCTGGAGGGCCTGTCGCGCATGGCGAGCAGCGCTGCCGCCACTCCCTCCCGGCGCTGATCCACCATCATGGACCAGACCCGCCTGGACAGATCCACGCCTTCGCGCAGCGTCTTCTCGCCGAGGAGCTTGAAGAGCATGTCGTCGGCCAGGAACGTCATGCCCTCGGCCAGCACCCGCCGGGCCGTCGCCGATCGGGCCTCCTTTACGGAAGCCGAGTCGGCCGCCGCTCGCGTGTCCGCAAGCGCGAGCCCCGCCACCCTCCAAGGAAAGAGGGCCGCGAAGGCCAGCGCCACGTAGCCGCCCATGGAGAACCCGCAGATCACTCCCTTGGGCGCGCCGTGGGCGTCCATGCA
Organism: Acidobacteriota bacterium; assembly: GCA_021778515.1. Classification (GTDB taxonomy): domain Bacteria; phylum Acidobacteriota; class UBA4820; order UBA4820; family DSQY01; genus DTPS01. The sequence goes on from JAJYCJ010000002.1 coordinate 49,662, forward strand.
GGCGGCCAGGTCCCGGGCATGGTCTTCGATGGAATGCGGGCCCTTGGGAAGAGGGGATCGCCCGAATCCGCGAAGGTCCGGCACGAGGACCCTCGCCCTTGACGCCAGCGCCCCGATCTGACGCTCCCACATGCGTCCGTCCAGCGGGAACCCGTGGACCAGCACCAGCGGTACGCCGTCACCGTCGCCGAAGGTCGCCCCGGCCAGCCCTTGTCCCATGTGCGCAGCTCCCGATTTCGGCCCTGATCGCCACACGGCCGCTCCAGAGACGAGCCTACCACCCGACCACGGAGCGGGGGCCAAAGCCGAGCGCCAGCGCCCTCTGCTGGGTCAAAAGGCGCGCCGACGGCGAAAGCACGCCACCCCCACCCGGACCTCGACTCTCCTCAGTAGAGATGGCGCCGGAATAGGGCGATGAAGAAGCCGTCCCAGGAATGGCGGTGAGGAAGGCAGGTGAAGCGGCCGCTTCCGGCGGAATCGAGGATCTCAGCCAGCGGCTTCGGGGGCTTGCAGGGCTGCGGAGAAAAGCCCGCGTTCTCCGCCAGGAACCGTTCCGCCACGGCCTCCGTCTCCTCGGGCTCGATGGAGCAGACCGAGTAGCAGAGTACCCCTCCGGGGGACACCGCCCGGGCCGCCTCGGTCAGGAACCGGAATTGACGGTCGGCGCGGAAGGCCAGGTCGCTCTCCTGGATTTGCCAGCGGATCTCGGGGTTGCGCCGCAGGGTCCCCAGCGAGGAGCACGGGGCGTCCAGCAGCACCGCCGGCCACTCGGGGCGAAAGGGGAGCCCCGCTTCCAAATCCACCTGCGCCAGCCGGACGTTGGTGAGGCCGAGGCGCCGCACGTTCTCGGCGATCTGGGCCAGGCGGCGCCGGTGGACGTCGGTCGAGAGGACCCATCCCCGCTCCCCCACCCGGCCGGAAAGAAGGACGGTCTTCCCCCCGGGCGCCGCGCACAGGTCCAGCACCCGCGTACTCCCCTCCACGGGCAGGAGGAGGGCGGGCACTTGGGACGCGGGGTCCATGATGTAGAAGTGCCCGCGCCGGAAGGCTTCCGTTTCCGCCGGATTGCCCCTCCGAACCGCGTAGGTGAGGGGCAGCGCCGCGTCCGGCTCCAGGACGATGCCTTCCCGCCTGAGGAGCGGCAGTCCCTGGGCCCGGGCCGAGGGCGAGGGGAAGACCAGGTTCGTGGGCGCCGGGGCCTGGAAGGCCTCCATGAGATCCTCCCCGGCGGCCTCTCCGAATCGGGCCAGGTAGCGCTGTGCCAGCCACTCGGGCATGCCCAGCCGGAGTGCGGCCCCCTCACCCCCGTTGAGTCGGTAGGGAAGCTCCCCCGCCTCGTCACGGCGCTCGGCGACCCCCCTCAGGATTCCGTTCACGAAACCTCCGGCACCCGGGCGGACGGCCTTCGCGGCTTCCACGCACTGGTCCACGGCCGCGTAGGCGGGAACCCTGTCCAGGAAGAGGAGCTGGAAGGCCCCCACCCTCAAGATGTGCCTCAGTTCGGCCTGCGTGTCAGCAAGGCCTCGCTCGGTCTGGTCGTCGAGGACCCAGTCCAGGAGGGGGAGGTGCCGGACCACGCCCGAGGCCAGCTCCCGCAGGAGAGCGCGGTCCTCTTCCCTGACCAGCCGCGCCTGGCGCTCCTGGAGGAGCCTCTTCAGCGACTGCCGATGGTCCAGGACTTCGCCAAGGACGCCCGCCGCCTCCGCGCGCAGGTTCGCCCGCCCGGCGGGCTTCTCCACCGCGCCTGCGAGGGGTTCCGGCCGCAGAGGGCCTCCGCCGGCGCGGAGCTTCCCCGGGCCGCTCCTTCGGCCCCCGTCCCCGCCCGCGCCGCCCTCGTGCTGGCGACGGCCGCGGCCAGGGGGCCGGCCCCTAGAGTCGGGTGCCCGGCGGGATGGCGTATCCACGCAGCACCTCCTCGGACGTCATGGGGCGCTTGCCCGGCCTCTGCATCCTGCCCACGAGGAGAACGCGGCCGTCCCCGCAGGCGACCCCGAAGGCCCCGCCCGCGACCACCTCGCCGGGCTGTGCCCGCGTGCTGGTCGGTCCCACCGCCGCGGCGAGCACCTTGATCCGCTCTTCCCGATACTCGAAGAAGGTGCCGGGCCAGGGGTCGAAGGCCCGCACCTGCCGCTCCAGCTCCGCCGCGGGCCGCGAAAAGTCGAGGCGTCCGTCCTCGCTCGTCAGCCTGGGAGCGTAGGTGGCCAGCGCCTCGTCCTGGGGCCGCGCCTCCAGCGTTCCGGCATGGAGCCCCTCGAGGGTCTCGATCAGGAGTCCCGAGCCAAGCCGGGCCAGTACGGGAGAGAGAGCCCCCGTCGTGGTGGAGGGCGGGATGGGCATTCGCCCTTCGAGGTAGACGGGGCCCGTGTCGAGCCCCTTGTCCATTCGCATGGTGCACACGCCCGTCTCCGCATCCCCGGCCCAGATCGCGCGGGCGATCGGCGAGGCACCGCGGTGTCGAGGGAGCAGCGAGGCGTGGACGTTCACGCAGCCGAGGCGGGGAATGGCGAGCACGGCCTCGGGGAGGATCTTGCCGTAAGCCACCACCACGATCACGTCGGGGCCGAGGTCTCTCAGGAGCCCTTGAACCTCGGCGCCCTTCAGGGAGGCGGGCTGGTGCACCTCCAGGCCCCGATCGACCGCGAACAGCTTCACCGGCGGCGCCGTGAGGAGCCTCCTGCGCCCTACGGACTTGTCCGGCTGGGTGAACACGGCGAGGGGGCGAACCCCCGCCTCCACGAGCGCCTGAAGGTGAACGCGCGCGAAATCGGGCGTCCCCATGAAGACGATGCGCTCGGGCAGGATGCGTCCCATGCGCGATTCCCCCCTTTGCATCGCCGGGACGCCGTCAGGCGTCCTGGCTCCGCCGCTCGAGCTGGGGGTAAGGATCCTCCCACTCCCCGTCCCGGATGAGCTTCTTGATCTTGCGCTTGACGATGTCGCGGCGCAGGGGGGAGAGCCTGTCGACGAAGAGGATCCCGTCGAGGTGGTCGATCTCGTGACAGAGAGCCCGGCAGAGAAACTCGGTGCCTTCGATCTCGAAAGGTTTCCCGTCGCGGTCGAGCGCCTTGACCCTGATCCTGGCTGGACGCTTAACCCGTTCGTAGATCTTGGGGATGGAGAGGCAGCCCTCCTCTTCGTGCATCTCCCCCGACTGTTCCACGATTTCTGGATTGAGCAGGTAGAGGATCTGTTCCTTCTCGCCCTGTGCGCCGAGGTCCACGACCATGGCCCGCGAGGCGATCCCCACCTGATTGGCCGCGAGGCCGGCGCCCGAGGCGTGCCGCATGGTCTCGACCATGTCGTCCAGCAGCGCCTGAACCTCGGGGGTGATGTCGGTCACGGGGGCGGACTTCTCCCGCAGGACCGGCGACCCGTAGAGTTCAATCTTCCGAATGGCCATCTGATCGCGCTCCCCGTCTCTTGATCAGCGAGAGGGTCTGTTCCACCCTCTCTTGAAGCAGGACCTCGAGGTGCTCCATGGAATCCGGGCAGGCATCCAGCGCCTGCCGGGTGGCGGGCCCGGGAAGCTCCAGCACCATGGACCGCTCGGACGCCGTCACGGTGGCCGTCCTCGGCACCTTCTTGAGGAAGGCCACTTCACCGATGATGTCTCCCGGGGCGAAGACCGCCAGGGGCATCTCCTCCTCCCCGACGGTGCCGCGAGCCGCCAGGCGGCCCCTCACCAGAATAAACAGCGAATCACCCTCCTCCCCTTCCCTGACCAGGAGGTCGCCCGGATCCAGGTTCCTCGGAATGGCCACCGAACCCAGGAGGCGGGCGTGTTCCGCGTCCATCTCCGGAAAGAGCATCTGAATCCAGAACGGGCCGGCCTCGTCGGGCTGAGGCGCGGACCCTTCGAGGGAGTTGTCCGGAAGCGGCGCCTCCTCGATGCGAAACGCCCGCTGGGGCTCCACGGAGCTCTCCTCCCAGGGCGCGCCAAGGGCTCCGCCCGTGACTTCCGGCCCTGCTCCGGGGCCGGGGCCTTCCGGCGCCACGGTGACCTGCCGCTCCGGCTCCTGGGGTGGTCCGGCGGAGAGATCGAAGGAGAAGGCTGAGGTGTCCTCCACCTTCTGCCCACCACCCTCCAGCTCCGCCATTCGCTTCGCCAGGGCGGCATCTTCCGGGGCCAGGCGCGCGGCCCTCCTCAGGAGCGCCAGCCCGTCCGACCGCCTGCCGCCCACGAGCCGGGCCTCCCCCTCGTCGCGGTAGATCCGCGCCGCTTCCTCCGGGCGACCAGCCCCCTCGTAGGCCTCCGCCAGGTGGACTTTCAGGGCGAGATCGTAGGGCTCCCTCTGGAGCCTGCGCTCCAGGAGGGACGCGGCCAGCTCGTAGCGGCCCTGCTTCATCAGGGCCAGCGGATCCTCCTCCCCCTTTCCCTTCCCGAACAAGGACATGGCATCCTCCGCCTGCTGGGAGTCTACCGCACCATCGGTCCACCCTCAAGCCGCACAACCGCGGACTTCCGTTGCGTTTCCGAACCGGCGTCTCTACAATGGGGGCCTGCCGGAGGGTTCAAGATGCCAGAGTTCTACCCGTCGAATTTTGGGGGATTACCGCCCGCGCAATCCTCGCTGGAGACCTCCCGCTTCGTCATCCTGCCCATCCCGTACGAGGTGACGACCTCCTACGCCAAGGGGACCAAGTTCGGCCCCAGGGCCATCATCGAGGCTTCCAGGAACATGGAGCTCTACGACGAGGAGCTGGGGCTGGAGCCCTGCGAGGCGGGCATCTTCACCTCCGAGGACCTCCTATTCCACGACATCAGCCCGAGGTCCATGGTGGATACGGTCAAGGAGGCCGTGGGCCACTACCTTTCCATGGACAAGTTCGTGGTGAGCCTGGGCGGCGAGCACAACCTGAGCTTCCCCTGCTTTCTGGCCCACCGGGAGGTGCACGGGGAGATCGGCGTGGTCCAGCTGGACGCCCACGCGGACCTGCGAGAGTCCTACGAAGGCACTCCATTCAACCACGCCTGCGTCATGCGGCGCATCGTGGGGTGCAGCGCGGGCACCGCCCAGGTGGGCATCCGGTCCCTGTCACGGGAGGAGGCGGATTACCTCAAGGCCAAAGGCACGTGGCCCGTGGTCTGGGCGCGGGAGTGCCAGGAGGGGGACGGCTGGATGGACCGAGCCCTGGCGGCGCTCCCCCCAAAGGTCTATCTGACCGTGGACGTGGACGGCTTCGACCCGTCCCTGGTTCCCTGTACGGGCACCCCCGAACCGGGAGGACTGCAGTGGTACCCGACCCTCCGATTCCTGCGCCGCCTGTGCCGAGAGCGCGAGGTCGTCGGGATGGACGTCATGGAGCTAGCACCCGACCGCGTGCACTTCGCCGCCGATTTCCTGGTGGCCCGACTCCTCTACAAGGTCATGGGGTACCTTTCCGAGGCCTCCAGGCCATGATGGAAGCGGCGCCCTCCGTCCTCCTTTCCGTGGTGGTTCCGGTCTACAACGAGCGGGAGAACCTGCCCCTGCTGCTATCGGAAGTCCGGCAGGCGCTCGATCCCCTGGGAGAGCCCTACGAGATCATCTGCATAGACGACGGCAGCACCGACGGCTCCCTCGACGTGCTCAAGGAGCTTGGCCCCGTCCACCCCATGCTCCGGATCCTCGTCTTCGAGAAGAACGCCGGCCAGAGCGCGGCCTTCGCCGCCGGCTTTCGCGCCGCGCGCGGGGACCGCATCGTCACTCTGGACGCGGACCTGCAGAATGATCCTGCGGACATCCCCCGCCTTCTCTCCGAGCTGGACCGCTTCGACGCGGCCGTGGGCTGGCGGGTCAAGCGCGCCGATTCCCTCCTGAAGCGGATCAGCTCTCGCGTCGGGAACGGGGTGCGCAACTGGGCCACACGGGAGGTGATCGCGGATACGGGATGCTCCCTGAAGGCCTTCCGGCGCGAGGCGCTGGCTCCCCTCAAGCTGTACAGGGGTCTCCACCGCTTTCTGCCCACGCTCATCCGGATGGAGGGCTTCTCGGTGACCCAGGTGAGGGTCAATCACCGTCCCAGGACCCGTGGCAAGACCAAGTACGGGGTGCTCGATCGCCTGCGCGCGACGGTGCCCGACCTGATGGCCGTCCGCTGGATGCAGTCCCGCCTGATCCGGTACAGCGTCAAGGAAGAGCTGGGGCCGTGGCCCTCCTGAGCTGGTCCCCCTCTCGACGGGCGAGCGTTGCTCTCCGTCGGCCTCTGGCTTCGTTCTCAGATCGGCACTTGCAGGGTACGGCGGTTGCGGCCGACGAGAGCCAGCCCGCACCTTCCCGGTGACCCGTCGCATCGGCTCCCCGGTGAGACGGCCTCCTCATCCCTGTGAGGGGAGGTGGCTCTTTACGGCGGCCAGAAGCCGGACCAGCGAAAAGGGCTTCTCGATGTAGTCTGCGGCCCCCGCCTCGATGGCGCTCCTGCGGTCCGCCTCCTGGCCTTTGGCCGAGAGCACCAGCACCGGCGGGCGCCGTCGAAGTTTGGCCATCTCTCCGAGCACGGCAAAGCCGTCCATGCCCGGCATCCGCAGATCCAGAAGCAGAAGATCGGCGGGCTCCTGCCGGAGCTGGGCCAGGAGTTCTGCGCCGCTCTCCGCGGTGCCCACCGAATAGCCCTCCTTCTCCAGGATGAAGCGGATCATCTCGAGTATGTCCGGCGTGTCGTCGCAGACCAGGATCCTGGCCACCTGGCGCCTCCCCGAGCAGATGCCCGGCCCTTCCCCTCACCGCTGGGATTCGGCCGGCTTCCCATCCACGAAGTCCTTCAACTCCCGCCACGTTGTGATCGGAACCCTCTCCCTCGCCAGATCGACGAGCCGATAGAGGATCCGTCCCGCTGCCCGCGCGTCGTCCAGGGCCCGATGCCGCGCGCTAAACTCGTAACCGAACCGCTCCGCCAGCGCGTCCAGGCCCCGGCCTTCCTCCCTCGGAATGAGCCTCCGCGCGAAGCGGAGCGTGCAGAAGGCGGGCTCGCGCAACTGCTGGCCGCTCTCCAGGCGCTCGATCTCCTGACAGAGCACGCGCCGATCGAAGGCCAGGTTGTGCGCCACGAGCACCCGGCCGCGCAGCCTCTGCGCCAGTTCGGGCCAGACGGCGCCGAAGGTGGGGCGGCCCGCCAGGTCACCCGGCGCGATTCCCGTCAGGCGCTGGACGAACGGCGCCACGGGAGTCCCCGGATCCAGGAGGGTCTCGAAGGTCTCGATCTCCTCTCCGCCCTCGAAGCAGGCCAGGCCGATCTCGATGGCCCTCTCGGGCTCCATCCCGTTCGTCTCGAAATCCACCACCGCGAAGGGGACCCTCTCCACCTCCTCGGTCTCGAAGGGATCGGGGCGCGGGGCCAGCCGCACCACGCCGTCACGCACCTCAAAGCGCCCGTCCCTGGCGAGGAGGGCGCCCAGGACCTGGCCGCCAAGTCCCGCGTCCTGTGTGTGGAGGAGAAGGCGGGCCAGCCCCTCCAGCGCGCACGCCGTCTCCCTCTCCTGAAGGTGCCGGTGGAGGCGCTCCAGAACCCCCTGGGGCTCTCCGGTGCTCATGCGTTGGATTCCCAAAGGCTCGACACCGGAAGGATGTCCATGTCGCGGTCCGTCCATCGGGCCATCCGGCCGAGTTCACCACCGGGGGAGAGATCCAGGAGACGCCGAACGCCGAGCGCCCTGAGTCCGGCCACGGCGGCCACCCAGTCCGTGGGTGAGGAGAGGGCCTCCGCGACCTCCTTGCGGAACTCCCTGCCGGCGTGAATCACGTGCCCATCTCGCGGCGAGATGAGTGGCCAGAGAGGATCTGCCGCCGGCACCCCCTGCCACCAGGGATTCGCCTCGGAGCGGGCTCTCTCCACGTAGTGCGTATGAAGAGGAACGTCCAGCGGGAGGAGGCGCGCGTCCATCACCAGGTCCTTCATGCGTTCCGTGGCCCGTTCGACGGCACTCCTGGGCCCCGCGAAGACCACCTGCTTGGGGTTGTTGACGTTGGCCACGGCCACCTCGCCCAGGCCCCAGCGGTCGAGCAGGGCCTCTACCTCTGCGCGCGAGAGGCCCGTCTCGGAGGCCAGCGCGAACCTGCCGGGAGGGAAATCCCTTCCGTTGGCCGCGTTCACCCTCTCCAGCCATTCCAGCACGGCCGAGGCCTTGACGCAGCGCGCGAAAAGGCCGGCCGCGTAAAAGCCGAGAGAGTACCCGGCCACCGCCTCGGGCGGGCCGAAGCGGGAAAGGGCCACTTCGGCGCAGAGGGCGCCGTAGAGAACCATGGCCGCGGGGGCGATGAAGCGCTCTCCCAGCTCTTCGGGCGGGGCTTGCGTGACCCAGTAGCGGAACCGTCCGCCCGTGAGGCCGTCGAAGCCTCCCGCCAGGCGTTCAAAAACCTCATCGCCCGCGAGAGGGAGGGCCATACCGGCTCGTTCCGAGAGCTGCCCGGGCATCAGTATGGCGTAGGGGCTGCTGTCCCAGATCAAATTGACTCCCCTGGGGAAGCATATTACCATGCGCGCAGGGAGGAGTCGGAATGGCCCCATTCGAGATGCAGTTGGCGCAGCTGCCCATCCTCCAGGGACTGGAACCGGAGGAATTCGCCCTGGTCACCGGCCGGTTCGTCAGAGAACAGTTCCCGAAGGGGTCCCGCATCCTCGAGGAGGGCTACGGCGGCCTGAAGCTGTTCGTCATGCTGGAGGGCAGGATCAGGGTCTACCGCACGATGGGTGACACGCCCATCGTCATCACCACCCTCGAACCCCCGGAGACCTTCGGGGAGATCAGCATCATCGACGGGAGTCCCATCTCCGCAACGGTGGAGGCAGAATCGGACGTGGTGGTCCTGACGTTGAGCCGCGAGGACTTCTACGAGATCGTCCAGACCTCGTGCGTCCTGCAGGCCAAGCTCTACGGCAACCTGCTTCGGACCCTGTGCCAGCGCCTCCGGACCACAACCAACCAGGTCCACGACTACTTCGCGATCAACAAGGCCCTGTGCGAAAACGAAAGCTTCCGGCAGTTCTACAAGCTCTTCACCACTTGATGCCCGGCGGCAAGGGCCTCAAGCTGGCGCTCTGGTTCCTCTTGGCCGGAGTGGTCGCGGGGATATCGGCGGGTCTGTATGTCACCCGCAACATCCCCGAGGTGGATAGCCTCCAGTTCACCACCCCGAGCCTCATGACGCGGATCTACAGCCGGGACGGCCAGGTGCTCCAGGAGTACGGGGCCGAAAAGAGGACCCTGATCCACTTCGCCGATATCTCCCCCAACTTCATCCACGCGCTGCTCGCCGTCGAGGATTCGGACTTCTACCACCACCACGGCATCTCGGTCCGCGGAACGATCAGGGCCGCCCTGCAGGACCTGCTGCACGGGAGCCCCGGCCAAGGAGGGAGCACCCTGACGCAGCAGCTGGCCAGGCAGTACTTCCTCACGCCGGAAAAGACCATCTCCCGCAAAATCCGAGAGGCCATCCTGGCCATCAACATCGAAAGGCACTACAGCAAGGACCAGATCCTCGAGATGTATTCCAACAAGGTCTGCTTCGGCTACGGCTATTACGGAGTGGAGGCCAGTTCGCGGTTCTACTTCAACAAGAAGGCCAGGGACCTCACCATTCCCGAGGCCGCCCTGCTGGCCGGGCTCATCCAGCGCCCGGGCTATTACGCCCCCCTCAGCCATCCCGACCGCGCGCTGGCTCGCCGCAACGCCGTTCTCCTGCGGATGCTGCAGACCAAGTACCTCACGCGGAGCCAGTACGAACAGTTCGTGCAAGCGCCGCTGGGCCTATCGACGGGGTTGGCGGAAAGCGAGAGCCGGGCCCCGTACGTCACCGAGCGCATCCGCATGTACTGCGAGGAGAAATACGGCGAGGAGGCTCTGTACGAGAAAGGCCTCCAGGTGTACACGACCATCGATCCCGCGCTGCAAGCTCAGGCCCAGCGGGCCGTGGTGGACGGCCTCCACTCCTACACCAACCGCCACGGCTACAAGGGGCCGCGGCGCGGAAACGGCGCCCCGCCGGAGTACACGGGCAGCCAGTTCGAGAAGGACGGCCGCTACTGGGCCACCGTCCAGAGCGCCAGCGCAGGAGAGGTGGTGGCGCGCCTGGGCCAGACCGAGGTCACCCTCACGCCCAAGAACTGGCCCTGGGCGCCGCAACTGGTCGCCGGCCGGACCTTCCGAGAAGGCGACCGCATCCTGCTCCACGTCACCGATCCCGGCCCGCCCCCAAAATTCGAACTGGACCAGGAGCCCAGGGCCCAGGCGGCCCTCATCGCCATGGACCCGCACACGGGCGAAGTCCTCGCCCTGGTGGGCGGCTACGACTTTTCGCAGTCCATGTACAACCGGGCCATCCAGGCCATGAGGCAGACCGGCTCCGCCGTCAAGCCCATCATTTACGCCACGGCCCTCGGGCTCGGCAGGACCCTGGCGGACCAGGTCATCGACGAACCCACCCTCTTTCTGACGGGACGCGAACACGCGGACCAGCTCTGCACCGAAGGCTATATCCCACGGGACTTCGACCCGGACTATTTCGGCCTGATCACCTACCGAACCGCCCTCGAGCACTCGGTCAACATCGCCGCCGTCCACATCCTCAACCAGATCGGCTATCAGCGTGTCATCGACGCGGCAAGGCGCCTCCACATCACCTCGACCCTCGAACCCTACCCCTCCATGGCGCTCGGCGCCTTCGAGATCAGCCTATGGGAGCTTACGGGGGCCTACACGGCCCTGGACAACAACGGCATCTGGGAACAGCCCCGCTTCATGAACCGCATCGCGGACCGGGACGGCAAGACCCTGGAGGAGGTCCGCTCCCTCGCCCAGCCCGTCTTCACCCCGGAAGTCAGCTACCTCATGATCCAGGCCATGAAGGGCGTCCTCAAGGTGGGAACGGCTGCCTCGGCGGCGGACATGAAGGGGAATTTCGCCGGCAAGACCGGCACCACGGACAAGTACACCGATGGCTGGTTCATCGGCTTCAACCCCGCAATCCTCTGCGGCGTCTGGGTCGGCAAGGATGACCACAAATCCCTGGGGAACCTGGAGACCGGCGCCCGGGTAGCCCTCCCCATCTGGAGGCAGTTCATGGAGAAGGCCACCGCCGGGCAGCAGGATCTCGACTGGGTCCAGCCCCCCGACATCGTGACCGTTCCCATCGACGCACAGACCGGCCTTCGCTCCGACGCGGGCACCGCGTGCACCAAGGTGATCGACGAATACTTCCTCCAGGGGACGGAGCCCCAGGCCAGCTGCGGCCCGAAGGACCATCTCCGGGTCAAGCTCCCCTATTTCCTCCAGCGCTATCCCATCACCGACGGCCTCGCCCTCGTCATCCCCCGATCCGACCTCCAGGCCTGGCTCGCGGACTACCCCGCGGTCATCTCCCTCAAGGGAAGCAACGCCTTGCTCGTCTCCTGGGGCGGCGCTACATTCACGGTGAAGCTGGAGATCGGGCCGCCTCGCGAAGGTCCCGTCCCGCAGGCCGTCATGCCCGGTCTCCCCCATGAAGGGGACGTGGCCTGCCGTGCCGTCACCGAGTACATCACGCAAGACCATTGACGTGGGGCAGAGGGCCGTCCTCTGGCATGCGGGCGAGTCGGGGCGGGTGGTCTGCGATCTATGCGCCCACCGCTGCACGATCCTCCCGGGGCGTCCGGGCATCTGCCAGGTGAGGGTGAACGCTCAGGGCGAGCTGCGCACCCTCTGCCACAACCGCCTCATCGCGGCCCACGTGGATCCCATCGAAAAGAAGCCCTTCTTCCATTTCCTGCCCGGCACGCGCTCCTACTCCATCGCGACCGTGGGCTGCAACTTCCGGTGCCGATACTGCCAGAACTGGCAGATCAGCCAGGCCGTGCGAGAATTCAAGGAGACGGATGGAACGGAGATTGCTCCCGAGAAGGTTGTGGCCGCGGCCATCGGCCAGGCCTGCGACACCATCGCCTACACCTACACCGAGCCGACCATCTTCTTCGAGACGTGCGAGAGCGTCGGCCTGCTGGCCCGCGGGGCGGGGCTTCGCAACCTCTTCGTGACGAACGGCTACCTGACCCGCGAGGCCGTCGCCAGGGCCTCCACCTTTCTGGACGCCGCCAACGTGGACCTCAAGGGGTTCGACGACGGCCGATACCGCCGGGTGTGCGGCGCCACCCTCAAGGGGGTCTTGGAGGGTCTGGAGCTGCTCCTGGCCGCCGGGGTCTGGGTCGAGGTCACCACGCTCGTCGTGCCGGGCGTGAACGACTCCGATCAGGAGCTGCGCTCCATAGCCCTCCACCTGGCGGGTCTTGGACGCTCCATCCCCTGGCACATCTCCCGGTTCCATCCGGACTACAAGATGCTGGAGGAGGAGGCGACTCCCGTCGCCACCCTGGAGCGCGCCTACGCCCTCGGGCGGGAGGCGGGGCTCGATTACGTCTACGTGGGCAACGTGCCCGGGCACCCCGGCGAGAGCACCTTCTGCCCGAATTGTGCGACAATGGTCATCACCCGGGAGGGCTTCACGCTGTCCTCCCGGCACATGCGAAACGGCGCTTGCAGCCGGTGCGGCGCGCCCGTCGCCGGCGTCTTTTCGGACTGAAGGAGAGCCTCGGATGGCGTTCAACACCAATCGGCAGGATGGCGACCCCGTCGCCGACATCAACGTCACGCCCCTGGTGGACGTGATGCTCGTGCTCCTCGTCATCTTCATGATCACCACGCCCCTGTTCGAGCGCGGAATCGACGTCAACCTCCCGCAGACCGTCACGAGCAACATCAGCGGGCAGGAGAGGGTGATCCTGACCATACCGAAGGACAAGAACTACGTCTATTTCAACAGCCAGCCCGTGAACCGCAACCTCATGAAGAGCTACCTGGAGCAGATCTTCAAGAATCGGCGCGACAAGACGGTCTACCTCTTTGCGGACCAGAGCGTTCCGTACGGTGAGGTGCTCTCCGTCATGGATGAGGTGAAACAGGCCGGCATCGAGACCGTCGGCCTGGCCACCGAGCCACCAAGCCACAAGCATTGACGGAGCGGGGCTCGCGGGAGGCCGTGCCATGCGACCGGAGGGGACGGGAAGTTCCAAGGGCGACAGGCCTCCTTCCTCCACCGGCTCGACCTCCAACCGCCGCAGGGCCGCCGGACGTCCCCCGCTCCAGCCGCGACAGCCCATCCTCTCGAACCTCAGGCCCCTCAGGAGCAGGTCCGATTCCATCCTGCCCGTGGCCCTCATCCTCTCGGTCCTGGCCCACTTCATCGCCTTCGCCCTGGTCCTGACCCAGGTGCCCTCCTCCCACAAGCCGCTCTTCAACGGACCGGTCGTGGTCAGGCTCATCGAGCTGCCCAAGGGAGTGGGCGGGGAGACCGAGGGCACGCCCGGCAAGACCGCGGTGAGGCCCCCCCCCAAGGTTACCGAGCCCCCCGTGCGCCAGGAGAAGCCCAAGACCACCCTTCCGGGCAAGGCGCCGCCGCCGCCCAAGGAAGGCGCATCGGTAGTCCAGTCCGAGAAGCCTGGGAAGGCCCTGGGCCTTGGCCACGGCGGACAGACCGGGCTGGGCGGCAAGGCGGAGGGGCTGATCCTCGACGAGCCGACCTTCCAGTACGCCTGGTACAAGGCGCGCCTGGAGGACACCCTCAAGGCCAATTGGAGGAAGCCCGTCCTCAATAACACCAAGACGATCTCGGCCTCGGTCCACTTCATGATCCTGGCCAACGGAACCGTGCAGGGGGTCCAGCTCGTCTCCCCCTCGGGCATCGCTCAGTTCGACCAGTCCGTGCTCAGGGCGGTCTACAGCTCGGTCCCCTTTCCCCATTTCCCCCCGCAGTACACCGACCCCCAGCTCGGCGTCCTCTACACCTTCGAGCTCCTGCCCGAGGGCCAGAACCCGTGAAGGGAGCGCAGCCCGCGCCGAAGCCCCCGCCCATGGAAGTCCGCCCCATGGGGATCGTCCGATCCGCCTTGAAGAGGCGCGACGAGGCCCCCCGGCAGGGCCGCGAGGGGGCACCCCTTCTGGGCATCAAGCGCGACCGCGAGGAGTGACGGCCGGGCCTCTCCACCTCGGCTGTGCCCCACATCGCGTCCGCAACGGGCCTCCACCAGGACACCTTGCGGCCCCGGCTCTCATCAGGTATTCTCGTCCCCATGGCCCGCTTCCGCGAGCTCCTGAGGACTAAGAGCCTGGACGCCATCCTCGCCGATGCCGCGCGGGGCACCGACCACCTCAAGCGCGTCCTGGGCGCCTTCGACCTCATGCTGCTGGGCATCGGCGGCGTGATCGGCGCCGGGATCTTCGCCCTGGTAGGCACGGCGGCGGCGGGTGACGCGGCCCGGCCGGGCGCCGGACCGGCCCTGGTGCTCTCCTTCCTCCTCACCGGCATCGCCTGCGCCTTCTGCGGCCTCTGCTATGCCGAGTTCGCTAGCCTGGTCCCCATTTCGGGAAGCGCCTACACTTACGCCTATGCCACCCTGGGCGAGCTGATCGCCTGGATCATCGGCTGGGACCTGATCCTCGAATACGCCGTGGGCAACGTGGCCGTGGCCGTTTCCTGGTCGGGCTACTTCTGCGAGCTTCTGCGGGGCTTCGGCATCGAGTTCCCCCGCTGGCTGGCAACCGATCTGAGGACCGCGATCCACTCCCCCGAGATCCTCCACAGCGCGCCTCACATCTTCGGGGTGCCCATCATCTTCAACCTCCCAGCGTTCTCCATCGTCACCGCCCTCACCGTGCTCCTCGTCATCGGCATCAAGGAGAGCGCGCGGTTCAACGGCATCATGGTGGGAATCAAGCTCCTGGTGCTCGCCTTCTTCGTGGTGGTGGGCCTCACCTACGTCAAGCCGGCCAACTGGACCCCCTTCGCGCCCAACGGATGGGCCGGCGTCCAGGCGGGCGCGGCCGTGATCTTTTTCGCCTACATCGGCTTCGACGCCGTCTCCACGGCGGCGGAGGAGTGCAGGAACCCCACCCGCGACATGCCCATCGGCATCCTGGGCTCGCTGGCGATCTGCACCGTGATCTACATCGTCGTGGCCGCGGTCCTCACGGGCATGATCCCGTGGAACCACCTGAACACGGCCGAACCCCTGTCGGTCGCCATGCGCGTGGTGCACAAGAACTGGGCCGCGGGGATAGTAGCCTTCGGGTCGGTGGTGGCCCACACGGCGGTTCTTCTGGTGTTCCAGCTCGGCCAGCCGAGGATCTTCTTCTCCATGTCGCGCGACGGGCTCCTGCCCCGTTCCTTTTCCAAGGTCCACCCGCGCTTCAAGACGCCCTACGTGACCACGATCCTGACGGGCGCCTTCGTGGCGCTGGCCTCCTCCATGGCGAGCCTCGATGAGATGGCGGACCTCTGCAACATCGGCACCCTGTCCGCCTTCATCCTCGTCTGCGCCGGGGTCATCGTGCTGCACTACCGCGAGCCGCTCCGCCCCCGTCCCTTCAAGACCCCCCTCGTGCCCCTCGTGCCCCTACTGGGCATCGGCTTCTGTCTCTACCTCATGCTGGGCCTACCCACCTTGGCGTGGATCCGCTTCGCCGTCTGGCTCGTGGTGGGGCTGGGCCTCTACTACGCGTACGGGTTCACCCACAGCAGGCTCGCCACGCGCTCCACGTGACCTTCGACGCGGGGCCCCCAAGAAGGGAGGAGGGCCGTCGCGCTGACGGCCCTCGGAGGAGGGGGAGGTATGAGATCGAGGTCCAGAGTATGGAGAACGATTCCAAAGGGCGTTTTGCGGATGCATATCGCTTTCGAAACATGCGCCGTCCGCCCCGACTGGTGCCGATTCAACCGCCGCAGCGCGGCCTCGGCCTCTCTCGGCCCCGCTTCGAATGGCCGCACGAAGAGGCGCCGGCTTGAATTTGCCCGGCTCCGGCCTGTACATTGGTTCCAGATGAGAGGTCAGGGAGGAACGCCATGCCGATGACCTATCCCACGAGGCGGTTCCCGCGGATCCGCTCGGAAAACGCCATCCTCGTGAAGAGACTCGGCCCCGAGGACCAGGAGGGGTTCGCCAAGACCCGCACTCTCAGCCCGGGAGGCTGCTCCTTCGTGAACAGCGAATCCTTGGGGGAGGGTTCGGTCATCGAACTCCTCATGCACGTGCACGGCCAGGTGATCCGGGCCGTCGGGAGGGTGATCTACGAGTCGCCACGGGAGGACGGCACCTATGATATCGGGGTCGAATTCGGGTCCCTGGGCACCCAGGACCGGGCCATCCTCGAACGCCTGTTCGGCAGCGAGGGGACCGTCCTCTCGCACGGCTAGTCCCCCCCGGGGCTCCGTCACGGTCCCGCCCCCCGGATACCTTCGTGCGGCCGCCGCCCTACTCTGGCGTTTCTCCCGCCCAGGGGCCATACTGTCTCTTCTCCGCCGGGCCGGGAGAGCGGGAAGGGCTCCGAGCGGGACCATCGGGGGCTCCACCGAGTGAAGACGACGCGATCGGTTCTCCTCTGCCTGTTGCTCCTGGCGCCCGCCCTCTTGATCGCCGCGGCCCAGGCGCCGCCCTCCGACGACTTCCTGACCGGATACGTCACCGCGGTTCTCCAGCGCGAGCTCGACCTGTCCCCATCCTCCTTCTCCGTCGGCGTCCGCGACGGCATCGTCACGGTTGAGCTGCCCGGCGCGGACAGCGACCTCCAGTCGAGGGTCTGGTCGGCGCTCCGGGGGGTGCAGGGCATGTCCGGCCTCCGCGTGCAGGCCCCGCCCCCGACCCAGCCGCCCCCCACGGCAGAGGAACCGCCGGGGACCGCTCCCGCCTCTCAGGCCGTTTTGAAGGGTCGCGCCTATCCCGAGGGCGACGTCTTCCGCCCCCTCTTGGCGGACCCCAAGCAGCCGCAGTTTTTCGTGAGCATGATGCGCTTCCACTCCAGCGAGCCGGTGGACGCATTCACCCGCACCATCACCATGGCCTCCGTCGGCTACGGCGGGACCTTCGGCCTGTACCGCCGCCCCACCGCGGACGGCCGCGGGGCCTACCAGATCAGCCTGGATGGGGCTCTCTTCGCGCAGTTCAACATGGACGCCCCCTCCCACGACCTCATCAACGCCGACTACACGGTGGGAATCCCCTTCACCTTCCGCGAGGGCCCCTTCTCCATGAGGCTGCGCCTGTACCACCAGAGCTCGCACCTCGGGGACGAGTACCTTCTCCGCTTCCACCCCAAGCGCGTCAACCTCAGCTACGAGGCGGCCGACCTCCTGGTGGCGAGGGATTGGGGGCCGTTCAGGGGCTACGTGGGAGGAGAGTACCGCGTGGACAGAGACCCCTCGACGCTCCGTCCGGCCATGGCCCACTGGGGACTGGAGTACAGGAGCACCGGCGACCTCTTCGACACGGCCAGGTTGGTCGCCGGACTGGACGTGAAGCACGACCAGCAGGACGCCTGGAATCCGAGCGCCAGCCTGCGCGTGGGACTGGAGTTCGGCTCCCCCTCCCGGGACAAGAGACGCCTCCGCGTCTTCCTGGAGGGCTACGACGGCCATTCACCCTACGGGCAGTTCTACCAGGACAAGGTGGACTACTTCGGCGTAGCCGTGACCTTCAATTTCTGATGCAGCAGCTTCGATCGGGAGCCGGCCGTGCGCCGGTGGGCCCGGGTCATGGAAGGCGAGGCCCCGCGCCAGGGCCTACTCCCGGTGAAACCCCAGATCGGCCGGGTTCACCCGCCCCCGAACGTGCTGGAGCCGTCCGCCCTCCGACTCGAAGGCCCTGCGCTCGACCGCCACGGCTTCGGCAGCGCGGGCCAGCTCCGGGTCCTCGGCCCTCTTTTCGCGGCTCACGTGGCCCCTGGACCAGTAGTCCAGCACGAGGGCGCTGTCCCCGCACACCAGCTTCACGCCGAGGGCCCTCGCCACCTGGATGGCATGGAAGCAGCCCATCAGCTCGCCGTAGTTGTTCGTCGCTCCCTTGGGCATGAACGCCGTTCCGCGGGGCGTCAGGCTCTCCTCGGGCACCACCAGGTGGAGGACCGGAACGCCGTCCCTGCCGGTGACGTTCACCTCCACCCCCTCGCCGCGGCCCGTCCCCGAATCGAAAAAGACGGCCTGGGCCGGAAGCGCCGAGCGCTCCCCCTCCGCCCGCTGTTGCTTGTGCTCGTAGTGGGCGCCCGCACCGAGCCACGCCTCCGCCTCGGCCCGCGTGGCGAAGCCCCGGTAGCGCGCCCGCCGCCCCCGCACCTTCGACTCGCACTCCGGCCAGGAGGCGACGATCCCTCGCTCGCCGCCGAGGTCAAAGGCGTAGAACTTCTTGACTGGCCTGCCACCCATCGCGCCCTCCCCGAAGGCCAAAAAGTCTAGCACGCCCATCGGCCGGTTGCCTCCGCCGCGGAAGGAATGTAGTGTTAAGCCACTGCGGGGGGAACGGGATGCGAGGGCCCACCGGAGCGGAGATCGGCGGCACCGACCAGCGCCAAGCCCACCTGCGCTTCAACATGGCCGTTCAGACGAACCGCGCCGTGGTGTACACCTTTGCGGTGCTGGTCGGGCTGCTGTTCGTCCACGCGGAGGTTCTCCGCTCCCATTACCTCGATGTTCTCTCGGTGCTCTTCCTGGCCAATCTGAGCGCCCTGGTGCTGTGGCTCTTCTACCGCTTCCAGCTCTCGCGGAGCGGCCCTCCCAGAAACCTGCACTTCCTCTGGATCATCTGCGACGGCCTGCTCGTGACCTGGGGCGTTCACGTCACGGGGGACCTCCACAGCCCGTGGTTCCCGTGGTACCTCGCCAACATCAGCGGCGCCGCCTTCGTGGTCAATCAGTGGTGGGGATTCGGCGCCGCCTTCATCGACACCATCTGTTACGTGCTCCTGCTCGTGGCCATCGGTGACATCCGGGGGCTGGACTCCAACCTGACGCAGGTCCTCTTCCGCATGGCCTCCCTCTACGGCGCCTCCTTCTTCTTCCTCAGGGGCGCTTCGGACCTCCAGAAGAAGCGCGCCACCATCAAGCAGTTGAAGGAGGCGGAGAGCCGCAAGGTGGAGGAGCTGACGCGCCTGACCCTGGCCCTGGACCAGCGGACGCGGGAGCTGGCCGAAGCCAATCAGAAGACCCGCCAGGCCGATCGGATGAAGAGCCAGTTCCTGGCCAACATGAGCCACGAGCTCCGCACGCCGCTGAACTCCATCATCGGGTTCTCCGAGGTCCTCGTGTCGCGCCTGGAAGGACAGATCACCGGCCAATACCTCCAATTTCTCAGGAACATCCGGGATTCGGGCCATCACCTGCTGGGGATCATCAACGACATCCTGGACCTCTCCAAGGTGGAGGCCGGCAAGATGGAGGTCAACCACGAGCCCCTCTCCATGAACGCCGCCGTGGCCGGCGTGCTCACCGTCATGAAGGGACTGGCGGCGCAGCGCGGGATCCATTTCTCCAACGAGCTTCCGGAGGGGCTGCCCCCGCTCGAGGCCGATCCCGTCAAGGTCAAGCAGATCCTCTACAACCTGCTCTCCAACGCCGTCAAGTTCTCCCACGAGGGCGGCACGGTCGCTTTACGGGGGAGGCACCTGCCGGCATCCCAATCCCCCCTTGCCTGCGAATCCATGGAGATCGGCGTGGAAGACGAGGGCCTCGGCATCCCCGTCGAGGAGCAGGAGGCGGTGTTCCAGGAGTTCCACCAGGTGGACGGCTCCCTCACGCGGCGGTTCGGGGGCACGGGCCTGGGCCTCGCGCTGACGCGCCGTTTCGTGGAGCTTCACGGCGGGACCATCGCCCTGACGAGCCGGCCGGGCGAAGGCAGCACCTTCACCGTCACGCTCCCGCTCCGCCGCCGGGATGCGGCCGGGACCGATGACCCCGAGGTGGTGGAGGCGGGACCGGTCCTCTCGGGACGCCCCAGCGTCCTGGTGGTGGAGGACGACCCCTCGACCTTCGAGGCCATCGCGCGAACGCTGGCCGAGGACGGCTTCGACGCCGTCCGCGCCAGGACCGGCGAGGAGGCCCTCCACCTGGCGCGCAGTCAGAGGCCCGTCGCCGTGACCCTGGACATCATCCTGCCCTCCATGGACGGGTGGGCGGTGCTCAAGGACCTGAAGGGCGATCCCCATACCTCCGCCCTCCCCGTGATCATCCTCTCGGTTCAGGACAACCGGGAGCTGGGCCTGGCCCTCGGCGCGGACGACTACTTCCTCAAGCCCGTGGAGCCTGCGGACCTGGTCCGCAGGCTCCGGGAGCTGGTCCGCCCCGGGGCCGCCCTCAAACCGAGGATCCTCGTGATCGACGACGACCGTCCGTTCCAGGATCTCGTCGAGCAGACCCTCGAGCCCGCGGCCTACGACCTGCTGCGGGCGCTCACCGGGAAGGACGGGATCGAGCGGGCGCGCCTGGCCCGGCCCGATCTGATCATCCTGGATCTCATGATGGAGGGGATGGACGGGTTCGAGGTCGCCGCGCACCTCAGTTCGGATCCCACCACGCGGCGCATTCCCATCCTCGTTCTGACGGCCAAGGAGCTGACCCGGGAGGACCGCCAACGCCTGAAGGGCAAGATCGAGGCGCTTTTGCGGAAGGGCGGCCAGGATCTGGCGGGGCTGAACGCCGTCATCCGGGATCTGGTGCGGCGCCGGCGGGAGTCGGAAGATGCGGCCACCTAAACGCGTTTTGATCATCGAGGATAACGCGCACAACCTCGAGCTGGCGACGTTCCTCCTGGAGGAAGGCGGCATGGCAGTCCTGAGCGCGACCGATGCCGAGCAGGCGCGGGCCGTCCTGGCGGAAGGCGCACCCGACCTGATCCTGATGGACATGAACCTCCCCGGGACCGACGGCCTGTCGCTCCTGGCCGAGCTGCGCGCCGATCCTCGACTGGCGCCCGTTCCCGTGGTGGCCGTCACGGCCTACGCCATGCGCGGCGACCGGGAGCGGTTCCTGCGCGCGGGGTGCGATGGCTACCTCTCCAAACCCATCGACGTGGCCTCCTTCGTCGCCCAGGTCCTCGGCTTCATCGCCGCGGGGCGCCTTCCCGGCCCCGCGGGAGAGGGCGGCCATGTCTGACTTCAGCTCCCTCGCGCCGCCCGGGTCCAGGATCCTCGCCGTGGACGATCAGCGGGAGAACCTCGATCTTCTGGAGACGATTCTCGAAGCGGAGGGGTACCGCGTCACTCGCGCGCAGGACGGCGCGGAGGGCCTCCGTTCGGTGGAGGCCGAGGCGCCCGACTGCATCATACTCGACGTCATGATGCCCCGGATGGACGGCTTCGAGGTCTGCCGGCGCCTCAAGGGGAACCAGAGGTCCCACTTCATCCCCGTCCTCATGCTCACCGCCCTTTCCGAGGTGGAGCACAAGGTGCGGGGCCTGGACGCCGGGGCGGACGACTTTCTCAACAAGCCCATCCTCCGGGAGGAGCTCCTGATGCGGGTCCGGTCGCTGGTGCGCATCAAGAGGCTCCGCGACGAGTTGGACACCACGGACACCATCATCGTCTCCATGGTGCAGGCCCTCGAGAGCAAGGACCCGCTCACGGGCGGGCACTCGCAGCGCGTGGCGGCCAACGCCGTCCGCCTGGCCACCCGGCTCAACCTCGCGCCGGAACGCCGGGAGCTGATCGCCAAGAGCGCATTCCTCCATGACATCGGAAAGATCGGCCTGCCGGACCACCTTCTCTGGCCCGACGGCCCACTCTCCCGCCACCAGGTGGCCGCCTTCCGGCGGCACGCCGAAATGGGGGAGCAGATCCTCGCCCCCTTCCTCTCCTTCGCCGGCATCCGAGCCCTCGTGCGGCACCACCACGAGCGTCTCGACGGCTCGGGCTACCCGGACCGCCTGGCGGGCCACGACTTCACGGTGGAGACCGAGGTGGTGGCCCTGGCCAACCAGTTCGACGAGCTCTGCTGCGCCTACCCGGCCAGCCGCGAGGCGCCTCTCGCCGGCCTTCGCGAGGCGGCGGAGGGGGGAGCATTCCACGGGGACCTCGTGGAGGAGTTCCTGGCCGCCGCCCCCATCCGCCCCGAGGGTCCATCGGCGCCGCCCCTCCCGGACGAACTGACCCCCCCGTCGGTGCCCCGGCCCAAAGGCACCCTTCTCCTCTGCGGCGGGTTCTCCGGCCACGCCGGCTACCTTCAGGCACTCCTGGCCGACGCCGGTCACAGCGTGGAGGAGGCCGCGGAACTGGACGCCCTGGATTCGGCCATCGAGAGGGTCAGGCCCGACCTGCTCCTCCTGGACGCCACCTCCGGGAACGGCACGGGCTACTCTCTCTGCCGGCGCCTGAAGGACCGCGCTCAGACCGAGTTCCTGCCGGTCATCCTCATGACGCCGCCGCTGGAGCGCGAGGACCGCCAGCGCTGCGCGGCCTCCGGCGCCGACGACTACCTGCCCCTCCCCCTGCACCGGCTCGAACTGCTGGCCCGCATCCAGTCGCTCCTGCGGCTGAGGCTCTACTTCAGGAATCTCGAGGAGCACCAGAGCGTCATCCTGGCCCTGGCCGCCGCCCTCGAAGCCAAGGACCCGTACACGCGGGGCCACTCCGAGCGCGTCGGGCTGCTCGCCGCGCGGCTCGCCCGCGAGATGGCGCTCCCCGAGGAGCAGGCCTCCCTCCTGAAGATGGCCGGCCAGCTCCACGACGTGGGCAAGATCGGCATTCCCGACAGCCTGCTGAACAAACCCGACCGGCTGACGGACGAGGAGTTTCTCCAGGTCATGACCCACCCATCCCGCGGCGAGCTCATCTGCCGGCCCCTCAAGACCGTCCAGGCCGTGCTCCCCATCATCCGCCACCATCACGAGCGGTTCGACGGGTCGGGCTACCCCGATCACCTCCGCGGAATGGACATCCCCCTGGGCGCCCGCATCCTCGCCCTGGCCGACGCCTACGACGCCCTCACCTCCAAACGCTCCTACCGCCGGCACCTCTCCTGCGAAGAGGCCCTGGCCCTCCTCGTACGGGAGACCGCCGCCGGCCTGTGGGATCCGCAGATGACCGCCTCGCTCTTGCAGATGGTCCGGCGCGACCTGGGCGGCTGAGGCGAGATCGCCGGTCGTGTGGGGCTGATCACCCGCTTCGGAAACCGCCGGCACGACTCCTCGGCTTCCAGCGCAACCCGTTCCGCGAGTGGCCCGTTGGGTGAAATCCCGCCGGGCGCCGCCGCCCCGCACCGGCCCCTTGGCCCCCTCCGCGCTTTCCCATAGATTCCCTCCATGGCCCGGGCGGCGAGGGGCCCCGGGGCAATGGGAGGGAGCATGGCGAACCGAAGGGAATTCCTCACCCGCACCGCCGCCGCGGCAGCCGGCCTGGCCGCCGTGGCTTCACTCGATCCCGTCCTGCGGGCGGCGCCTCCGCCCTGGCCCGACCTCGCCGTGGTCCACGGCGCCGATCCGGCCAAGAACACGCGAGCCGCCCTCTCGGCGGTGGGGGGCATGAAGCGCTTCGTCTCCAAGGGCGAGGTCGTCGTCGTGAAACCCAACATCGGCTGGGACCGCACCCCCGAGCAGGCGGCCAACACCAACCCCCACGTCGTGGCTGCCCTGGTAGCCATGGCCCTCGAAGCCGGCGCCAAGACGGTCAAGGTCTTCGACCGCCCCTGCAACGATCCCCGCCGCTGCTACACCCAGAGCGGCATCGAAGCGGCGGCGAAGGCCGCCGGCGCGGAGGTGAGCTTCATCAACGATCGCAAATTCCGGGAGGTGGCCATCCCCGGAGGGGTCGCCATCAAGGCCTGGCCTCTCTACACCGATCTGCTGGAGGCCGACAAGATCATCAACGTTCCCATCGCCAAGACCCACGGCACGGCCAAGCTCACCCTCGGTCTCAAGAACTGGATGGGGGTCATGGGCGGCTCGCGCGGCCGCATCCACCAGGACATCGGCGAGGCCCTGGCGGACCTCGCCACGGTGATTCACCCCGCGGTGACGGTCCTGGACGCCACGCGCATCCTGACGGCCAACGGGCCCCAGGGCGGCGACCTCAAGGACGTGAAACGCCTCGATACCATCATCGCGGGCACCGACGTGGTGGCCGTGGATTCCTACGGCGCCACCCTCTTCGGACTCGCGGGGCCGGGCCTCGCCTACGTGGCCGCGGCCAGCCGGCGCGGCCTCGGGCAGATGGACCTGAACAAGGTCCGCATCCAAACGGTGCAGGCATGAGCGGGAGCGGGACGGCGCGGCATCCCACACCCAAGCCCTCCTTCGGCGGGCTGGCGCGCCGGCACCCGGCCCGTCTGTCGCGCTACAGGCTCGGAAGGCTCGCCCGCGGGCGCTCCTTTTCCAGCGGGCTTCGGGCCGTTCCGGGTGCTCCCGGAAGAGCGCGGCCCCGCGGGGGCGACGCGAGGTCGGCCGATGACGGCGCCTGAGGCCGAGGCCCGGGCGCCAAAGCGGGCGGGAGGCCCCCGCGCCAGGACGCCGGGCATCGTCTGGGCCCGCCGCGCCACCCAGACGGGATTTCTGCTGCTCTTCCTCTTCCTCTTCTTGCAGACGGAGCAGCGGGGCGCCGACTCCCTAGGCTATCCCGTCAAGCTCTTTTTGGACTTCGATCCCCTCCTGCTCTTCTCGAGCCTGCTCTCGGCCCACGCCGTACCGGCCGCCCTCTGGCTCTCGCTGCTGCTCATCCCGGTCACCCTCGTCCTGGGCCGCGTCTTCTGCGGATGGGCCTGCCCCCTCGGCACCCTGAACCACCTTGCGGGCTCGCTCCGCCGCTGGCCCGCCAAGCCCAGAACCCGCGGATGGTTCCGCGTGAAGTACCTGCTGTTGATCGGGCTGCTCGCCGCCGCGCTCTTCTCGGCCCAGCTCACGGGCCTCTTCGACCCCCTCTCCCTGCTCGTCCGCTCCCTGGCCCTCGGGGCGTATCCCGCCCTCAACGTGGCTCTCAACGGCCTCCTCGACCTGGCCTACGGCCTGAAGGTGAACTGGGCCCCCGCCCTGGGCGACGCACTCCTGAAGGCCTTCTCCGCCACCCTCCTCGCCTTCCGCCAGCCGCACTTCCGGCAGGGGTTTCTGATCACGGCCATCCTCCTGGCCATACTCGGGCTGAACTTCATCGAGAGGCGTTTCTGGTGCCGCTACCTCTGCCCCCTCGGGGCGCTGCTCGGCCTCTTCGCGCGCTTCGGCCTGCTCAAGCGCAGGGTGTCCGAAGAGTGCACCTCCTGCGCGCTCTGTGACCACGCCTGCCAGGGCTCCGCAGGCCCGGGCTCGACCCAGGGCTGGAAGGCCTCCGAGTGCTTCATGTGCATGTCCTGCGAAGCCTCCTGCCCCGGCGGCTCGGGCGGGTTCGGCTTCGGCCTCTCGCCCTCTCCCGAGCCCGCGGACGTTGGGAGGAGGAGGGCCGTGCTGGCGGCCTTTTCCGGCGCGGCGGCGGTGGCCATCCTGCGCGCCGCGCCGGGGCCCGGCGCCGGCCGGCCCGCGCCCCTTCTGATCCGCCCCCCCGGGGCGCTGCGCGAGCCGGACTTCCTGGAGCGGTGCGTGCGCTGCGGCGAATGCATGAAGGTCTGCACCACCGGCGGGCTCCAGCCCACCCTCCTGGAGGCGGGACTGGAGGGGATCTGGACCCCGGTCCTCGTGCCGCGCATTGGCTACTGCGAGTACAACTGCACCCTCTGCGGCCAGGTCTGTCCCACGGGAGCCATCCAGAAGCTGCCCGCGGAGCAGAAGAGGAAGGTCCGCATCGGCCTCGCCACCATCGACAAGAGCCGATGCCTGCCCTACGCCCACGCCACCCCCTGCATCGTCTGCCAGGAGGTCTGCCCCACGCCGGTGAAAGCCATCTGGTTCGAGCGCGCCGCCGTCCTCGCCCGCAGCGGCGCGGCGGTGGAGGTGAAACAGCCCAGGGTGGACCTCGACCTCTGCATCGGGTGCGGCATCTGCGAGGCCAAGTGCCCCGTCCTCGACCAGCCCGCCATCACCGTCTCCAGCCTCGGAGAGTCCCGGGATCCCGACCACCAGCTCCTGCTCTCGCAATGACCCGTCGCGGTTAGTCACGGCGCTACAGAGCGCCTTTGGCGAATCGCGCGCCGGAGAGCGCTCCCACGACCACGGTACGCCGTGTCAGAAGCCCTCTGGAGAAGGCGACACCGTGATGCCCTTCAAAGAGCGCCTTTCGAGAGGGCGCCCTCCCGCCGGGATTCACTTGGGGGCGCAGAAGAAGCCAAGCGGGGACACTTGCCCCTCTTTATGCCCGCCGCGGCGTGGTGTACTTTATCGTCCATGACATCCGAGACGAGCCACACGGTCCAAGGTCGGTCCGGCCGCGCCGCCTCGCCGAGAACCTCCCTCCTCCGGCGACGGACGAGCGCCTCTCCCCTCGCCCTCCTCCCGCTCCCCTTCCTGCTCCTGGCCGGCGGCTGTGTGAGCCAGAGCCGCATCGCCTATCACGGAACCCCCTCCGCGGGGCTGCACCTCGCCTCCGTGTCCGGTCCGACATGCCTTCCCACGGCGGCCGGCATCGGGGCGGCCCCGGACGGCACCGCCTGGGGCCACGAGCGCCTCCTCCTCTACCGGGCGGGTTCCGAGCCCTCCGCCTCGCCGCGCGGCCCCGACGCGCTGGCCTACGTCAGCCCGGCTCCGGGCCGCAAGCGGTGGGTGGTCGTGCTTCCCATCTGGGGCGCCTCCGACTACCCCCCCAAGAAGACCATCCGGTGGCTGCTGAAGGGGGGCGACGGCCGCTTCACCAACGTCCTATGGGTCCAGAACAACCGTCGCCTGCTGGTCTTCGACGGCCTCGCCCGGGCACGATCGCCCCGTGAGTTCTCGCGCCAGCTCGCGCGCTCCGCCGCCCGGATCAACGCGGCCGCCGCCGAGGTGGAGGATCTCGTCGAGTGGGTCCGGCGGCGGCCGGACACCGACCCGGACCGCATCGGCATCGTGGGATTCTCCATCGGCGCCATCGTGGGGAGCCTGATCATGGGCCGGGACTCTCTCTACTCGGCGGGCGTCTTCGTCATGGTCGGGGGAGACCTGGGCGAGATCCTCGGCTCCTGCTACGGCAGGGAGCGCGAGGTCCGAGACCGGGCCATGAAGCTCTTCGGCTGGAGCCGCGAGGAGTACGTCCGCAGGGTCAACGAGGGGCTCTCCTCCGTGGATCCCGAGCGCGTGGCGGGCGATATAAACCCCGCCTGCGTGCTCTACGTCGACGCCCGGCACGACGGCTGCATCCCCCCCGCCTCCCGCGACGGGCTCTGGGAGGCCATGGGCCGACCCGAGCGCATCACCATCGCCTACGGCCACAAAAGCTCCTTCCTCTCCATGACCTTTCTCGGGCTGGACGTGACCACCCGGCGGATCGTCCATTTCCTCGACCGCCGATTGGGAGAGCCCGCCCCGCGCGCCCCCGCCTCCGATACGGCGCTCAAGAGCCCCGCCCAGGGCCCTTGAGGACCCCCGCGCTGGCCACGTCCCTCGCACCGGCGCGCCGGTCCCGTGTACAATCCGGGTGAGCGCACCGCGGGCGCGCCTCCGGAGGAGCACCATGTGGAAGGACTTCATCTCGATGGCGGTCTACGCGTTCATGGCCCTCTTCCCCATCGTGAACCCCGTGGGCACGGCCCCCATCTTCCTGGCCATGACCTCGTCCGCGCCTCCTTCCAAGCGGCACGCCATGGCCCGGCGCGTCTCCGCCTACGCCTACATCCTTCTCGTGCTCTCGATCCTCCTGGGCGGCGTCATCATCCGCTTCTTCGGCATCCAGATCGCCGACGTGGAGATCGCCGGCGGCCTGGTGGTCTTCTACACCGCCTGGGGCATGCTGAATGAGAAGGAGGACAGGACCGTCTCCGCCCAGGAGATGGACGCCAAGCGCTTCGATCAGATGGCCTTCTTCCCCCTGACGCTCCCCATCACCGCCGGCCCCGGCTGCATCGCCGTCGCCATCGCCATCGGAGGGCGCATCGCGCACCCCTCCCTCCTCGAAACGGCGGGCGGCTACCTGGGCGCGGCCGTGGGGGTCTTGGGGGTGGCCCTCTCCGTGTGGCTCTGCTTCCGCTTCGCCAACGGGGTCTTCCGCAAGCTCGGTCCCACGGGCACCACGGTCTTCACCAAGATGGCCGCCTTCGTCCTCATGGCCATCGGCGTGGAGATCTTCTGGGACGGCCTCGCTCAGCTCATCGAGGCGCTCCACTGACGCCGCGCCCGCTTCTTGTCAACGGGCTTCCTTCTGCTTATAATCGTCTGGCGGTTCTGCGGGCGCGCGGCACCGCGCTACCGCGACGCGTGACCATACCATGACTGGAGGATCGGGGATGAGGCGTAATGGAGAGAAGGGGCTCGGCGGCATCGGATCGTTTCGCGGCGCATTGGGTTTCCTGCTCGGCGCGACTTTTCTCTTGACCCTGCCCTCGTGGGGCCAGAGCGCGCCGGCCCTGCGGCAGGCGCCCCTGAACCCCGCCTTCCTCCAGGCCGTTCAGCAGAGGAAAGAGGCCGCCCCCCAACTCACCACCGCGAGCGGCCGCGGCCTCGGCTGGTTTCCTCCGCCGGTGGACCTGTCCCACAACGCCGGCCGGCGGCCCCTCGACCTGAGGCGCGCCGAGACGGACCTGCCCGCCTCCTTCGATCTGCGCCCGCTCGGCAAGGTCACCCCCGTGCGGGACCAGGGGCAGTGCGGCTCCTGCTGGACCTTCGGCACCTACGGCTCCCTCGAATCCACCTGCCTGCCGGCGGAGAGCTGGGACTTTTCCGAGAACAACCTGAAGAACCTCGCGGGCTTCGACCTGGGCCCCTGCGACGGCGGCGACGACCTCATGGCCACGGCCTACCTCGCCCGCTGGAGCGGCCCCGTCAGCGAGGCGGACGATCCGTACGACGCCTTCTCCGGCGTGTCCCCGCTGGGGCTCCCCGCGCGCATGCACGTTCAGAACGTCTACGCCCTGCCGGACCGGACGAGCCCCACCGACAACGACGCCATCAAGGCCGCCGTCATGACCTACGGAGCCGTCAACGTCTCCATGTACTGGGGCGACTCCTCCTTCGACGGCTCCACCAACGCCTACTACTACAGCGGCAAGGCCCAGCCCAACCACTCCGTGACGCTCGTCGGCTGGGACGACAACTACGACAAGAGCAACTTCAGGCCCCAGCCACCAGGCAACGGCGCCTTCATCATCAAGAACAGTTGGGGTGATTCGTGGGGCGACAGCGGCTATTTCTACATGTCCTACTACGACACCTGGGCGGGTAGCTACGCGCGGGTCTTCACCGCCGAGCCCCTGACCGACTACGACGTGATCTACCAGTACGATCCCCTCGGCTGGGTGGACCAGGTGGGCTACGGCGGCGACACCGCCTGGGGAGCCGGCGAGTTCAAGGCGGATGGAGACCAGGACGTCACGGCCGTGGGCTTCTACAACACGACCACCGGCGGCTCCTACACCCTCAGCCTCTATACGGACGGCGACGGGAGCCCGACGTCCGGCAACCTCGCCGAGTCCCAGAGCGGCAACCTCCCCGAGGCAGGCTACCTCACGCTGAGCCTCGACACGCCCGTCGACGTCACGCCCGGGGAGACCTTCTCCGTCGTGCTCCAACTGACCTCCCCCGGCTACGACTACCCGCTGGCCGTCCAGTACGCCGCTTCCGGCTACAGCAGCCAGGCCCCCTCCGCCCCCGGGCAGACCTTCGCCAGCGCCGACGGCCAGAGCTGGGAGGACCTCTACACCTCCTCCGACGGCATCCACCGCACCTTCTGCTTGAAGGCCTTCGCCAACCTCGTGGCCGGGCTCAACGTCACCTCCGTCCAGCCCGCGCAGGGCTCCACCCTCGGCGGCACCGCCCTCACCCTCTCGGGAACCGGCTTCCTCTCCGGCGCCTCCGTCACCTTCGACGGTCAGCCCGCCCCGGGCGCCGTCCTCAACGCCGACGGCACCCTCACCGCCGTCGCCCCGGCCCACGCCGACGGCACGGCCACGATCGCCGTCACCAACCCCGACGGCCGCACCGCCAGCCTTCCCGGAGGCTACCGCTACGTCGACGTCCCCGTGATCTCGGGCATCCGCAAGCTCGCCAGTCCCTTCCGCCTGGCCATCACCGGCTCCCTCTTCCACAGCCAGTGCACCGTCAAGATCAACGGCACCGCCGTGCCCATCACCACCCTCAGGCGCGACGGCACCCTCCTCGCCCGCCAGGGCAAGGCCCTCAAGGCCATGGTCCCCAAGGGCGCCGCCGTCTCCGTCACCGTCACCAACAACGACGAATCCAGCACCTCCGTCCCCTTCACCTTCACCTGGTAGAACGGTCGACAGCCCGAGGGGGCGATTCAGGATTCACCACGGAGAACACGGAGAGCACGGAGAGAAGACGCAGGCCGCGTGGCGTCCTGCCACATTGCAGTGGGCGGCCCCCGACCCCATAGCCCCAGTCATCGACAACGGGCGAGAGCAACTCGGGTAGCCCATGTCCCAGAAAGGCATGCAACACAAAGGCGGGGGCCGCCCCGGTCCGAGGTTAGTCCCCTCCCCCTTCCCCTTCGTCTTCCCCGAAGCCCTCCATGGGCTCGTCCCAGCCAAACGGGACGCCACCGTAGTAGTACCCGTCATCGTAAGGGGTCCAGGCGCGCAAGTACCTTCTCGTTCGGTCGCGGCTCACGGCATCCACGTAGGCGGCCTGCATGTAATTCAGGACGGGATACGGCACGCCCTCCTCGTGCAGGCGCACGAACTGGTCCGCCCGGAAACGGTACACAGTGCCGGAGTCGCGAATCTTCTGAATGATGTCCTTGGGAGGCATTCCTTCCTTACTCCATTGGATGATGGTGGCTATGCGGACGGGTTGCGGCCGAACACCAGACTCTCTGGTCCCCATCGCTGCGCAACCCGATAGGGCCAACAACGCGACTCCGAGGCCTGCCGCGATAAGAAAGCGGGAGAAATCTCGTTTCTTCATCATGCGGGCATCTCCTTCAGTTCGGATCGAACACGTAGAGGGCATCTCATTCCTCGACAAGATACGAGCCTCCTCCTCAGCAGTGCCGAGATCATGCATTCGCGCCAACGTCTGTTTTAAAGCACTAACAATATAATCCCCCTTCAAAAACTGGGCAAGCAACTTCCTGGGCAGCAGGCCGGGGCCCCGGAAGGACAGGAGATGCGAGACGCGAGAGGTGAACCATTCAAGCGCAGAGGCGCGCAGTCGACAGGGACACGCTAAAAACAGAGGCCGGTGAGCGAAGAAGAGCCGAGAACCCCTAGAAGAATCGGGGCCAGGTCTTTAGGGTTAGTGAACCGAGACGCTAATAGTGAAGACTTGACCCCGCACCCAAGATCTGAACCTCGCTACGCGAGGATTGCTTCGTCCCTCGTCGCGACGGCTTCCCCGCCTACACCCTCAAGGCCATCGCGGATTACCTGCGCGTGCACTACGCCACCGACGGCCGGCTTGTCCGCTCCGCGCGAGCTGAGATGAGATGCTAAATTGCAAGATGTGACCCCATGTTCCCTGCAACGCGGTTAGGCCCGCATAATGGACTTCCATGCGTTAGCCCGTTCTCTGCCAATAGTTGGAAAAGGAGACGGCGAGCAAACCAAGAAGAGCCACGAATTCAGCGAGGCAGAGGAGACCAGAAACGTACATGACGCGATGCCGCCGAGAAAGCGCCGAATATTGGGGAAGTAGGCCGAGATGCTTTGGCCCCTCGAAGGTACCTAGCACAATTAGGAGGAAGAATAGTCCTGAAAATAGAAAGGCTGATTCGGCCACGAAAAACCAAATGGGCGATACGCGAAAAAGAGTCAGGGCAAGGGAGACGGTAAGCACGACAAAGATCGTGACGAGACCTTCTAAGAAGTTAAGCGAGACGTCGGGGCGATACTTGGGCATTGCCTTCTGCCCAGGGCCTAACGCATATTATGCGTCTCGCGACGGCAAAGACGACAGGTCCGCGTCGTAGAACACCTATTCATAGGAACCCCCGCTAACCACACAACTCTTGTAGCACAAGCCGAGCGGGGCGTCCAGGTATCTCTCGGCGGCGTGTTCTGCGACATCGCCTTGTCGCATAGCACGGCCCTCTCTGAGTGAGGCATCGCGCCCTGGAGAGCGCTCCTACTGGGGCGAGGGGGAGCGGAGGAGCGGAGGGGCAGAGGGGAACGGCTAAAGAAGAATCGGGGCCAGATCTTTAGGGTTAGTGATCCGAGACGCTAATAGTGAAGACTTGATCCCCCACCCAAGATCTGAACCTCACTACGCGAGGATTGCTTCGTCCCTCGTCGCGACGGCTTCCCCAGCTACACCCTCAAGGCCATCGCGGATTACCTGGGCGTGCACTACGCCACCGCCGGCCGGCTTGTCCGCTCCGCGCGAGCTGAGATGAGGTGCTACATTGCAAGATGTGACCCCATTTTCTCACTACCTCCCCTTATGAATGCGAACAGATTCGGTCACCCTCAACGCCCGCGATCGGCGGCCCGCAACCGTTGTCCCGCTGCACCGCAAAACTGGGTCCTCCAGAACCCGGTCCGCTGCGATGCCTGGTTAGGTGGCTTCTTCATTTTGCTCATCTTTGGACTCGACACTGGCGGGGAGAGTGGCGCTGAAACGCTGCCACACCTGCGAGATTGATCTCCGGCCGATGACTAGCATGAGACCTAGCACTAGTTGCAGAAGGTACCTCAGGAGTTCAGAGCGGGCCTGGATTACACGACCGGTCAGGTCGCGCACCTGCATGCCAGGAATAATCTCTCGAGCAGCCGCCCCGACTATTCCTAGCAAGGCCGGAATGAGAAAGTAGATGCCGAGGATAAAGACGCCCGCATCAACGAAGCCCTTCACACTCAAAGCTTCGCCCGCCGATGGGCCGCCGTCGTCATGAACCCCCAATAACCGCAGTACAGAGGACGTACGAAACACCAGAATGGAGCCAAGACAAAGGTAGAACACAACCATCGCCAGGAAGAACCCAACGTCGTTCACATTGGAATTCGGCGTGTGGACAACGATGGGATAGATAATGAAGAACACCAATTTGTAGATCTGAAGAAACGCGTCAACAAGCCAATAGAGCCCGAGAAGCTTGACGCCCACCTCCATGGCACCCCTGACCGTCATCGTCGTTTTCTCCCCTCTTAGGGCCACCTAACGCCCGCGTTCAGTAGCCGGGCAACCGCCTACGATTCTGCACCATGCCTCGCAAACCTGCATGAACATTGGCCGGTCCGCTTCAACGCGTTGTTAGGCCAAAGCCTCACTTCTCTTCTACCGCGTTTCTAGTACGCTGAATCTGCTTGAAATGTGTAATAGACAACGCGAGAAAGTACGCCCCGAGTACTGAGGCGACTAAAACGGTCTGGAGGTCTCCATGGCGGAGCATCAATGCGCAAGCGACGCCGATGGCCAAGAGACCGTAGATAGCTGCCCCAACATGATGGCTGTACCGGCTTGTAGTGAGGTGCTTTGCCCGTAAGTACGACGCGTAGCCGATTGGGCAAAGAACAATGACGATAACCACGGCGAGAAGAAGCGTCTGACCAATGCTGCCGTTTGATGTTGCCCATGAACCCAAAGCAAGAGTAGACATTCTTGATGTAGCTCCTTCTTTGGCCTAACGCACATTAGGCCGACCTGCTAGGCCGCGATGCGGCGGGCTAACACGCTAGCTGGCGGCCTATCATGACCCGATTCTCTCCCCGTCATCCCTTCTAAGCCACTGTCCCTCATGGCAGTTATCCAATGCCCGCATTATGCCGGCGTGTTAGGCCGACGCGTTAGCCCGCCGTCCGGAGCAGGGCCGGGCAGCAATGGCGCCCCCACGAAGTAATCGGCTCTCGGCATCCCCTTTCCCCTTCGCTGGATGATCCTGGTTGAGATGCCAGCGTAGGACCGGGAGAGGAGGGAAGTCAAGAGCACCACGCTCCCCTCCTCTCGTTCTGACGCCCTCACGTCCTCGGCCCATCGCGCTCTGGAGAGCGCTCCTACGGGTTCATCCGGTGCCCCTGCGCGGTACCGGACAGGCGGGGGCGCCTGTCTCTCCCATGTCTTTCGGCCACGATGAATCGCGGCCGCTACGGCCGAATGCTTTGCCTTCGAAGGCCTGCCCGCGCCCTCATCTCCTCATCTCCTCATCACCTCATCTCGGCCGCCAGGCCCGCCGCGCCCTCATCCCCTCATCCCCTCATCACGCTATTGCTCACTCGCCTAATCGCTTGATCGCTTCATCGCTCAATCCCTGCATCGCCCAATCCCCCCCCTACGGGTTCATCTCGTACGCATCCTTGAGGGCGTACACCTCGGCCCAGACGCGCTGGAAGCGGGCCTCGTCGTGGGCGGGCCGCCGGATCATCTTCTGGCAGAACTCCACCTGCGCGGGCGTGGCGCTGGGCTTGAAGGTGATCTGGAGGGCGAACTTGGAGAAGTCGCGGACCATGAAGTCGAAGATCTGGTCCATGAGGTCGGCGCCCACGTCGTGGAGCTTGGCCATCTCCAGGATGAGCTGGCCGTAGACCACCAGCGCGAAGAGCTCGCCCACGGCGAGCTGGAAGTCCGTGTCCTTGGCCTGTTCGGGGGTGGGCGAGGCCTTGGCGAGCATCCCCTTGAAGGTGGAGACCTGCTCCTTGAAGAGGGCCAGGTTGGGGGTGTCGTAGAGGCCGTAGGCGAGCTTGTAGTCGTGGAAGCGGATCTTGCCGAGCCCGCGCGCGGGGCCCTGCGCGAAGAGGAAGGCGTCGTGGAGGGCCTCCCTCCTCTCGGGCACCGGCGGGTACTCCTGCGGGTTGAAGAAGTAGTTGGCGAGAAACTTGACGATGAGGGCGATGTTGACGTGGACCGTGCCTTCGAGTTTGGGCAGGGCGCGGATGTCGCGGGCCGCCATCTCGAAGTACATGTCCTTCTCGAAGCCCTTGGCGGCGATGACGTCCCACATGAGGTTGACGACCTCTTCGGCCTGCGTGGTCACCTTCATCTTGACCATGGGGTTGTAGAGGAGGTAGCGGCGATCCTCCAGCGAGGCGCTCCGCTGGTAGTCCGAGGCCCGCAGGGCGAAGAGCTTCATGGCGCAGAGCCTTGCGTAGGCGTCGGTGAAGAGCTGTTTGACGTGCGGGAAGTCCGTCACCGTCATGTGGTAGAGGTGGCGGTTGGCGGCGTGGCGGATGGCCTCGTAGAGGGCGTGGGTAGAGATGCCGATGGAGGCCCACCCCAGGTTGTACTTGCCCACGTTGACCGTGTTCAGGGAGGTGTCCCAGGCCTGCTGGCCGCGCGAGAGGATGTCGGCCTCGGTGATGGGGTAGTCGTGGAGGACGTACTCGGCCACGTAGGACTGGCTGGGGGTGACGTTCTTGACGAGCTCGAACTGGGGGTGCTTGGGGCTCACGGCGAAGAAGACGTAGTCGCCCGTGTCGGCCATCTTGCCGAAGGTGGAGACCATGGCCGCCTCGTTGCCGTTGCCGATGTAATACTTGTCGCCGTCCGCGAGGAAGGTCCCGTCGGGCTGGGGTTTGAGCATCATGTCGGTGGAGTAGATGTCGGCCCCGTGCTCCTTCTCCGAGAGGCCGAAGGCGAAGATGCCTCCCTCCTGGAGCATCAGGCCCGCCTTCTTCTTGAGCGCCTCGTTCCTGCTCATCCAGATGGGGCCGAGGCCCAGGATGGTCACCTGCCAGGTGTACCAGTAGCAGAGGCCGTAGAAGCCGAGGATCTCGTTGAACTCGCAGTTCCGCCAGGTGTCCCAGCGGGCCGCCTCGCCGCCGTATTCGGGCGGCGCCAGGAGCGTCCCGAAGACCTTCTCCTCCCGGAGGAAGTCGATGAAGTCCTGGTACCAGACGCGGGCCTGGTCGTCCTCCTTGACCTTCGTGAGCCCCTTGCGCTCGAAGAACTCCACGGTCTTGCGCATGATCTCGCCGGAGCGGGCCTCCGGGTAGGTGCGCGTCAGCTTCTTGGGATTGATCAGGATCATGGCCCCCTCCTGTGTGGGCCGGCACGGGCCGGCGAAGTCACCCTTGTACCGCCGAATACCGGGCCGCGCAAGGCTCCTTTGGGTGATGAGGAGATGAGGTGATGAGGTGATGCCCCCTTCGTCGGCAGGGGGCAGGTGGGGGGAAGGCTCACCACGGAGACCACGGAGAGCACGGAGAATAGAGAAGCTCGTCTTGGTGGGGGGAAGGCTCACCACGGAGATCACGGAGAGCACGGAGAATAGAGAAGCTCCTCTTCATGGGGGGAAGGCTCACCACGGAGAGCGGGGAGAGCACGGAGAAAGAGAAGCTCCTCTTCATGGGGGGAAGGCTCACCACGGAGATCACGGAGAGCACGGAGAGAGAGGGGCTCGTCTCTGGGACTTCTGCCGAGCGAGGGTTGGCCCCGCTCTCGACCGAAGGCAAACAGCGGCGTCTCCGCACCTCCTCCCCGTTCCCGTCATCCTGACGGCGCCCCGCAGCGGGCTCCCCGGGAAGGATCTCAGGCGAGGTCGGGGCATCTAGCACCCTTGAGATCCTTCGAGGGCGGCCCTTTGAAGGCGCCCTCAGGATGACGCCTCGGCGGCGGGCGGTGGCGGTGATGGTGCCCCCGAAGCGCCAGATGCCCTTCGCCACGGCCCGTTGAGCGCGCCTCCCTTTCGCTGTATCCTGTCCCCAGAGCCTTTCTATTTTGGGGCCAGAGGAGGGTGCCATGCGTCGGATCGGGGTGGTGGTGTTGGCGTTGATGTTGCTGGGAGGATGGGTCTACGCGAAGGAGCTGCAAGGGGTGACCCTGCCGGACCAGGTGACCGTGGGCTCGTCCACGCTCGCGCTGAACGGCATGGGGGTCCGCATCAAGAAGGTGGCCTTCATCGGGATCAAGGTCTACGTGGCGGGCCTCTACCTGCCCGCCCGCTCCTCGAACCCCGAGGCCATCCTCTCGGCCAACGAGCCCAAGCAGATCGTGATGCACTTCCTGTACAAGGACGTGGGCAAGGACAAGCTGGTGGAGGGCTGGACCGAGGGCTTTGAAAAGAACTCGCACGACATGATGCCGACGCTCAAGGCTCGCCTGGAGACCTTCAACGGGTACTGGTCCGACATGAAGACGGGCGACGTGGCCGTGCTGACCTACGTGCCCGGTACCGGAACGAAGGTGGAGATCAAAGGCCGCGAGATGGGCGTCATCGAGGGCCAGGACTTCGCCCGCGCCCTCTTCGCCATCTGGCTGGGCCCCAACCCGCCCAACAAGGAGCTCAAGGAGGGGCTGCTGGGCAAGTGAGGCTCCGTCGCTGACGCGCAGAAACACCGGCGGGAGGGCGGCCCGGTAGGCCTCCTCCCGCCTTCGCTTTTCCGCGATCACCCCTTCTGCACCTGGAAAAGCTCGGCGCTCGTCCTCAGCGCCCTCGGCGGCGGACATTCCACGCTCACCGCTTGGCCCGTCGCGGGATGGGTGTAGCAGAGCCTCTGGGCGTGCAGGAGGTACCCCACGTCCCCGGGAAGGGCGCCGCCCCCCTCCCGCAGGCCTCCTCCGGGTGCATAGAGGGGATCTCCCGCCAGGGGATGGCCGCAGGCCGCCATGTGGATCCGGATCTGGTGCGGGCGGCCAGTCTCTATCCGAACCTCCACCAGACTTGTCGTGCCCCCGCGCTCCAGCACCCGCACCTCGCTCCTGGCGGCCTTGCCCTTCGCGCAGGCCGCGTGCACCGACGTGAGCTTCGGGTGGGGCACGGGCCCGATGGGACACATCACGGCAAAGGCGTCGCCCGCCGGCTCGCCCTCCACGAGCGCCCGGTAGATCTTCAGGATGCGGTGCTCTCGCCACGCCTTCGCCACCGCCGCGGCCGCCTCGCTGCTCCTGGCCAGGAGAACCACGCCCGAGGTGCCGCGCCCCAGCCGGTGCAGCGGGGAGGCGCCGGGGTAGCGCCGGCGCACGAGCCCTAGGAGCGTGTTCTGCAGGAAGCCCCCTCCCGGGAGCGTGGGCAGGCCCGAGGGCTTGGCCACCGCCACGAGGTGCGGGTCCTCGGCCAGCACGGCGTAGATCAGGGGCGCGGGCGGCTCCGTCCAGGGCGGCCGCTTCCACGCCACCACCTGCCCCGCCCACAACCGATCATCGGCCCGCGCCCGCGCGCCGTCCACCAGCACCGCTCCCTCCTCGATGCGCTCCCGCCACTGGGCCTGGGAGGAATGGCCGAAGCGCGAGGAGAGGTGCGCCAGCAGCGCGCGACCCGCGAACCCTCCCCCGATCCTCTCGGTGTAGGTGTAGCCCTCGTTCACCGTGCCTCCGGGCAGGAACGCCGCTCTTTCCTGGGAGGCGGCCCCGCGACTCCCCGGCGCGTCAGCGCCTCGCCGCCGCCTCCCCGCCTTTCGGTCCGGCGGCTCCTCAGGCCTCCCCCTCCAGCACCGTCCTGGCGGCTTCGAGCTCCTTCTTGCGAGCTCCGTCCACCTTGGGGAAGGCGAGCTTGAGCGACTCCAGCGTCTCCACAACGGCCGCCGCCACCGCCAGGCGGGTGAACCATTTGTGGTCGGCCGG
The DNA here is from genome assembly GCA_021778515.1 of Acidobacteriota bacterium. GTDB lineage: Bacteria > Acidobacteriota > UBA4820 > UBA4820 > DSQY01 > DTPS01. Next base: position 87,912 of record JAJYCJ010000002.1, read on the forward strand.
CATGACGTACCAGGGCGCCTCCTCGGTGCTCGTGTGGCGGATCATCTGCTCGTAGGCCTCCGCGTAGTCGTCCCAGAGCGCTCGCTCCTTGGCGTCGGCGCTGGAGAACTTCCAGTTCTTCTCGGGCTCCTCCAGCCGCTCCAGGAAGCGCCGCTTCTGCTCCTCCCTCGAGAGATGGAGGAAGAACTTCCGGATGGCCACCCCGTTGCGGCTCAGGTAGTGCTCGAAGGCGTTGATGTCCTCGTAGCGGTGCTTCCAGATATCCTTCGTGACCAGGCCGGGCGGAAGCTTCTGGCTCGCCAGGATGGGCGGGTGGACCCGCACCACGAGCACCTCCTCGTAGTACGAGCGGTTGAAGATGCCGATGCGCCCGCGCTCCGGCAGGCGCGTGCTGGCGCGCCACAGGTAGTCGTGGTCCAGCTCCTCGGCGGAGGGGGCCTTGAAGGAGTGGACCTGGCAGCCCTGCGGGTTCACGCCCGACATGACGTGCTTGATGGCGCCGTCCTTGCCCGCCGCGTCCATGGCCTGAAAGACGAGAAGCACCGCCCAGCGGTCCTGGGCGTAGAGCTTCTCCTGCTGGTCCACCATGCGGGCGATGCCCTCGGTGAGCAGCTTCTCCGCGTGCTTCTTGGATTCGAGCCCCAGCGTCTCGCCGGGGTCCACGCTCTTGAGGCGAAACCCCTTGCCGTCCGTCACCCGGAAGGGCTTCGCGTACCGGAACAGGTCATCGGCCATGGCCACCTCCACGCTTGGCTGCACGGGCGGCGCGCCGCCCCCCAGGCCGGACGCCGCCCCAACCGCCACCATTGTGCCACAGGCTCCCCCTTGACGCCGCCCCGCGCGACGGTCATGCTTCGCTGGCAGTGGGAGCGAATCGTTCAGGGAGGCCCCGCATGCAGCACGAGCCCTGCCCGGTCTGGATGGGGCATCTTCTGGCCAGCCCCATCCGCGCCTTGGCGCAGAACCCGGCCACCATCCTGGCCCCCTACCTGCGCGAGGGCATGACGGCGCTGGACATCGGGTGCGCGCTGGGCTTCTTCAGCCTTCCCATGGCCCGCCTCGTGGGGCCGTCCGGCCTGGTGATCTGCGTGGACATGCAGGAGGGGATGCTGACCCGGCTCGAACGGCGGGCCAAGCGGAAGGGACTGCACGGCCGGATCCAGGCCCACTTGTGCACCCAGAACAGCCTTCGGCTGGAGGAGAGGGCCGGCTCGGCCGACTTCGCCCTCGCCTACGCCGTCGTCCACGAGGTGCCGGACCCTCCCGCGCTGCTGGGCCAGATCGAGGCGGCCCTCAAGCCGCGCGGCCTGCTCCTGCTCGGGGAGCCGATCCTCCACGTGCCCCGCCGCGATTTCGAGGAGACCCGATCCCTGGCCCTCGCCGCCGGCTTCACTCTCGCCGGCGAGCCCCCCATCGGCCGCAGCCGCACCGCGCTCCTCCGGAAGAGGTTATCCGCTCCCTGCGCCTGAGAGCCGTCGAATTTTCCCACTCGGATGACTGCGTCGGCTCGACCCGGTTCAGGTGCGGCGTGCTCTGTCCCTGGGCGCACCGAGGAGGGAGCCGGCCCAACCGCCCGCCACCGCCGCCACCGAAGAGACGAGGATCACGGGCAGGTCCCGCCCGAAGTATTCGGCCTTGCCCGTGACCAGATAGACGCTGGTCGCGACGAATCCGAGCAGGGGCGCGGCCACGCAGAGCCCCACCTTCCACGTGCCATGCGGGACCATCCCTCCCGCCACGGCGCCGAAGAAGAAGTAGAGGAGGGCCGATGAGGCCATGACCACAAAGAGGCGCTCGTCCCTCGGGTCGAGCAGGAGGGAGAGGGGAACCAGGACCACTCCGATCATGAAGGCGAGGAGATACCCGTGCCAGGCCGGCTGCTGTTCGTGATCGTTCATTCCTGCCTCCGCCCGGACGCCCCCGGCCCTAGCCCGTCCGGCCTGCCTCACTCTCCTCCAAAGAGGCCCGTTCCGCAAGCCTGCCGGCCATCCGAGGCGCACGAGCGACCGCCAGAGTGCCCGCCCAGCGCCCGGCCCGCGGCGTCCTCCTCGGGGCTTGTCTCACCCGGCGGCCGGCTTCCCGGCTTCGTCTAACGCTTTCTCTTTCTTCTTGGTGAAGGCGGGTCGGCGATGGCCGGAACGGGCTGCACCTCGGCCCCCTCCCACGCCGGTTCCGCTTCCTTGCCTTCGCGAATGAGGCGGGCGACCACGCTGTGCCGCCGGCCATAGCCGACGTAGATCAGCAGACCCACCACGAGCCAGATGATGAGCCGCCACCAGTTTTCCACGGGCAGCGAGAACATGAGCATCAGGCAGAGCAGGATGCCCAGGATCGGCGTGGCCAGGCCCAGCGGAGCCCGGAAAGGCCTGGGGGTCTCGGGATGTCGGATGCGCATGATGAGCACCGCCCCGCAGACGATGACGAAGGCCAGCAGCGTACCAATGTTGGTGAGCTCCGCGAGAATGCGCAAGGGTAGCAGAGCCGCCGCCGTGGCCACCACGCAGCCGGTGAGGATGGTGGACTTCCACGGTGTGCGGAAGCGCGGGTGCACGGCCCCGAAGAAGCTCTCCGGGAGAAGCCCGTCGCGGGCCATGGCCAGCAGCACGCGCGGCTGGCTGAGCATCATCACGAGAAGGACCGAGGTGATGCCGGCGAGGGCGCCGAGCGACACGATGAACTGCGCCCACGGCAGCCCCACTTGGCTGAAGGCGTTGGATATGGGGGCGTCGATGTTGATCTTGTTGTAGGGGACCATGCCCGTGAGCACCGCCGAGACGGCGATGTACAGAACGGTGCACAAGACGAGCGAGGTGATGATGCCGACGGGCACGTCGCGCTGAGGGTTCTTGGCCTCTTCCGCGTGCGTTGAAAGCGAATCGAAGCCGATGTACGCGAAGAAGATGATGGCCGCCCCGGCGAGCATCCCCAGCGGATTGCCCCCCGCGTCGGTCTTGCCCAGGAGCGTCTTGCCAAAGAAGCTCAACCCCGAATAGCCGTAGGGGGCGAAGGGGTGCCAGTTGGCCGGATTCACGTAGAAGGAGCCCAGAATGATGACGAAGAGGACGATGGCGAGCTTGAGGATCACGATGCCGGTGTTGAGCCCGGCGCTCTCCCGAATCCCCTTGATCAGGACCGCCATCACCAACAGCGCGATCAGGACCGCCGGCAGATCCACGATGGCGCCCGTGGAGAAGAAACGCCCCGTGGCGGGGTTGTAATCGAAGGGGGCGAACCCCCAGGCGTGGGGAACGTGAACGCCCAAGATGCTCAGGAAGTCCTGAAAGTAGTGGGACCAGCCGTGGGCCACGGTGGCCGAGGTGACCGTGTACTCCAGCACGAGGTCCCACCCGATGATCCAGGCCACCAGCTCGCCCAGCGTGGTGTAGGCGTAGGTGTAGGCGGAGCCGGCCACGGGGGCCATGGAGGCGAACTCGGCGTAGCAGAGGGCGGCGAAGATGCAGGCGATGCCCGAGACCACGAAGGAGAGGATGAGGGCCGGGCCGGCCTTGTCGTGGGCCGCCTGGCCGGTGAGCACGAAGATCCCGGTCCCGATGATGGCGCCCACGCCCAGGCTGCTGAGCTGGACGGGACCGAGGACCCGGCGCAGCCGGTTGTCCCCCTTCATCTCCTGGTGAATCAGGCTCAACGGCTTGGTGGCCCAGATCTGACGACCCATGCGCCAACTCCTTTCTCAAGGCCGGCACGCCGGTTGAGGCGCATTCTATCCGAGCTTGGGCCCGGGGAGAAGAGACCCCCGGAAGATTGGGCGATTAAGCGATTGGGCGATTGGGCGATTAAGCGATTAGCCTAGAAACCCCATCCTTGCTCAATCGCTGCTTGCTTAATTGCTACTTGCTTAATCGCCGCTTGCTCAATCGCTACTTCCTCAATCGCGCGCAGCGCCGCGCTTTATCGCGCCTCACCTCTCCCGCTTCATGTCGCGTCTCACCTCCCCGCCTCCATTGAAGCCTCTCCCCCGCCGGGGTATCCTCGGACGAGACCGGGAGGCGCAGCTTGACCCAGGCGGTGTTGGCCATCGATCAGGGCACGACGGGGAGCACGGCCCTGGTCTTCTCCCACGAGGGGACCATCCTGGGACGCGCCTACGCGGAGATCGCGAACCGTTTTCCCCGCCCCGGCTGGGTGGAGCAGGACCCCGAGGAGATCTGGGACACGAGCCGCCGCGTGATGGTGCAGGCCCTGCGGGCCGCCGGGGTGGCCCCGCCCGAGCTGAAGGCCATCGGCATCACCAACCAGCGCGAGACCACCGTCCTGTGGGACCGCAGCTCGGGCCAGCCCGTCCACCCCGCCGTGGTCTGGCAGAG
>JAJYCJ010000040.1 GCA_021778515.1 Acidobacteriota bacterium
GGGGGAGGTGGAGGATCTCCGCTGCATCGACGAGCTGACCAACGTACTCCGGGAAAGCGATCCCACCTTTCACGAGACGGCGCTCAGGGCCATCCAGACCTTCGCCAGCAAGTTCCCCGCCCATCGGGAGAAGATTTCAGGGCTGGGTGAGCGGATGGCGGGGGACGGGGAGGAAGGCGTCCGCCGGTCCGGCTACGCCCTCATGGCGGAGGGACCATCCCAGGATCTCTCACCCCTGTTGCCCGGCCTCAGGGACCCATCCTCCCAGGTCCGCCAGATCGTGGTCAGGATCGTGGCGGAGCGCATGGGAGCCTCAGCCTTCCAGACCCTCCTCCCGATGCTGGGGGACGCGAGCCCGAAGGTGCGGCGCTCGGTGGTCTCGGCTCTGGGCCGCGAGCTGCTCTCCCGCCAGCCCGAGACCCTGATGACGGCCCTGGCCGACGTGGACCTCTGGGTCCGGTCGGAGGCCGCCGCCTTTCTGGCCCAGAGCACCGATCCGGCCGTGGGGCAGGCGCTCCTGAAGCTCCTAGAGGAAGACGAATTGCCGGTCCGGCTGGGGGCGCTGCGGGGCCTGGCGGAGGTGGGCTGCGGAACCCTGTTCCCGACGATCCTCGGGCTTGCGCGCTCGCAGGATGCGCCCATCGAGATCCGCCAGGCGTCGTTAGCCGCCTTGGCCCGCTCAGGCCGTCCCGACGCCATTCGCGTGTTCACCGAGGCTCTGTCCGACCCGCACTGGGAGGTCCGATCCAGGACCATCGAGCTCATGGGTGCCTCCAACGACCGGCGGTACATTCCCATACTCCTGCGCGAGCTCGAAAAGGACCCCGACCCCCTGGTGAAGCAGACGGTGGTGCAGGCGCTCCTCTCGCTCAAGGCTATCGAGGCGGTGCCGCGCATGCTCAACTACCTCACCGACGCGAACTTGAAGGACGCGGCCTTCTCCTTCTTCACCTCCCTGGGCAAGGAGCACATCCGGCTGATCGAGAACGAGGCCCAATCGGTGGATTTCCAGACCAAGCTGATCTTGATCGAAATCCTCAAGCACCTCGAGAGCCTCTGAGGCCCGCCATGCTGGATATCCTGAAGGGCCCCCAGACGTGGCTGATGGAAGACGAGCTTTACAGGCGCTTTTGCGCCCTCGTCCACGAGGCCACGGGGCTCTCCTTCAGCGAGAACTCGCGCTTCTTTTTCGAGAAGCGGGTGGAAATGCGAATGGCCGCCGTCGGGGTGGCCACCGCGAGGGACTACTACCAGTACCTGCTGTACGACTCCGAGAGGGTCGCGGAGTGGGATCAGCTCATCACCCACATCACCACCAACGAGACCTACTTCATGCGGGAGGAGCGTCAGCTGCGGTGCTTTCAGAAGGAGGTCATGCCCCTGGTGTGGGAGCGGAGCGCCGGGAAACGGGTGCGCATCTGGAGCGCGGGCTGCTCCACGGGCGAGGAGGCTTACACCATCGCCATCCTGTTGAGGGAGGCGGGCCTCTACCCGGAGGACCGGGTCGAGATCATCGCCACCGACATCAACACCCGCGTCCTGGCCAAGGCCAAGTCCGCCCTGTACACCGAGGCGGCTTTCCGGGCCGTGGACTCCTCCTTCCGACAGCAGTGGTTCGTGCCCGAGGGAACGGGACAGTTCCGTCTCCGCGAGGAGATCCGCCGGAGGGTCTCCTTTTCCCGGTTCAATCTCTTCGAGATGGACAAATACAGCCTCCTCCTGCCCTTCGACGTGATCTTCTGCCGGAACGTGATCATCTACTTCGACCTGGAGGCCAAGGTCAAGGTCATGGAGCGCTTCCACGACAAGATGCGGCCGGGCGGATTCCTGCTCCTCGGCCATTCCGAGAGCCTCATCTCCGTGACCGACCGGTTCAAGCTGATCCACCTTCCGACGGATCTCGTCTACACGAAGGAGACCCCATGAGAAAGATCCGGGTCCTCGTGGTGGACGACTCCTCCTTCAACCGCAAGATCATCTCCGAGATTCTAGAATCCTCCGAGAAGATCGAGGTGGTGGGCAAGGCCTTCGACGGCGAGGACGCCATTTCGAAAATCCTGAAGTTCCAGCCGGAGGCCATCACCCTCGACCTCGAGATGCCCCGCATGGACGGCTTTGCCGTGCTCCGGTGGGTGATGGTCAATCACCCCGTCCCCGTGATCGTGGTTTCGGCCAGGGAGTCGGACCGGTCCGTCTTCAAGGCCCTCGACCTGGGCGCCGTGGACTTCGTGGTCAAGCCCTCGCGCCACGCTTCTCCCCAGTTGAAGGAGATCGAACGGGAGCTCCTGGCCAAGATCCTCTCCATCCCCTCTCTTCAGTTCGACGTGGTCCGCCAGCGGCTGGCCCAGACGGCGCCGCCGCCGGCCCCTGTGGCCCTCCCCGTGGCGCAGGGGGGCCGGACGGCCGAGGTGGTGGCCATCGCCGCCTCCACGGGCGGCCCACCGGCCATTCAGCAGATCCTCCAGGGACTTCACCCCGCGCTGGTTTCGCCGATCCTGGTGTGCCAGCACATGCCCCCCATCTTCACCCGGCTCTTCGCCGAGCGCCTAGGCGCGCTCACGGGCAGGGCCGTGAAGGAGGCCGAGGACGGGGAGGCCTTGCAGCCCGCACACATCTACATCGCCCCGGGCGGCAAGCAGCTCCGCCTGAGGGTGAAGGAGGGCGTCAAGCGTCTGTCGGTGGATGAGCGGAGGCCGGAGGACCGGTTCGCCCCCTGCGCCAACCACCTCTTGACCAGCGTGGCCGAAGCCTGCGGCAAGCATTGCCTGGTGGCCGTCTTGACCGGCATGGGAGACGACGGCAAGGAGGGCAGCCTGGCCGTCCATGCCGCCGGCGGAACGGTGGTCGCCGAATCGGAAGCCTCGGCGGTGATCTTCGGCATGCCGAGGGAGGTCATCAAGGCGGGGGCGGCGGACCACGTCGCCGACATTCCCGGCGTGGTGGGTCTGGTCAACCGGTACGCCGTCATGCGTGCCGGGTTTGGGCCCTAGGCGGGAGTTACGTTGCATTCCCCATGCGGGTATGGTAAGTAGCTTGTGGGAGAAGACATGGCCGAAGACCACAACGACCTGTTCAAGAAGAGCCAGGAGTTTCTGCAGATGCTCTCCCAGCAGAAGGACTTCATCCATGACCTTCTGCGGGAGAACGAGCGCCTCCGCTACCAGGTAGCCTCCCTCCAGAACAGCTCCGGCGACCAGACCCAGCTGGCCATGGAACTGGAGCACCTCCGCCACCGGCTGGAGCAAATCGAGCGAGAAAAGAAGGAATTGCGCGAGGCCTACCAGCGGGTGGAGGACGAAAACAAGGACTTCGCCCAGCGCTACGTGGAGATCGAGGACCAGAACAACAACCTGGCCAACCTCTACGTGGCCTCCTACCAACTCCACTCGACCCTGGACTTCCAGGAGGTGGTCCACATCGTGATGGAGATCATCATCAACCTCATCGGGGCCGAGGTCTTCTCCATCATGCTCCTGGACGAAAAGACGAACGAGCTCGGGGTTATCGCCCACGAGGGCTACGACGAGGGGATCACCTTTCCGGCCATCCGCATCGCCGAAGGGGTCATCGGCGAGGTGTCCAAGACGGGGGAGCCGTATTACATCAACCAGGCCTCCGAGGACTACCGAGTGGACTTCCTCCACCCCATCGCCTGCATCCCGCTGAAAATTAAAGAGAACGTCATAGGCGTCATCAACATCCACAAACTGCTCGTGCAGAAGGACGCCTTCACCGCCGTGGACTACGAACTGTTCTCGCTTCTGGCGGCCCATGCCGCGACGGCGATCTTTTCAAGCAAGCTCTATTCGCAGTCCGAGCGGAAGCTCACCACGATCCAGGGTTTCCTGGACCTCCTGACCACGCCGGCCTCGAAGGGCTGAGAGAGGGGGACGTTCAATGGATGGGCTGCGCTTTCTGGTGGTTGAGGATTCCCCCACGATGCGGCAGTTGATCTCCTTCTCCCTGAAGCGCTTCAAGGGCTGCAGGATCGTCGAGGCGGTGGACGGCGTGGACGCCCTCAAGAAGCTCCAAACCGAGGAGGTGGACATGGTCCTCACGGACATCAACATGCCCGTGATGGACGGCCTCAAGCTCGTCTCCCTGGTCCGCCAGAACGTCAAGACCAAGGACCTCCCCATCGTGATCATCACCACCGAGGGGGCCCAGGAGGACCGCGACCGAGGCCTGGCCTTGGGCGCCAACGCCTATATCAGCAAGCCCATCCAGTCTTCCCATCTCCTGAAGGTGATCGGGGAGATCCTGGAAAAGAACGGCTGATCCTCGCTTCGAGGGATGAGCACCCCCCGCTCCCGCTCCCAGCGCCACCCACCGCCTTCCCGCCCTTTGACCCGCCCAGCCTCCCCTGCCTCCCGGTTGCGGCTCGACATGGCGTTCGTCGGCACCGACCTGGCCGGATGGCAGGCGCAGGCCCGCGGAACGACGGTCCAGGGCTTGGTGGACGAGGCGTTGAAGGCCATCGGCCACCGCGGCGCGAGGGTGGTCGGCTGTTCCAGGACCGACGCCGGGGTGCACGCCCGCCTCTTCACGGCCCACGTGGACGCATCCATCGACCGGCCCCTCGAAGCCGTGCTCAAGGGGCTCAACGCCAACCTCCCGCCGCAGGTGAGGGTCTACCGCGTCCATCGTGTCCCCGGCACCTTCCACGCGCGCTATTCCTGCTCCGGCAAGAGCTACCGGTACCACCTGTTCACGGCAGGGGTGGTTCCGCCGCACCTGGCGCCCTACGTCTGGGTGTGGCAGGGTCCGCTGGATGGTCCGGCGATGGAGCGGGCGGCCCAGGCCTTCGTGGGTGAACACGATTTCGGCGCCCTCACCACGCGGGAGGGGCGAGAGCGCAACACCCACCGCAGCGTGACCCAGTGCGGATGGGAGCGGCGCGGTTCGCTGCTGGTCCTCCACGTGGCGGGACCCTCTTTCCTCCATCGCATGGTCCGCTGCATGGGTGGGGCCATGGTAGCCGCGGGCACGGGACGGCTGGTCACGGAGGAGATCCAGCGGGCCCTGGCCGGCGATCTCTCGGGCCCCCAGATTCCGGCGCTGCCCGCGCAGGGACTGGCCCTCTGGGAAGTGCGCTTCGAAGGGGCTCCGGCGCCCACCGAAACGGCCGGAGCGTTGCCCGACATTCCCCTCTTCCCGCTGGAAGCGTGAAGGCGCGGCTAGCCCCGGCGGCCGCGAGGCGACGCCCAGGTTCGACGGGACTCCCGCATCAGAGTCACCGGCGCGCAGACACCGGGGACCTGCCGTCCCCGCCGCGCCTTACACCTCGTGGAGGGTGTGGCCCATCTTTTCCTTTTTCGTCTTCAGGTATCGGCGGTTATTCTCGTTGGGCTTCACTTCCAGGGGGATCTGGTCCACGATCTCGATGCCGAATCCGGAGAGGGCGGCGAGCTTCTTCGGGTTGTTGGTGAGGAGCTTGACCTTGCCGAGGCCGAGATCGTGCAAGATCTGCGCGCCGATGCCGTAGTCCCGCTGGTCGGCCGAGAATCCGAGGGCCTCGTTGGCCTCCACCGTATCCAGGCCGGAGTCCTGGAGCTCGTAGGCCTTGAGTTTGTTGAGGAGGCCGATGCCCCTGCCCTCCTGCCGCAAGTAGACAACCACCCCGCGCCCCTCCTTGGCGATGGCGGCCATGGCGGCCTCGAGCTGGGGGCCGCAGTCGCAGCGCTGGGAGAAGAGAGCATCCCCCGTCAGGCACTCGGAGTGCATGCGGACCAGAACCCCGTCGGCACCAAGGATGTCTCCCATGACGAGAGCCAGGTGGGTCCGCTCGGTCAGGATGCTCTCGTAGGCCATGACGCGGAACTCACCGAATTTCGTGGGCAGTTTGGGCTGGGCCACCCGCTTCACCAGCGATTCCTGGCTGAGGCGGTATTTGATGAGATCGGCGATGGTCATGATGTTGACGCCGAATTTTTCCGAGAACTTCAGAAGATCCGGCATGCGGGCCATCGTGCCGTCGTCCTTCATGACCTCGCAGATGACCCCCGCCGGGTAGAGCCCCGCCATCCGGGACAGATCCACCGATGCCTCCGTCTGGCCGGGCCTCCGCAGCACCCCGCCTTCCTTCGCCCTCAGAGGAAAGACGTGGCCGGGCCGCGCCAGATCGTAGGGGCGCGTCGCCGGGTCCAGGGCCGTCAGGATCGTAGCCGAACGGTCGTGGGCCGAGATCCCCGTGGTGGTCTTGCCCTTGGCCTCGATGGAGACGCAGAAGGCGGTCTGGAAGCTGCTGGTGTTCTCCTGGACCATCATGGGGATCTGGAGCTCGTCTAGCCGCGCCCCCGTCATGGAGAGGCAGATGAGCCCCCGTCCGTGGGTGGCCATGAAAGTAATGATCTCCGGCGTCACCTTCTCGGCGGGGACGTACAGATCCCCCTCGTTTTCCCGGTCTTCGTCGTCGCAGATGATGAGCATCTTGCCCTGCTGGATCTCCTCCAGGGCCTGGGGGATGGAAATGAGCGGCATGTCGTTCTCCAGTCTGGTGCCCGCAACGGCTTCGGCCCCCAGAGGGCCTCCCCCGCGCTAGAACCCCTGTTTGATGAGTTCGTCCACGGAAAGGCCGCGCTCCCCGCGCAGCCCTCTCAAATAGGCCACAATATAGCGCCCCACCACATCCGTTTCCACATTGACCCGACGCCCGGGAGTGGCGCTTCCCAGGGTGGTGACCTTCAGGCTGGCGGGGATGACCGCCACCTCAACCTCCCGTCCCCTGAGCGCCGCGACCGTGAGGCTCACGCCAGCCAACGCGATGGAGCCCTTGGAGACCACGAAGGGCACGAGGTCCTCGGGGAGTTCAACGCGGAGTGTGGCCCCTTCGCCCACCCTCTCAAGCGCCAGGACCGTCCCGACCCCCTCCACGTGTCCCTGGACCAGGTGCCCCCCCAACCGGTCCGTCGGCCGGAGGGCCGCTTCAAGGTTCACGGCGGCGCCCGGGCTAAGGTCGCCCAGCGTGGTCCTGTTCAGGGTCTCTCGGCTCAGGAAGGCCGTGAACCCCTCTTTCGTCAGCCGCTCCACGGTGACGCAGGCGCCGTCCACACAGATGCTGTCCCCTGGCTTGGCCCCCTGGATAGTCTGCCCGCAGGAGACGAACAGCTCCGCCTCAGCGCCCTTCTGGGCCAGCCTCGGCACCGTTCCCACTTCCGCGATCAGGCCGGTAAACATCGCCCCTCCAGATCGGCCGTCAGGATCCAGTCCCTGCCAGCCTTTTCACAGGCGGCCCCATCCAACCGCAGTTCTCCGGCCGCGCATGGGGCACCGTCCAGCGGCCCCGGGTGCCGGGGGCCGCCCAACAGCGACGGCGCCAGGTGAACGGAGAGCCGGTCCACGTAGCCCTCCCGCAGGAAGGCCGCAGCCAGCCTTCCAACGGCCTCCACGTACAGGTAGACCACGTGCCGCTCCCGCAGAAATCGGAGCACCGAGGCCAGCGAGAATCCTCCACCCGCCTCCCGGATCATGGGTATGACCTCCACCCCATCCCGTTCGTCGCCCTCCGCCAGCGGCACCGAGGGAGGCCGAAAGACCCAGAGGGGACCGTTTTCGGGGCTGGTGGCAAAGACCCGCTCGCGGCCCCCGAGCCGGGCAGGACTGTCGAGCAGTACCCGGATCAGGCTCTTTTTCCGGTCGGCCAGCCTCACGGTCAGTCTCGGATCGTCGGACGCCACCGTGCCGGAGGAGACCAGGATGGCGTCGGCGAGGAATCGGTCCTCGTGGACTCTGCGGCGGGCCTCCTCGCCCGTGATGGCGGCGCCGGCCGGCGGGACTACCGTCCCATCCAGGCTCTGGGCCCACTTCAGGTGGACGAAGGGCCTCGCCTTCCGATGAAAGACGTGGTAGGCGGGATCCACCGCTCTTCCCTCCCGCTCGAGGAACCCCAGGACCACTCCGATTCCCGCCTCCCGGAGCCTCTGGGCCCCGCGCCCGGAAACCTTGGGGTTGGGATCTTCCACGCCGGCCACCACGTTCCCCACGCCGGCCCGGAGGATCGCCTCCGTGCACGGAGGAGTCCGTCCGTAGATGCAACATGGCTCCAGCGTCACGTAGAGGTCCGCTCCCCTCGCCCGTTCGCCGGCTTCCCGCAGGGCGACCACCTCGGCGTGGGGCTTGCCCGGTCCCTCGTGGTACCCCCTGCCCACCACCATGCCGTCGCGGACCACCACCGCCCCCACGCAGGGGTTGGGGTGCGTCCTGCCCTCGGCCTGCACCGCGAGGCGCATGGCCTCTTTCATGAAGCGGGCTTCAGGCTCCATGCCCCACCCTGACCGTCAGGCCAGAAGGCCTGCCACGTATTCCTGGGCGTCGAAGGGCACCAGGTCATCCACCTTCTCCCCGACGCCCACATAACGGATGGGGAGCCCCAATTCGGCGGCGATCGAGAGGGCGATCCCCCCTTTGGCGGTGCCGTCCAGCTTGGTGAGGACGAGGTCGCTCACGGGCACCTTGGCCGTGAACTGGCGGGCCTGGCTAAGCCCGTTCTGGCCCGTGGTGGCATCCAGGACCAGGCTGATTTGGTGGGGGCAGCCCGGAAGGGCGCGGCCCACCACTCGATGGACCTTGGCCAGCTCCTCCATGAGGTTGTGCTTCACGTGGAGGCGTCCGGCCGTGTCGATGAGAACGAAGTCCAACCCTTTGGCCACGGCCGTTTGCACGGCGTCGAAGGCCACGGCTGCGGGATCGGCCCCCTCCTGCTGCCGCACCAACTCACTGCCGGAGCGCTTCGACCAGATCTCGAGCTGCTCGACCGCGGCGGCGCGGAAGGTATCCGCCGCCGCCAGAACCCCCCGCTGTCCCGAGGAGACGCGCTGGGCAGCCAGCTTCCCGATGGTCGTCGTCTTGCCCACGCCGTTCACGCCCACGAAGAGCTGCACCCACGGCCTGGGCGGTGGGCCCTCCTTGGGCGGGGGAGGCGGATAGAGGCCCAACATGCGCTGGCGCAACGCCTCCTTCAAGCCGGAACCGCCGGACCGAGCCTCCTTGGGCAGGCCGTCCAGAAGCCGATGGATCGTCTCGATCCCGACATCGGCGGTCAGGAGAACCTCCTCCAACTCTTCCAGCGTGGCCTCGTCCTGTTCGGAGGGGCGGCTGAAAAGGCCGGCCAGCCTGTCGGTGAGGGCCTCGCGGGTCCTTTTCAGCCCCAGGCGGATCTTTCCGATCATCCGGTGAACCCCATTTGGGCCAGGAGGCTCTTGGCCTTCTGCCCCCAGAACCCTTCCGGGGCTATGCCCAGGACCTTGAGCAGCGCGTCCTTGGCCTGCGGATAGAGCTTTTCGTGCAGCAGCGCCTCTCCGTAGTTGCAGTAGATCTCAGCCCCGTCCGTCTGCTGGGCGCTGTAGTCCATGGAGATGAGATCCAGCGCTTTCTTGAAGCTGATGGCCGCATCGGACCAGCGGCCCTTCATGCCCTGCAGGATGCCCAGCTTGTTGTAGGCCCTGTAGAAGTTCGGGTTCTCGTCGATCACCTTGTTGAAGACCGCTTCGGCATCCAGGTATTTCTTCTCGCGAAGGTAGATGACTCCCATGTTGTAGTAGGACTCGAACCGGCTGAAAGCCCCCGGCGCATTCACCACCTGCCGGAAGAGATCGAGCGCCTTCGGGTCCTGCTCCAGCTCCATGTAGCAGACCCCCTCCGCGTTCAGGATGGCGAGCCGGTTGTCCTGGGTGCCAGGCCCCTGCTTGAGGGCTTGGTCGAACATTCCGATGGCCTCTTTGAAATGCTTCTCCGACAGGTAGAAGAGTCCCTTGGCGTAGGTGTACTTGGCCTGCGGCTGAAGCTTCATGGCGAGATCGATGTAGTGGTGCGCCGCCTCCATGTTCCGCTGCCCGGCGAACTCGAGGGCCAGGTTGTAGGCCACCTCCGGGTTCTTGATCGTCTTGTCCCCGGGCAGTTCGCCCGGATTCAGCTTCCCCCTCCCGCTCGCATCGGGCGCGCCCGCGATGGTGTCCCTTCTGTGAGAAGCGCAACCCGTCAGCATCAGCAGGAGACTGGCCAGCAACAGGCAGGACACCAGCAATCTTCTCATCGTCAGCGCTCCATCGGCATGACCGGGACCCTCGGAAGAGGCGACGGGCAGGACTCTCGGCTGCCGCACGCCCCAAGGCCCCGTTCGTTGGTTATCATACCATGACGAGGGAGGATGGATCGTGGGCGAGGGACAAAGTCCGCTTGCCACATCGGGGCCCCACCCCAGATCCCCTGGCGGGACGCGGGAGTCACTCATCCGAGAGGGAAGGGGTTGGCCCCTTTCCCTCTTGCAGAAAGTCAACCAGAAAGTCAACCCCATTGGTCTCGGAGTAGTCGAAAGGCGTGGGGAATTTCTAATCCCAAATCCCGCGATTGAAAGGGCGTTGCCTTCAAGAAAAGCTGTCGTTCGCCAGGGAAAACAAGTTTTCTACTCGGCGGAGAGGGCCATTCCCTCCCCGCCCCACGGGCCAGGCCCGTGGAGCCTCACCCCACCCTTGGTGCCCTCTCGCCTTTGGCTCAAGGGCGCCCCAATCCCTTGATGGGTGAAGAGGGCCTCTTCTTCAATGGCTTGACCCACCTGCTTTCCACGTCCTTTTCCTCGTTCCATCGCGGGATTGGGGCTAATTTCTTGCTGCTTTCCGCCTCCTGGCTCTTGACCGCGTCCGTCCTTTGCGGTACTCTACTTCAGCGCTTTTTTGGGGGCGCAATTACGAAAGGGCGAGGATTTCTAATGGTGACTCTGTTATGGATTGTTTACATCCTGGACTGCCTGCTTCTGATCGGCATCATCCTGTTGCAGCCCGGCGAGGGTGGTGATTTGGCGGCAGCCTTCGGCGGCGCCTCTTCGCAGACGGCCTTTGGGGCCCGAGGATCGGCCACCTTCCTGCAGAAGCTCACGACCGCCCTGGCGGTCCTCTTCATGCTCCTCTCCATCGTGCTGGTGGTGGTGACGAACCTGAAGCAGCGCAACATCATGGAGACGTCACTTCCCGTGACCAAGCAGACGGCCCCGGCCAAGCCGGTCCCCGTGGAAGCTCCCCCCGCTGCGCCCGAAGCCAAGCAAGCACAGGCCCCCGAGGCCAAGCCGGCGGCTGCTCCCGAAACCAAGACCGGTTCGACGGTTCCCGCGGGAACCGCGGCGCCCAAGGCGCCTGAGAAGCCAGCGAAATGACCCCCAGTGCCGAAGTGGTGGAACTGGCAGACACGCCATCTTGAGGGGGTGGTACCCGAAAGGGTGTGGGGGTTCGAGTCCCCCCTTCGGCACCATGCTTTGACCCGAATGGGGAGGGGAAACCCTCCCCAAACTGTTTCCAGCGCCATCGAAGGCACATGAAGGGGGGACGAGAAGGGCGGGAGACGGCGTAGCCCCTCCCGCGAGAACGCGAGCGAAGAGCGAGCGTTCGCAGCGAGGAAGGCAAGCCGAGGGACCCGCCCCGGGAACCGTGGGCGGCCTTGAAACGGAGCCGCCGGACTCCGACGGCGGCGAGGCTTCTAGGCCGCGCAGGTTCGAGTCCCCCCTTCGGCACCATGCTTTGACCCGAATGGGGAGGGGAAACCCTCCCCAAACTGTTTCCAGCGCCATCGAAGGCACACGAAGGGGGGACGAGAAGGGCGGGAGACGGCGTAGCCCCTCCCGCGAGAACGCGAGCGAAGAGCGAGCGTTCGCAGCCGTGGTGAAATTTGGCTTCGGGTGTCGTTTCACCTCCATGATCCAGTTTGCCCACTCTTCTCTCCTGCACCTTGTCAGCGCTGCCGGGCGCCGCTACACTGACCGCATGCCGCCCAAGCGCATCAGCTCCCCGCAGAACCCGCTCGCCAAGAAGGTCCGGTCGTCGGCGCAGGGCGAGGAGGCGGGGGTTTTCCTGCTCGAAGGCCGGCACCTGCTCCATGAGGCGCTCGCCGTCGGATGGCCGCTGGAGTGTGTCCTCGTGGACGAGGGTCACTGGAATCGCTGGCAGGCCGCGCTGGGGCCCATGGAGGAGCGAGTCTTTCTCTGCCCTCAGGCCCTCCTCCGGCGCCTGGGGACAGCGCCCTCTCCGGAGGGAGTCCTGGCCCTGGGAGTCCGGCGCGAAAGGCCTTGGCCGAGGCCCGGAGCGGGCGATCGGTTCCTCTACCTGGATGCGGTTCAGGATCCCGTCAACGTGGGCATCCTGGTCCGATCCGCCCGGGCCTTCGGGGTCACGGGCGCATTCGTCGGACCCGGCACCGCCGACCCATTCCGCCCCACCGCGCTCTCCCGCAGCGCCGGGGCCGCCTTGCACATCCCTTTGGTGGCGACTGACGCACAGGATTTTCTGAGGTGGAAATCCCGCCACCGCGTGACTCTCCTCGCCGCGGAGGCGGGAGGCCTTGCCGCCTGGGACAAGGGGCTGGCCCCAGGCCCATGGGCCCTGGCCGTCGGCAACGAGGGCAGGGGCCTTTCGGAGCCCATCCGGACCGCGGCGGATGCCCGCGTCGGGATTCCCATGGAAGCGGGTTGGGATTCCCTGAACGTGGCCGCGGCGGGCAGCATTCTCCTGTATTCCCTGGCCCAAGCCCTTAACAGGTGAGGATCGAAGGATTATACTGGTTCGCGTGGAGGGAGGTCTCATGAGACGACTATCAGCCATTTTGATGGTGTTCGGCCTTGTCCTGACCCTGTCCTGCGGCAAGAAGGAATCGAAAGAGGTCTCCAGCCAGATGGAGACGGCGCAGAAGATCTCCAAGCTCGAGCAGGACGTGGACAAGAAACAGGAGCAGATGAACCAGCTCCTGCAGAAGTACGTGCAAGAGGGCGGCAAGGACGTGGGGACGGTCATGGGCCAGAGCCTCACGCCGGAGCAGAAGGCCCTTCTGGAGCAGAAGCTACAGAAAGAGCAGGGCATCGGCTACAAGGACCTGATCACCGACATCCTCGGCAGGCAGAAGGAAGTAGAGGACCTTCGCGTTCAGATCCAGGACCTCGAAAAGAAGCTGCCCTCCGCCGTGGTCGTGAAACCGGGCGAGCGCCATTACGACATCGCCATGAACTTTCTCACCAAGGAGAAGGGACTCGACCCAGCCACGGCCAAGAAGCTCGTGGAGAGGGTCAACCTCATGGACGAGCTGGTGCCCGGCTTCAAGGTGTGGAACTTTTACGACAACGGCGTCTACGGAACCTTCGTGACGCAGGGTGACGCCTCCATCAGCCCCTACCGCGTCATCCAGAGGGCCAAGCAGCAGCTCGTCTCGGCCAAGAACGAGGCCATCTCGCAGCGCGACAGCCTGGCCAAGGACAAGGCCACCCTCACGGAGCAGGTGGCGGACCTGGAGAAGAAGCGCGACCAGCTCAACCAGGACGTGGCCATGCTCCAGGCCGAGCGGGAAGACCTGCTCAAGAAGATGAACGACCTTCAGAACCTCTCGGACGATTTGAAGGCCCGTCTCAACTCGATCTTCTACAAGGTGGGCGACCGGCAGACCATGGTGAAGGAGGGGCTGGTTCAGGACCCGTGGTACGGACAGCCGCGCCTGGTCAAGTTCGACGAGGCCAACTTCCCGGATCACCTGGACCTGCGCAGCGGGGACACCATCACCTTCACGGCCCAGCAGGCGGGGGTGAAGGAGATCAAGAAGATCAAGATCGCCCCGGGCGTCACCTTCAAGATCAACGTGGATTATACCTACACCATCTCGCCTGACGGCCTGGCGGGCGAAGTCAAGATCCTGAACAAGGACAAGTTCAAGGCCGAGAGGACCATGGTGATCCTGATCAACTGAGGTTCACCGGGCAAGTGGAGATGCAGAAAGGGCCGCCCGCGGGGGCGGCCCTTCGGTTTTTCCCCGCCCGTTGACGCGCGGGGGCGCCGGATCCCCGGCTCTACTTTTTCAGGACCTCCTCCAGCTTCTCTCTCGCGGAGTTCAGGGCCTCGTCCAGCTTTTCGATGAGCTTGCCCCCCGCCTCGGCCAGGTCGGGCTTTCCGCCGCCTCCGCCGCCGATGATCTTGCCCAGAGGACGCGCCAGGTCCACGGCCTTCATGCGGTCGAGCATGTCCTTGGTGGCGGCCACGGTGAGGCTGGCCTTGTCCTCCAGCCTGTTGCCGATGACCACGACGCCGGTCTTGATGCGATCGCGCAGGGTGTCGGCGAGGTTCTTGACCTCCGACGGGCTGAGGCCCTCCACGCGGCGAACCAGGAGCTTGATCCCCTGCACCTCTTGAACCTCCTCGTCGGGGGTCGAGCCGCTGGCGATCTGGAGGCGGAGCTTGGACACCTCCCTCTCCAGCCGCTTGTTGTCGGCCAGCAACTGCTCGACCTGAACCGGCACGCGGTCGAAGGGCATGTTGAGCTGGGCGCTGGCGGCGTGCAGGATGTCCTCCTGGACCTTCAGGAAGCGGTAGGCCGGCATGTGGACCACCGCCTCGATGCGGCGGATGCCCGCGGAAACGGAGTGCTCGGAGGTGATCTTGAAGAGGCCGATGCGCCCCGTACTCGCCACGTGCGTCCCGCCGCACAACTCCTTGGAGAAGCCGGGGACGGACACCACGCGGACCTCCTCCCCGTACTTCTCGCCGAAGAGGGCCATGGCGCCGGAATTCACCGCCTCGTCGAGGGGCATGACCTCGGTGCGGACCACCGCGTCTTCTAGGATGGCCTCGTTGACCCACTCCTCGATCCCCCCCAGCAGCTCGCGCTCCACGGGGGCGAAGTGGTGGAAGTCGAAGCGCAGGTGCGTCGGGGCCACGAGGGACCCGGCCTGCTTCACGTGGAGGCCCAGCTTCTGGCGCAGCGCCGCGTGCAGGAGGTGCGTGGCCGTGTGGTGGGCCATGGTCGCCGCGCGGGCGCCGGCGTCCACCTCCAGGGTGGCCGCATCGCCCTCCCTGATCTCGCCCGTGAGCACCTCGCCCCGGTGAAAGATGAGCCAGGGGGCTGGCTTCTGCGTGTCGGTCACGCGAAAGACGCCGTTCTCGGCGCGGATGTGGCCCACGTCGCCTACCTGGCCGCCGCTCTCCCCGTAGAAAGGGGTGCGGTCGAAGACCAGCTCCACGCTCTCCCCCGCGACGGCGGCGGGAACCCGCTCTCCCGCCCTCAGGATGAGCAGGCAGCGGGCGCCCTCGGTCCTCGTGGTGAGGTAGCCCTCGAAGCGGCTCGTGATGCCCTCCTCCGAGAGGCCTCGGTAGTCCTGTGTGTCCATCTCGCCCTTCCAGGACTGCCTCGCCAGCTCGCGCTGGCGCTCCATGCAGGCCTCGAAGCCCGCCATATCCAGGCTCAGGCCTTGCTCGCGCGCGATGTCCTCCGCCAGATCCATGGGGAAGCCGAAGGTGTCGTACAGCTTGAAGAGCGCCTCACCCGGGATCGCCTTGTCGTTGGGAGGGGTGAGGGCCGCCGTCACCTCAAGGAGCTTCTTGAGCCCCACCGACAGGGTGGAGGCGAAGGACTCCTCCTCCATGAGGATGACGGTCTCGACACTCTTGCGCCCCTCCACGATCTCGGGATAGGCGGCACCCAGCTCGTCGCAGACGACGCCCACGAGATCCTTCAGAAAGGGCTTCTCAAGGCCGAGCTTCTTTCCGTGGCGCAGGGCCCGCCGCAGGATCTTGCGCAAGACGTACCCACGCCCCTCGTTGGAGGGGATCACCCCGTCGGCGATGAGGAAGGTGGCGGCCCTGGCGTGATCCGCGATGACGCGCAGCGAGACGTCGCTCTCATCCGCTTTTCCGTAGGGAACACCACACATGGCCGCGGCCGCCTGGATGAGCGGCTGGATGAGGTCCGTGTCATAGTTGGACAGCTTGCCCTGCATGACGGCGGCGAGGCGCTCGAGCCCCATCCCGGTGTCCACGCAGGGGGCGGGCAGCGGTTCGAGGGCCCCCTTCTCGTCGCGGTCGTACTGCATGAAGACGAGGTTCCAGATCTCGATCCATCGGTCGCACTCGCAGGCCACCCCCAGGCAGCGCCGCCCCAGCGCCTCCTCGGCGCACGGGAGCTGGTCCCCCTGGAAGTAGTGGACCTCCGAGCACGGCCCGCACGGCCCCGTATCGCCCATGGACCAGAAGTTGTCGTGCATGCCCAGTTCGAAGATCCTCTCCGCCGGCAGGTGCTTGGACCAGAATCGCTGGGCGTCCTCGTCGCGGGGGATGCCGTTCTCGCCGTTGAAGATGGTGGCCACCATGCGCTCCGCGCTCAGGCCGCACACCCCGGTGAGAAACTCCCACGCGAAGTCGATGGCGCCCTCCTTGAAGTAGTCCCCGAAGGAGAAATTGCCGAGCATCTCGAAGAAGGTGTGGTGCCGGGCCGTGCGCCCCACGTTCTCCAGGTCGTTGTGCTTGCCGCCCGCCCGAACGCACTTCTGGCTGGAGGTGGCCCGTCGGTAGTCCCGCTTCTCCTTGCCGAGGAAGACGTCCTTGAACTGGTTCATCCCCGCGTTGGAAAAGAGCAGCGTGGGGTCCCCCGCGGGGATCAGCGAGGAGGAGCGCACCACCCGGTGCCCCCTCTCCTCGAAGTACGCCAGAAATGCCGATCGGATCTCGTTGCCGGTCATGACTTGCCCTCTTCCTCGGTCTGGTTTTGCAATGGCGCGCCTTCGCGCTCACTCCTCTTCCGGGAGGGAATCGAGCACCGCGGCCAGGGCCGCGCCGCCGTAGCCCCTTCCCCTCAGGAAGCGAATGATTTTGGCTCGTTCCTTGGGTTCTGTCAACGATTTGCGGTCGATTCCGCGGCGCCTGACCAGGGCGCTCAAGGAGGCCGCCTCCGCCTCGGGCCCCGGCAAGCCCTCCTCCCCGGAGAGCCCGCGCTGGCGGAGCTTGGCGCGGATGTACGCCAAGCCGTGGCCGCGCTCCAGCTCGAAGCGCGCCAACGCCTCGGCGCACCGGGGATCGTCCAGGAGCCCCCTCGCCTGAAGCTCATCCAGGGCCAGCCGGACCTCCTCGTGGGAGAATCCGCGCCTCAACAGTTTGCGCTTGAGTTCTTCCCGGCCGTGCTCCCGTCTCCCCAGGAGCCGTTCGGCGGCCCGCCGGGCCGCCGATGGTTGTGGTCCGCCCGTGCCCATCAATACTTGACAAAAGAGGGGGGCATGCCTGTCTGTCCCGGCGTTTCGACGGCCTCCATCTGCTCCCTGGCCATGTCCGACGTGGAGTGGACGCCGGCGATCTTCAGCCGGAAGTCGTCTGGGTTCGTGGCCCTTCGCAGCGCCTCCTCCAGGGTGATGTGGCCGTTCTTGAAAAGGAAGAGGAGGGACTGGTCGAAGGTCTGCATGCCGTACTGGCTGAAGCCCTGCTCGATGTAATCCCGGATGAGCTTGGTCTTCTCCTTGTTTTCGACGCAGTCCCGGATGGTGGCCGTGGCGATCATCACCTCCACCGCGGGCACGCGTCCCTTGCCATCGGCCTTCGGGAGCAGGCGGAGAGAAACCACGGCCCTCAGGACCGCCGCGAGCTGGAGCCGGACCTGCTTCTGCTGGTGCGGAGGGAAGACGGAGATGATGCGGGTGATGGTCTCGGTGGCGTCCAGCGTGTGGAGGGTGGAGAGGACGAGGTGGCCCGTCTCGGCGGCCAGGAGGGCCGTTTCGATGGTCTCGTAGTCGCGCATTTCCCCCACGAGGATGACGTCGGGGTCCTCGCGCAGGGCCGAGCGGAGGGCCGCCGCGAAGTTGCGCGTGTCGATCCCCACCTCCCGCTGGTTCACGATGGATTTCTTGTCCCTGTGGAGGAACTCGATGGGGTCCTCCACCGTGATGATGTGCTCGGTCCGCGTGGCGTTGATCTGGTCGATCATGGCCGCCAGGGTGGTGGACTTACCCGAACCGGTGGTCCCGGTGCAGAGAACCAGGCCCCGGGGCTCGGATGCGATCCTTTCGAGGACGGGCGGCAGCATCAGGTCCCGAATCGTCTTGATGCCGATGGGGATGACGCGGCAGACGATGCCCACCGTGCCGCGCTGCTGGAAGATGTTCACGCGGAAGCGCCCGAGGCCCGGGACCGAGTAGGCAATATCCAGATCCAGGTTAGTCTTGAACTTCTCCTTCTGCTTGGCGTCCATGATGGAGAAGGCCATGGCGATGGTGTCTTCCTGCATGAGGCGCTTCTGTTCCGGCAGGGAGCGGAGCTGGCCGTCCACTCGAATCACCGGGTGCGAGCCGACCTTGAGGTGCAGGTCGCTCGCCCCCTGGTCGATGGCCACCTTCAAAAGGTCGTTGATGTGCATGACGCGCCCTCCTCCCTGACTCCCTCGCCAGGGCCATGCCGCAGGCTCCCGACGGCCGACTCTCGGAGTGCCGCCCCTATCCTGCCGGCTCCGTCGCCGGCCCGGGCCTCAGCTCCTAACAGGCGTAAGCCAGTTGTAGATATCTTCGGCCTGTCCCGTCACGATTTCAAGATAGCGCTTCTGGATGGCTTCGGTGACCGGCCCTCGGCGGCCCGCGCCCACGGGGAGGCGGTCCACGGTGGCCACCGGCGTGATCTCGGCCGCCGTTCCGGCGAAGAAGATCTCGTCAGCGATGTAGAGCATCTCCCTCGGGATGGCCTGGTGGCGGATCTCCTTGTGCAGCTCCTTCTGAAGAAGGGTCAGGACGCCGTCCCTGGTGATTCCCGGCAGTACGGAATGGTTGAGAGAGGGCGTGTAGACCGTGCCGTTGCGGATCACGAAGATGTTCTCCCCCGACCCCTCGCTCACAGAGCCGTTCACGTCCAGGGCGATGCCCTCCACGTAGCCCCCCATCAACGCCTCCATCTTGATGAGCTGGCTGTTCATATAGTTGGCCGCGCACTTGGCCATGGCCGGGAGCGTGTTGGGGGCCATTCTCGACCAGGTGGAGACGCACACGTCCACCCCCTTGGCCAGGGCCTCGGGCCCCAGATAGGCGCCCCAGTCCCAGACCGCCACCGCCGTCTCCACCGGACAACCGAAGGGGTTCACCCCCACGTCGCCGTACCCGCGGTACGCGACGGGCCGGATGTAGCAGGCCTCCATCTGGTTCCGCCGGATCACCTCAAGGCAGATCTCGCAGTAGTCGTCGATGCTGTAGGGAATCTCCATCCGATAGATCTTGGCCGAATCGAAGAGCCGCCGGATGTGGTCCCTCAGCCTCAGCACCTGCGAGCCCTTCGGGGTCTTGTAGCAGCGGATGCCCTCGAACACGCTTGTTCCGTAATGAATCACGTGGGAGAGCACGTGAATCTTGGCCTCTTTCCAGGGAACGAATTCCCCGTTCATCCAAATCCATTCAGTCGGCTGAACCGGCATCAGTACCCCCTCTGTTAAGTGAGCAGTATACCGACCGCAAAAGTTGGGGTCAATTACAGCCTAAGCAAGCACTTGCGCTCAGGAGGCGGGCCGGCAGGCGCTATTGAGACCGCCCCCTCGTCCTCTCGGGAAGGCGCTCGCCGGATTGGCGTCGCGCGGGGGCGCGCTCCCCCCTGACGGGGGCGTCGGCCCGCCCCCTTCAGCGGCCGCTTCGCGGCCTGCTTCCCCCTGCCCTCTCGCGGGGTGCCCTTCGCCGTGGGGGAACCTCCCCGTTCCCCCGCTCCCCCTCGGGGCGCCACCGCCTCACGACGTTAGGTAGGATTGAACCCGCTCCGCGATGGCGGTGGCGTTTTGGATGCAGTTGCCGACGGAGACGCCGTGGAGCAGATTGCCCGAGAGGTAGAGCCCGGGGACGGCCTGCTCGCACCGTGCCGCGGACTCCTTGAGGGCGCCGTGGCCCAGGTTGTACTGGGGGATGGCGGGGCGCCAGGCCTCCACGCGGGTCACCACGGGCCGGCCCCTCAGGCCGAGGAGGGGCCCGAGGTCGGCGAGGACCTTCTCCAGAAGCGGTCCCTCCTCCTCGGAGGCGCGCTCCGGGTGAACGGCTCCGCCCACGAAGGCGGAGAGGGCCACGTGGCCTTCGGGAGCGCGTCCCGGGAAAAGGCTCGAAGAAAACAGGCATCCCAGGACGAAGCGGTGCTCCACCTCCGGGGCGAGGAAGCCGAACCCGTCGAGGGGATGGTCCACGTCCTCCCTGCGAAAGCCCATGCAGACGAGGGCCACGTCCGCGTAGGGCAGATCCAGGACGAGGCGCGGGAACTCTCTGTCCAGCGGATTGAGCGCGAGGGCCGCGGCTTTCGCGGGCAGGGCGCACACGACGGCGCGGGCCTCCACGGTGCGGCCGGAGCCGTTCCTCCCCGCGGCGGTCACCAGGAAGGCATCGCCCTTCTTCTCCACGGCGGCCACGGCGGTGTTCGTGAGGAAGCCCTCGCCCAGCCCCTGGGCCAGGCTTTCGGGCAGGAAGGCCAGCCCTCTGGGGAAGGAGAACAGGCCGCCCGCGGGCGCCGGCCCCTTTCGCTTGCGCACGGCCCCCTTGATGAGGCTCCCGTAGTCCCTCTCCAGGGCGTAGATCTTGCCCGTCGCGTGCCGGATGGAGAGGCGTTCGGGATCCCCTGCGTAGACGCCCGAGACGAACGGTCCCACGGCGTAGTCCAGCATCTCCCGCCCCAGCCGGCGCCTCACGAAACGGGCGATGGACTCCTCGTCGTCGGGCGGGGCGGGGCGGATGAAGGGCTCCCCGAGCAGTCGAAGCTTGGCCCGCCACGAGAAGAGGCTCGTACCCAGGAAGCCGAGGGGTCCTCCGGGGAGGGCCACCAGCTTCCCCCCTTTGACGATGAACCGCCGCTTGGCCGCCGGCGCGGCCGTCAACCGCTGGCCGAGGATGCCCGCGGCCTCGCAGAGCCCGTCGATTTCGAAGGCGTTGTTCAGGACGGTGTTGGGACCCAGCTCGAAGAGGAAACCGTCCCTGGCCCACGTGGTGATGCACCCCCCGGGCCGCTCCGAACGCTCCAGAACCGCGACCCGGTACCCCTTCTGATGGAGCAGAAAGCCGGCGGTGAGCCCGCTGATGCCGCCGCCCAACACCGCCACGTCAAGGATGCCCACGAAACCACCGCCTTTCCGTCCGAAAAGACCGATCCTCCCGCCTCCGGACCATCTCTCTCTCAGTCCGCATCGCGCTCTGGAGGGCGCTCCTGCCGGAGCTCACGGGGATGATCCGGGCGACTCGGCCGCCCTGCGGACCCGCCCGGCCAGCCCCTCGATGAAGGCGGGTTCGGTGCCGAGGGTCGGCAGCCGGTCCACGCTCATGCCCAGCTTCCTGGCCATGCCCCGGTAGAGGACGTCCAATTCGTAGAGCGTTTCGCTGTGCTCGTTGACGAAGGCCACGGGCGCGAGCACGATGTGGCTGACCTTCTCCTCCGCCCAGCGCTCCAGAACCGTCTCCACGGAGGGCTCCAGCCACTTCATGGGGCCCACCTTGCTCTGCCAGGCCAGGGCCGCGGGCGGTTGAGCGTCCCCCCTTGGAGGAAAGCTTCTCCGGGCCACACCAGGCAGGTCGATGGGCTCCAGCGCGAGGCCCACCCTCCGGCTCACGGCCAGCACCGTGTCGAGCACCTGGCCCGGGTAGGGATCCCTCTCCGCCACGGAGACGGGCAGGCCGTGCGAGGAGAAGAGGACGCGGGTGCCACCGGGCGAGCGCGAGAGGGCCTCCCGCACCCGATCCGAGAGGCTCCCCAGGTAGCCCTCCTCCTCCCAGAAGGAGCGCACATCGAGGATCTCCCCGCCGTAATGCAGCCTCTTCAAGGCGCGCCGGGCCTCGTGGATGGAGGAGGAGGTGGTGGTGACGGACTCGTGGGGGTAGATGGGCAGGAGCACGATCCTCGCGAACCCCGAGGCCTCGATCTCCCGGCAGACCTCGGCGATATAGGGCTTCCAGTATCGCATCCCGACGAAGCAGCGGAATCCCTCGCCGAGGGCTCCCTCCAGAGCCTTCGCCTGAGCCGTCGTCTCCGGCAGGGTGGGACTGAACTGGCCCATGGCCTCGTAGTTCCTGGCGAGGACGGGGGCTCTGCGCCGGGAGACAAGCGAAGCCACGAGCGGCCTGACCAGGCCCGGAATGGGGATGAGGTCCGGGTCCATGAAGATGTTGCGCAGGTAGGGCCGGCAGTCCTCCGCCCGCGTCGGCCCGCCGTAGTTCATCAGGAGGACCGCCGTGGGGAAGACCCTCGAAGGATCGGAATGAGGAGATGAGGAGATGGGGAGATGAGGGGACGGGGCGTGGGCGACGCGAGGTTTCTCGTCACTCTTCATCCCGGTGCTCCCGGAAGGTTCGAGATGAGGGGAGGAGGAGATGGGGAATCGCTGAAACACCCCATGCCCGCCATCCCGGCATTTCGGCGTCCCGTCATCCCGCTCACACCGTCCTCGAAAACCGCTTGGCCTCGCCCGCCCTGCGCAGGTAGGCGTCGAAGGGCATGGCGATGTTGCGCACGAGGAGACGGCCCAGGGGGCAAACCTCGATCCGGTCCGGGTAGAGGGAGAGGAGGCCGTCCGCCTCCATGGGCTTGAGGTCCTCGAGGGCATCGGCGAAGGTTTCGTCGAAGCGGATCCCGTAGAGCTCTTCGATCTCGGCCTTGTAGAGCACGAAGTGGCACATGAGCCGGGTGATGACGTCGCGCCGCATCACGTCGTCATCCGTCAGGAGAACCCCCCGAAAGACGGCGAGCCCCTGCTCGCGGACGCGCCGCTGGTAGTCGCCCAGCTCCTTGGCGTTTTGGGCATAACAGCGGCCCACCTGGCCGATGGAGGTCACACCGATCCCGTAGAGGTCGCAGCCGGCCTTGGTGGTGTAGCCCTGGAAGTTCCGGTAGAGCGTACGATTCTGAAGCGCCAGGCAGAGTTCGTCGGTGGGCCGGGCGAAGTGGTCCATCCCGATGTAGGTGTAGCCGCCGGTGGTGAACCGCTCCACCACCATCTCCAGGATGGAGAGCTTCTCCGACGGGGAGGGGAGCGCCTCCTTGGGGATTGCCTTCTGGTGGCCGATCATCTCCGGCAGGTAGGCGAAGTTGAAGACGGCGATGCGGTCCGGCCCCATGGCGATGATCTTCTCCACCGTGTCTCGGAAGCGGTCCCGGCTCTGGTAGGGCAGGCCGTAGATGAGGTCCACGTTGATCGACTCCATGCTCAGGGCCCTGCATCGGTCGAAGACGCGGCGCGTGAGCTCCTCCGGCTGGATGCGGTGGACGGCCCTCTGAACCTGCGGGTCGAAGTCCTGGATCCCCATCGATATGCGGTTGAAGCCGGCCCGAGCGAAGAGGGAGAGGTGCTCGTCCGTCACCTCGCGGGGGTCGATCTCCACTCCGATCTCCGCCTCGGGCGCCAGCTCGAAGCGGGCCTTGATGCCCTCCCAAAGGCGTTCGAGCACTTTCGCCGGGATGAACGTGGGCGTCCCTCCGCCCCAATGGAGCTGGACGACCCTCCGGCCCGGCTTCATGCGGCCGGCCAGGGCGTCCATCTCCCTCAGCACGTGGTCCACGTAGAGGTCGCCGAGGGTGCGGTCCTTCGTGAAGGTGACGTTGCAGCCGCAGAAGTAGCAGACGGACTGGCAGAAGGGAAGGTGGAAGTAGAGCGAGAGCGGCGCGGGAACGGCCTCGCGGTTGGTCTCCTCGATGACGCGCTCGTAGGCCTGCCCGTCGAACCCATCATGGAAATAGGGCGCCGTGGGGTAGGAGGTATACCGCGGCCCCGGCTTGTCGTACTTGAGGATGATCTCCTTGTCGAAGACAGGCGGATCCCAGCGCTCGGGCATCTCGAACTCCTCAGGCAAACCACCAAGGCCCCACGGCACGAAGAAGCGGCCGCTGAATGAGAACCTCGGGCCCCACTTCTTCTTTGAGCTCAGACCCGTTCTCGTGCTTCGAGAGGATCCCATCCCTTTCTTGGTGTCGTCGTGCCGCCGTGGTGAATCTTCAGATCTCTTTTCTTCCGAGCCTGTGGACCATCTCCACCAGTCCCACGGCCGACTCCACCGGCGTGTCGGGCTGGATGCCGTGGCCCAGATTGAATACGTGTCCCACCGCCGGAGCCTCGGCGAGGACCCTGGCCGCTTCGCGCTCCAGGATCTTCGGCGGGGCGTAGAGGGCCATGGGATCGAGGTTGCCCTGGAGGGCCGTCGCCCCGCGGGTGCGCTGGGCCGCTTCGCCGAGGGAGACGCGCCAGTCCACCGAGATCACATCAACGCCCGTGCCGGCCATCTCTTCCAGAAAGGGCGCCGAGCCGTTCACGTACAGGATCAGCGGGACGCCAATCCCCTTGAGGGCCGCCGCGATGCGCGCCGTAGCCGGAGCGGCCACTTCGCGATACTGCCGCCGCGAGAGGACCCCTGCCCAGGTGTCGAAGAGCTGGAGAGCCTGGGCGCCGGCCTCCACCTGCGCCTTGAGGTAGAGAATTACCGTCTCCGTGAGCAGATCCAGCAGACGGCCCAGCCCCGCAGGGTCCTCGTAGAGCCAGCCGAGCACGTGCCGGAAATTGCGCGAAGTCCCCCCCTCGACGATGTAGCTCGCCAGCGTGAAGGGAGCGCCCGAGAAGCCGATGAGGGGGATCCCCGGGGGCAGCGCCCGCCGGATGGCCCGCACGGCGTCCATGACGAAGCCCGTCTCGGCCACCGGGTCGGGCACGTGCAGACGGGCCAGGTCGGCCTGGCCGCGCACCGGCTCGAGCCGGGGGCCCTCGCCTTCGGTGAAGCGCAGTCCGACACCCATGGCCTCGACGGGGATGAGGATGTCCGAAAAGAGGATGGCCGCGTCCACGCCGAGCCGCTCCACGGGCTGGAGCGCCACCTCGCAGGCCAGGTCGGGGGTCTTGCAGAGGGTGAGGAAATCCCCGGCCTTCGCCCTGGTCGAGCGGTATTCGGGCAGATAGCGGCCCGCCTGGCGCATGATCCAGATGGGGGTGGTATCCACCGGCTGCTGCCGGCATGCTCTCAGAAATCGGCTGTTCACGATGGCACCTGCCTCCCTCCGGGGGCCCGCGGGTCTCCGCGTGGCCCGAACGTCGCTTCGGGAGCTATATTCTATCAAAAGGGAGGCTCACATGTTCCAGTGGAAGAAGATTCTTTGCCCCGTCGATTTCTCCGAGGTGTCCCGGGGAGCCCTTCGCCTGGCATGCGACCTGACCAAGGCCTGCGGCGGTAAGCTCGTGCTCCTCTACGTCGTGGAGCCCATCATCGCCCCCGCCGACTTCACCCTGGGCCCCGTGAATGCGGGCGAGCTGGAGGACCAGCTCGTGGAGCGTTCCCGGAAGGCCCTCTCCGAGCTGGTCGGCACCCTCGACCTGCCGGGCGACGCCGTCGAGGTGAAGGTCGAGCGTGGCCGTGCCTCGCTGGAGGTGTGCAGGATCGCAGAGGAGACGAAGGCGGACGCCATCGTTATCGGCACGCACGGCTACACGGGCATGGCGCACGTCCTGCTGGGCTCCACCGCCGAGCGGGTGATCCGGAAGGCCCCCTGCCCCGTGGTGACGGTACGCGCCCAGGAGGCCGAGGAGGAGAAGTGAGGGGCAGGGCGGCGAGGGAAGCAGCCTTCAAGGACAACGGAGAGCGCCTGAAGCGTATCTCATGAGCCCCTCCCCGCGATGCGGTAGCCTGCGGCCCGTTTTTCGTTTCCTTCCGATTCGGCCGCCCGCCTGGCTGCCCAGAACGGGGGTTGAGCGCGAGGGGTGATTTTTTAGGCAAAAGGTGCTATATTCATTGTGCTCGGCGGCTCTCTCAACGTACTGCCGAGTATTCGTTGGACGGCCCGGAATACCCCCCCATTCCGGCCGTCCATCTCTTTTTATGGGGTTTATTGTTCAAGGACCCCCCCGGGGAACCGGTCGTCGGCGTGCGGCTCGATCCCCCCCCTTTCGCTACTCACAATCCAGCGGTCCCCAGCCGAACAGGCGGGCGGCATTGTCCGAAGTGAGGCGGGCGAGCTCCGGGACGTCCAGTCCCAGGTGTCCCGCCAGGT
>JAJYCJ010000139.1 GCA_021778515.1 Acidobacteriota bacterium
TCGCCTCCTCCCTCCGGCCGGCGGCCAGCTCGTAGTGGGCACGCTCCCCCGTGAGAAGGGGCCAGGGCCGGCCCACGCCCGTTCCGTCGAAGGGGCTCCCGTCCTCGTGCTCTCCATAGCCGTCGCCGCTGTAGCGCTTCCAGCAGGGGCCGGCTGGCGTCACGACCCTCAGCCGGGCGTCCAGCGCCCGGAGGGTGTCCAGGATGCGGGGGTCGTCCGGCGCGCGCAGGCCGAAACGGACGAGGGCCAGGGCGTCCGGACTGAGGATCTGGGCGGCGGGGGCGGCGCTCTGGCCGATGGGGCGGTTCTTGATGGGCACGAAGCCCTGCACGGGCGAGCAGGCGTCGGCCGAGTCCGGCGGTGCGATGCGAACGTAATAGCCCGAAACGCCCAGCTCGGCGGCCAGATCCGTCCCGGTGGCGAAGGTCCAGCGCTCGATGGAGTCGTTCCACGCGTCGGCCGTCTCCCGCAGGTAGGCGGCCGCCTCGCCCTCCCCGGCGCCCTCTGCCCACTCGGCGGCGGCCAGCAGGGCGGCCACCGTTACCGCCAGGGTGAAGGGCGAATAGCCGGGATCCTCTTCCCAGCGGTCCTGCTGCGTCACGGGCCCGTTTTGGACGAGGAAGGCGGCGGCGCTTCGGACCATGGGCCAGAGCCGGGCGGCCTCCTCCTGCCCCAGGGCCTTGTTTCTGAGGGCCAGGTCGCAGAGCAGGACCGGGAATGCCGTCTCGTCGAGTTGGACCCCTTGCCAGTACGGGTTGCCGTCGAGCCACATGTTCTGCGGCCAGTGGCCGTCCTCGCACTGGGTGGTCTGGAGGTAGCGAAGAACGCGCCGGGCGTCCCGGCGGGCCCCCAGCGCGAGCAGCCCTCCCGCCGTTTCCACCAGGTCCCTGGGCCACAGGAGGTGGTACCCGCCCAAGTCGTCGTCACCCTTGGCCTGCCCCCAGGGCACGCTCAGGCTGGCGATGAGGCCGCCGGGGAAAGCCTTGGACTCGTGGCTTTTGAGCACCATGGCGCTGGTGCGAAAGAGGCTGCCGCGGCGCGGGCGGCGCTCCAGGGGCACGAGCTCCTCCTGCCACCGCCGCCACTCTTCCACGAACGCCGAGCGGACGGCATCGAAGCCTTCCAGGATGCTGCTTCTGGCGCGCTGTCCAGCCTCCCACTCGTTTTCACCAAAGCCGAGGGCGAGCAGGAAGCCGTCCGCCGAAGGCTCCAGGGCAATCTCGCCGGTGAGAGCCACGTTGCCGTTCTCCGCCCGGTCGTAGAACCAGGTCATCCGGAAGTGCCGGACGAGGTCCTGCCATCCGTCGGAGGGGCCGGAGAAGCCCGCCGAACGGCCCCGCCACGGGAGCGAGGAGGCCAGCGCCAGGGCGTAGCCGTGCCGCCGCGCGAAGAGCATGGGCACGCCCTTGTAGTCGCCGCACCAGGCCGTGTTGCCGGAGCCGCGGTTGTGCAGATGGGGGGCGAGCAGGACGTGGAGCCGGTAGCGCTCGGCGGGGCCGGTCAGGGGCTGGAAACGGACGCGCTGGAGGAGCACGGGGCGGGCCGGGTCCGAGAGAATCTCCTTCTCGATCCGGTAGCGGCCCTCCCGGCAGGCGTTCTCCATGCGGTAGAGCGGGATGCCCTCCTCGGGGAGGGTGATGGTGCTCTCGGTGTGGCGCTTCTCCTCCGAGAAAAAAGATTCCCCGTCGGTGACGATGAGCTGGAGGTCCCGGATGCAGGCCGTATCGAGCCGGGGAAAGTAGACCTCGTTCACGATGCCGTGGCTCAGCGTGTACCAGAGCGGGCTGGAGCGCCCCGCCGAGGTGCCGATGCCGCACTTGGCGCTGGAGGTCCAGGTGGGCGTGATGCCCGGCCAACCGGGGGCGAAGCGTGGTGAATCTGGCATGTTCGACACCTCCTGGCCCGGATGGCCCCGCCCATCCCAGCAGTGATTGTAACGCCCATTCGGCTTTTTCCATGGCAGCGCGCCGGACTCCCCCTCCTTCGGAACCGGGTGATGGCTCCCGCAATCCGAGCATGCGCGTCTCGGAAGCCGCCGCTCGACGGCGGCCGGGGCGCGCGCCCTTCGCCTCCGAGGGCGAGAGGATCGCTCTTGAGCTGTTCCGGGGCCGAAACGCCTCGATGAGGGACGCGGCAGCCCGATGGGCATGGGCCGACTTGACGGCCCGCCCGGCGTTGACGGCCCCGGGCCCCGCGGATAGAGTGGCGCTGGCGGACCCGCTCCCCGCCGTGGGGAGGGGCCCGGGAAGGGGATTGCGGCTCCGCGTCCTCCGGCGAACGGCCGGGGCCTCGGGCGCCCGCCGAGGCGGGAATGGGCTTTCTCCCTCTGAATGCCGTGAGGACCTTTTTCGAGGCGCGGTCCCGCCTTTTCGTGGTGGCATTCTGCCTCACGATGATCGGGGCCATCTGGATCGCCGACTACCTCTCGCCGCTCCGGGCCTCCCTTCTGATCTTCTACCTCATCCCCGTTCTGGTGGCGGCCTGGTTCGCCGGGCTCTGGCCGGCCGTTCTGGTGGGCCTCGCCGCCGACGCCGGCTGGCTCATCTCGGATGTCCTGCTGGCGGGGACGGGCACGCCCGTGGCCTTCCACCTCCAGAACTTCGCGGTGCGCCTCTCCGTTTTCTGTCTGCTGGCCTACCTGGAAAGCTCCCGCGGACGCTCCATGCGCAGGGAGCGGGAGCTGTCGCGCACCGACTCTCTGACCGGCGTGGAGAACAGCCGGGCCTTCCGGGAAAAGGCCGCGCTGGAGATCATGCGGGTGGAGCGGACGCGGCGCCCCCTGACGCTGGCCTACCTGGACCTGGACGGCTTCAAGGAGCTGAACGACGACCGCGGCCACAGCGCGGGGGACGGCATCCTCTGCGCGGTGGCGGGCGTGCTGCGGGCGAACATGAGGGCCACGGACACGGTGGCCAGGATCGGCGGGGACGAGTTCGTGATCATGCTCCCCGAGTCGGACCGGACGGAGGCCGAGCGGGCGCTCTCGCGGATCCGCCGGGACCTTGCCTTCATCGGGGCGAAGGCGGGATGGCCCGTGGGGATCAGCGTGGGAGCCGTCACCTTCGACGAGCCCCCCGCTTCCGTGGACGAGCTTCTGCGGGAAGCCGACCGGGCCATGTACGCCGCCAAGCGGGAGGGGAAGGACCGGACCCACTTCTCCACCCCACCGCCCTGACTTCGGCCGCGAGGCGGGCGTCACAGAACGCGGGCCGGACCGAGATCAGGCGAAGGTCGATCCGTTCCAGCCCCAGTCTTCGGGTGGGACATCGGTGAAATTCAGATAGACCCTCTCGGGGGGGACGCGGAGGCTCTCCTGGAGAAGGGCGCAGATCCCCGCGGAGAGCTTCCGCTTCACGTCGGCCGTGAGGCCTCCGATGCTCCGGAGGTCGGCGAAGGCGGACGGCTCCATCCCTCCCGACATGGCCATGGCCCGGCCCCCCAGGGCCACCATGACGTAGCGTTCGGGTTTGTCGATGGCCGAGGCGACGAGCTTGGACAGGCTGGCCGCGAGGGGCCCGGAGCGCTCATCGTCGAGGGGGGCGGACGTCAGGAGATTCAACAGGGGCATGGGGCACCTCCGCGGACGCTGGCCCGCGCTGGGCGGGGGGCGGCTCGCCCCTCTTCACCACCAGCGTGACCACGTAGTCTTTCTGGCGCAGGGTCTTTCCCCGCTCGGGGGAGGGCTCCAAGCCCTCCATCTCCACCGTGAAGCCCAGGGCGGAGGCGGTGCGGGGATCCACGTTCGTGTTCAGGGTCACCAAGGCCGAGGGCCGGCCCGGTAGCGTGAGGACCAGGACCACCCTGGCGTTGCCCGTCCAAACGCACCGGACCCCTTTGGGGCAGCGGGAGTCGGCCGTGACGGCGTCGAAGCGCACCCGGAGCTCTCCGCCCACCGTGATCTCCTGCCCCTGCGCCAGGCGGAACGGCGCCCCCAAGGCCGCCGGCTCGACGGGCGGAGGGCTGGTGGGGGGAGCCGCCAGCAGGAGCGCCAGGGCGAAAGCGGCCAGTCGCATGGGACCTCCATTGGATAAAGTATAGCGCCGGTGCGTGCCGGGACGCCGTCGGACGTCAGCGGCGTTCCCGATGGCGGTGGCTTGACAGGGATCTCTTGGCGTGCTACATTTGTAGCATACTAGTCTCTGCGGTAGCAGGTGGGCAGGCCGAACAGGGAGGAACATCATGCAAAGGCGGAAAGAACTCCCCGATCTCTCCAGGGCGGAACTGGACCTCATGCGGATCCTCTGGCGCGCTGGGCGCCTAAGCGCCCGGGAGGTTCACGGCCAGCTCGATGAGGCCTACGGGTGGGCCTACTCCACCACGCGGACGGTGCTGGAGCGGCTGGTCGCCAAGGGCTATCTAGCGAGGAAGCCCTTCCATGGGGTCAACCTTTACGAGCCGCTGATTTCCAGGCCCCAGGGGCTGGCCCGCATCGTCCTGGATTTCGCCGATCGCGTCCTGGAGGCCGACCGGGGAGGGCTGGTGGCCCTCTTCGCCCGGGACTCCTCCATGAGCCCGGCGGAGGTGAAGGAGCTCGAAGAGCTGCTGAAGGAGAGAAAACCATGAACGGGGCTGCCTTGCCCGAACTCGCGTCGGCCTTTCCGGCCCTATGGTTGCACTGGGCGGTTGCCGAGACGGTTTACTCTCTGTTGCTCGCCCTCCTCTTCGTGGGGCTCCTCCGGCTTTTCCGGGTGCGCCGGGCGGCGTTCCACCAGGGGGCCTGGATGCTGGTACTACTTCGCCTCGTGGTGCCACCCGGGTGGGCAGCGCCCTTCAGCCTCCGCTCCGCTGCCGCCTGGGCCTGTGGCCGATGGCTGCCCTCGGCCCTCGCTCCTCACGCCGGGATCTCGGTGGAGACGCGTCTGCTGGGGCCTATCGGAACCGGCGGGGGAGGTTTCCTTCTGCCTCTCGGTCTCCTCCTCGCCTGGGCCCCGGTGGCCTGTCTGTTGGGAATCCTGATGGCGCTCCGTTACCTGCGCTACCGGAGGATCGCGGCGCGGGCCGCGAGGGTGGGCGAGGCTCGGCTGAACGAGGTGCTGGCGCGCTGGCGGCGAACCTTCCGCATCCGCAGACACGTCCGCCTCGTCTCCTCGGAGGCGTGCCTCACCCCATTCACTACCGGACTCCTTAAGCCCGTGGTCTATCTGCCGAAGGCCCTCTTGGAGTGGCCTGGCGCCATGGTGGAGCCGGTGATCGCGCACGAGCTCGCCCACGTGGCGCGGTGGGATGAGCTGTGGATCCTGGTCGCCGGGGCGCTCAGGGCGGTCTATTTCTTCAACCCCGCCGTGTGGCTCGCGACTTCGCGTCTGGCGCGATGCAGGGAAGAGCTTTGCGACGCCAAGGTTCTGTGCCTGGGCGAGGTCTCACCAAGGGATTACGGTCGGAGCCTGATGGAGGTGCTCCGGCTCAATCTTTTCGGAACCGGCGCGATGGACGCGC
>JAJYCJ010000041.1 GCA_021778515.1 Acidobacteriota bacterium
CACCTCCCGCCGGAGCCAGGAGCAGATGGCGGTGCTCTCCACGAGGATGAAGGAGACCGTCTCGGGGATCCGCATCGTCCAGATGTTCCAGATGGAGCAGCAGGAGATGGAGAGGTTCTCCAGGTCCAACCGCGAACTGCTCCGGGCCAACCTGAAGGCCACGCGGGTCATGGCCCTGACCACGCCGCTCATGGAGCTCATCGGGGGCTTCGCGGTGGCGGGGATCCTGTACTACGGCCACTTCCGCATCCTGAGCGGGCACACGACCATGGGCGCCTTCAGCGCCTTCCTGGCCACCCTGTACGCCATGTACGTCCCCGTCAAGAAATTGAGCCAGTCCAACAACATCGTGCAGCAGGCCGTCTCCGCGGCGGAGCGCTCCGTGGAGCTCCTGGACCGCCCGGTAGCCGTGGTGGAGCGGCCCGGCGCCGGGGAGCTGCCGCCCTTTTCGGATCGCATCTGCTTCCGCGACGTGGTCTTCGCCTACAATGACGACGAGCACCGGATATTGGACGAGTTGAACCTGGACATCCCCAAGGGGCAGATACTCGCCATCGTGGGCTCTTCCGGCGCGGGCAAGACGACCCTCGTGAACCTCCTTCCTCGGCTGTTCGACGTCAAGGCAGGGCAGGTGAGCATCGACGGCACCGACATCCGGGACGTCACGCTGCGGAGCCTGCGCTCCCAGATCGGCATGGTCTCGCAAGAGACCGTCCTCTTCGACGACAGCGTGGCCGCCAATATCGGCTACGGGAACCCGGCGGCCTCCCAGGAGGCCATCGAGCGGGCCGCCCGGCAGGCCCTGGCGCACGATTTCATCGCGGAAATGCCGCACGGCTACCAGACGCGGATCGGCGAGGGTGGGTTCGCCCTGTCCGGCGGGCAGCGCCAGCGCCTGGCCATCGCCCGCGCCCTGTTGAAGGACCCTCCTATTCTCATCCTGGACGAGGCCACCTCGAACCTCGACTCGGAGAGCGAGTACTTCGTCCAGCAGGCCCTCTTCAACCTCCTGAAGGGGCGGACCACGCTCGTCATCGCGCACCGCCTCGCCACCATCTTGAACGCCCACAGGATCGTGGTCCTGGATGGGGGACGGGTGGTGGAGGAGGGGACCCACCAGGAGCTGTTGGACCGGGGCGGCTTGTACGCCCAGCTCTGCGAACGGGAATTCCGGGCATCGCGCCCCCTTGAAGACCCCATGGCCCGGTGATAAGCTGGCTCAAAAGGAGGCCCTTCTTGGAGGAGCAGGACAAGAACCCTGTCAGGATTTTGGACAGGCGGCACTTCACCCGTGAAGGCGACCGCCGGAAGGAAGAGGAGATCCCCCCGGAAGAGAAGCCGGTGGCGATCGGACAGCCGGCGCCTGCCGCGGGTTCCTCCTCCACTCCCGTTCCCGAGCCCAAGCCTGAGCTAGAGAAGCCGGGCAGGGATCGGGAGCCCGGGCATCCGTCCGTTTTCACGGAGCTCGTTCTCTCCCTGAGCACCTCGTGCTACATGAGCCTGGGCCAGATCCCCGAGCCCTCCGGGGGCCTCTCCGAGGTCAACCTGGAGGCGGCCGCCTCCTACATCGACATTCTCGAAATGCTGGCGCAGAAGACCCGGGGCAATCTCGATCCGTACGAGAAGGACGTTCTGGACAAGATCCTATACGAACTCAAACTGGTGTACGTGCAGGTAAGGCAGAAAATCGGTCCATGAGATCCCGTCGGGTGTCCCTGACAGCTCCGGTGCTGGTGGCGGCCTTATGCCTGCTCTCAGTGACCTGCCCTGCCCTGGGGCAGGGCCGCGCGAAGGCGCGCCCGACGGCCGCCCCACCCGCCTCGGCGGTGGGTCCGACCATCCAGCTGGATCCGAACGCGATTCGCCGGGAGATGGCCAGTTCGTACGAATCCCTGGTGGACGTCAACAATCAGACCACCATCACCCGCTACATCGAGGCGTTCAAGAACGCGAAGACCACGGAGGACCAGGATCAGCTGGTCTCGGAGCTGACGGACTACTGTGTGGAACGCGGACTGCGGCCCTCGCCGGACGTGGCGGAGATCTTCCTGGCCCTGGCCTACCAGGCCGGCGCCCACGGAAACATGGTGGAGTTTCAGCGCCTCAGCCGGTACGCCCTCTCCTTCGATCCGGG
Source organism: Acidobacteriota bacterium (assembly GCA_021778515.1). Classification (GTDB taxonomy): domain Bacteria; phylum Acidobacteriota; class UBA4820; order UBA4820; family DSQY01; genus DTPS01. The sequence goes on from JAJYCJ010000041.1 coordinate 2,135, forward strand.
TCATCCGGCCGTGCACCTGGCGCTGGCGGCGGCGGCCAGGAGCAAGGGCGGCCTTCTCTCGGGCGAGTTTTACTACGAAGCCCTGACCGCCCTCTTCCTGAGCGTGCAGAACATCGAGACCCGGTGGGCGGCCCTGGCGAACATGGGGCTCTGGCTCCGTCTGACCGCCTTCCTTCTCTTGGGCGTGCTCGCGCTCATGCTCGTGATCAAATATCAGGCCCTTCTCCGCCACGACATCCGGGAGTGGCTGGGGGGAGGAGAATCCCGATGGGTCGAGGCGGCGGGGCTGATCGGCCTCTTCCTTCCCTCCCTGCTCTTCCTCTCCGGCTACTGGTGGATCATCTACTGGGCGGGCCTCTTCCTGATCTACGCCCGGTGGCCCCAACGGGCCGTCATCCTCATCGCCGTGGCCCTCTTCGTGTTCAGCGGCGCCGCCGACACGTTTTACCAGCAGCAGCTCTACCTCACCGCGGCGCCGCCCAACGCCTCGAACCTGCGCTGCTACGCGCACCGGATCGGCGTGGGCCTGGACGCTGGCCTGGTGGAGCACCTCGGGGCCCAGGATCCCCTCCGCGGGACCTACACCTACATCCTCGCCAGCCGCTACCTCCTGCACGGCAGCTATATGAAGGCTGAAAACCTGTACCAAGGGCTCCTGAAGGACTCGCCGGACAACGCCGGCGTCTTCAACAACATAGGGTGCATCTACTACTATGAGAACCGGTACCAGGAAGCCATCCAGGCGTTCACCAAGGCGACGGCCATTCAGCCGAACCTAGCCGTGGCCTACCTGAACCGCTCCTTCGCGGAGAACAAGGTCTTCGACTTCTCGTCCTCCAAGACCGACCAGGACAAGGCGGGAGCGCTCAAGGCGGGGCTCCTTGGCGTCATCCGGAACTCCGAGGCCGAGGACCTGAGCCCCATCCCGGTCTGGCTCCCCCTCGCCAAGACGACGGACGTCGCCGCGCGGCTGGACCTGCCGGAGAGCAGCCTGAAGGGCCCCGTCAAGAGCGCCGACACCTGGGCCGGGTACCTGTTCCTTCCTCCCTTCTCCCTGATGGCGATGGTCTTCGCCCTGGCCTTCCTGGGCCTGGCCCTCAGCAAGAAGCCCGGCTATTTCGCCCGGGGCTGCGCCAAGTGCGGACAGCCCTTCTGCGGCCGCTGCAAGACCTCCCTCGAATTCGAGTCCTTCTGCTCCCAGTGCGTGCACCTTTTCATCCGGCAGGACGGCGTCTCGCCCGAGGCGCGGATCAAGAAGAACTACGAGGTGGAGCGGCACATGAAACTCCAGAGGGTTCAGCGGCTCGTGCTGGCCTTCGCGGCGCCGGGAGCCAACCTCTTTCTCGAGGGCCGTCCCTACTCGGCCATATTCCTGCTGTTTTTGTGGTGCGGGCTGCTCGTGGCCTTCGCCCTTCCGTTCATCGGATTTCCCCTTCCCATACCGGGGATGGTGAGCACGGCGCCCTTCCACACCCTGCTGTGGGTCGTGGGCGGCGGGCTGGCTGCCCTCATCTGGCTCCTGTTCGGGCTCCAGGCCCTGCTCAGCGGAAAGTAGCCCTATCGGGGGAAGACCATGGCTCTCGCGGGAACACTGAAAGACTTCAGCCTGGCCGACATTTTCCAGCTGATCTCGCTGCAGAAGAAGACGGGGTATCTGACCCTCAGAAGCGACCAGGACGTGGTCACCGTGACCTTCCTCGAAGGGACCGTCGTGGGAGCCGAGTCCCTGAACAAGCGCATCGAGGACCGGCTGGGCCACGTGCTGGTGAAGACCGCCAGGATCTCGAAGGAGGAGCTGGCCAAGGCCCTCGAGGTGCAGAAGCAGACCCTCCAGCGCCTGGGCTACATCCTCGTGGCGGAGAACTTCATCGATCCCGAGAGCCTCCGCACGGCCCTGGCCATCCAGATGCAGCAGACCATCTTCCGCCTCTTCAGGTGGAAGGACGGTGACTACAACTTCGAAGCTCGCGATTCGGTGGAGTACGACCGGGAGAACGTGACCCCGATGTCCGCCGAGAGCATCCTGATGGAGGGCATCCGGATGCTCGATGAGTGGCCCCTCATCGAGAAGAAGATCCCCACCTTCGATAAGGTCTTCGAGAAGATCCCCCTCCCGGCCCCGCCCATCCTCGACACCCGGGTGGACCTGTCGCCCGGTGGACTCGCTGGACTACTGGGGGAGCAGACGCCGGGGAGTGACGCTCAGGAAAAATCGGGACCGGTCGAGGCCGCGGCGGTCCAGTTGAGGCTCAGCCAGGAGGAGATGGCCGTCTACCAGCACGTCAACGGGGTCTTCACCGTGCAGGAGATCATCGACCGCAGCGGCCTGAACGAGTTCGAGACCTGCAAGTCGCTCTTCGAGCTCCTGAACCGCCAGATCATCCGCCCCATCCTGCCCGTTCGGGAGGAGGCCTCCCCCGAGCCACGGCGGTTCTTCCTTGCTCCGGCTGCCCTGGAGAACTTGGCCATGCCGCTCTTCTGGGCCTGGATCGGGCTCTCCGTCCTCCTCCTCCCCTTTCACCCGCTCGATCACATGCCCTCGGCCGACCGCTCCGCGCAGCGAGATCGCATGGTCCTGGATACGCGGCTCAAGCTCCAGCGCGTCTGCCAATCCATCAGGGAATACGAGCTCCGCACGGGGCACCTCCCGGCCAATCTCTCCGTGCTCGTCCAGGAGGAAAACCTGCCTCCGAGGAACCTGGTGGACGCCTACCGCTTCCCCCTGATCTACCAGGCCACGGGCAACGGCTACACGCTGGCCGCCCGGGGCTCCTCCGGGGAACTCCTTCAGGACCTCATGTTCTCTTCCGCGGAAACCACGGAGTGATGCGGCCCCCCGGCGGGGGACAAACCTGACGTTCCGGCCTTCCCACTCTCGCTGTCACCAGGCGCGACACGGGCGGGTGTGCCTCACCGGCGTTTCTTGCGCGCTTTGCAGGGTGCTTCGTCGCCGTGGGCCTGGGTCTTGCCCCTTCGCTTGAGATCGGCGAGACCCGGTAGCGCAGCCCGGAACACCTCCCCCATGTCCTTGGCCCAGAACAGCTCCAGTGAGCGGGCCACGGATGGAGGAAACTCCCTCCTCTCGTGGCGGTTGCCGTAGGGAAGGATGACGCGCTGGAGCCCCGCCCTCTGGGCCGCCAGGAGCTTCTCGCGCAGGCCGCCCACGGGGAGCACCTTGCCCCTCAGGGTGATCTCACCCGTGAAGGCGGTGTTCCGAGAGACGGTGAGTCCCGATAGGGTGGAGAGCACGGCCGTGGCGATGGTGATCCCCGCCGAGGGGCCGTCCTTGGGGATGGCCCCCTCCGGCACGTGGACGTGGATATCCTTCTTGGAGAGCAGCTTGGGATCCATCCCCCACTCCTCGAGGTGCTCCTTGATGTAGGTGAGGGCCGCTTGTGCCGATTCCCGCATCACCTCTCCCAGCTGTCCCGTGAGGGCCAGGCCGCCGCTGCCGGGGGTGGCCGTGGCCTCCACGAAGAGGAGTTCGCCCCCCGTCTCGGTCCAGGCCAGGCCCGTCGCCACCCCTGAGGCATCGCTTCGGAGTCGCTCCTCCTCCAGGTAGCGCGGCAGTCCCAGGAGCCGCCGCAGCTCCGCCGGCTCGATCCGGAAGGGGCCCTTCCCGCCACCCGCCACCTTTCTCGCCAGCTTCCTCAGCACGCTCTCCAGGCCCCGTTCCAAACCACGCACGCCGGCCTCCCGGGTGTAGCGGCGGATGAGGGAGAGGATGGCCGGGTCCGTGAGCTCCAGCTCCACGTCCTTGAGGCCGTGGACGGCCGTCTGCTTGGGGAGCAGGTGCCTGCGCGCGATGGCGAGCTTCTCCTCTTCGGTGTAGCCGGGGAGTTCCAGGATCTCGAGCCGGTCCAGCAGGGCCGGGTGGATGCCGTCGAGGGTGTTGGCCGTGGCGATGAACATGACCCTGGACAGGTCGAAGGGGAAACCGAGGTAGTGGTCTACGTACTCCCGGTTCTGTTCGGGATCGAGGGCCTCCAGCAGGGCGGAGGAGGGGTCTCCCCGCCAGTCCGAGCCCATCTTGTCCACCTCGTCCAGCACGAATACGGGGTTGACGCTTCCCGCATTCTTGATGCCCTGGACGATCCGGCCGGGCATGGCCCCCAGGTAGGTCCGCCGGTGGCCCCGGATCTCCGCTTCGTCGCGCACGCCGCCCAGGGACATGCGCACGAACTTGCGGCCGAGGGTCCTGGCGATGGCCCTTCCGAGCGACGTCTTCCCCACACCGGGGGGACCCACGAAGCAGAAGAGCGTACCCGGATGCGCCCCCCTGAGCTTGCAGACCGCCAGGTATTCCAGGATGCGTTCCTTGACCTTTTTGAGTCCGTAGTGCTCCCGGTCCAGATCTTTCTGGGCCTTGACCAGATCGAGATTGTCGGGGGTCACCACCCCCCAGGGAAGATCGAAGACCAGGTCGAGATAGGCCCGAAGCTGGCTGAGCTCCTCCGAGAAGGGCGAGAACCGCCCCAGCTTCGCGACCTCCTTCTCCAGGATGGCCCGGGCCTCCGGCGAGATGCTCTCGGACTCCAGCCGCTTGCGGTAGAGGGTCTCGCCGTTGCCCTCGCCTCCCTCCTCGCCCGAGAGTTCGGACTGGATGGCCTCGAGCTGCTGCCGGAGGTAGTACTCCCGCTGACGCTTATCCATCTCGTCGCGGGTCTGGCGGTTCAGCCGCTCCTGGATAGCCACGATCTCCATCTCGGCGGAGAGGTATTTCAGCAGGAGGTTCAGGCGCGCCAGGACGTCGGGCTGTTCCAGGAGGACCAGGGCCTGGTCGAACGGGAGCTCCACCTGCGCGGCCACCAGATCGGCCAGTCGCCCCGGGTCCTGAATGGTTCCCAGAAACTCCCGGACGTCGCTCCCGATGCCCCTGGGCGTCCCCGAGAGCTGGTCGAGCTTCTCCAGCACGCTGCGCCGGAGGGCCGCCGAGGTGGGGGTGGAGGTGGGCCCGCTAACGTCCGGGAGGGGCTGAATCTCGGCCCACCGGACCGCGCCCCGCCGCCTGCCGAGGGTGACCCGCACGCGGGCCGCTCCCTGGGCCAGCAGGAGGCCCTCTCCCGCCCCGCCGGGCCCCATGCGCAGGAGAAGGGCCACGACCCCGATGCCCGAAGCCGGCTTCCTCGGTCCCTTGGGGACCGGAAACAGTACGAGCAGATCTCCGTTGGCGTGGGCCTCTTCGAGGAGGGCCTTGCTGTCCGGCAGCGGCAGGGTGAGGGTCGAGACCGCGTAGGGAAAGACGACCCGCTCCTCCAGCTCCCAGACAGGAAGACGCCCCGGAATGGCCAGGGGCAGGGCGCTATCTTTGGCCATGATGGATCATCCCTTGACCTGGACGGGAACGCGCGTGACCCGGCCCCTGCGTTCGGGCAGGCGCGGCAGGCGGATGGTGAGGACCCCCGCCGCATACGTGGCACTGGCCTTGTGGCTGTCCACCGCGCCCTCCACCTGCAGCCGCCGGGTGAAGGGGCCGCGGCTCCGCTCCATGAGGTGGTAGGCCACGATGCCCGAGGCCGGGGTCCGCTCGTGCTCTCCCCGGATCACGAGGTCATGGCCCTTCATCTCCACCTGGAGCGAGGTCGGATCGACCCCGGGAAGGTCCACCTCCACGAGAATGGCGTCCGGCGCCTCCAGGATGTCGTAGGGCGTTGCGAAGCCCACCTGGCCCAGGTCCTGATCGCTCTGAAGGTGCTGGAGCGCCTCGAAGAGCTTGTTCATCTCCGACTGGAGGCGGACCAGTTCGAGAAAGGATGAGACCATGCTTCGCATCAGGCCGGCCCACCTTTGTTGGGTTCCAGAAGGTGCCGGACCTCTTCGAGGAACTCCGTGATGTCCCCGAACTGCCGGTAGACGGACGCGAACCGGACGTAGGCCACCTCGTCCAGCACCCGCAGTCTCTCCATGACGAGGTTTCCGATATCGGTCGTGGAGACCTCGCGGTCCGCGGCGATCTGGAGGAGCCCCTCGACCTCCTCCACGATGGTTTCGAGGGCGGAAGTAGGCACGGGACGCTTCTCGCAGGCCTTCAGCAGGCCGTTCAGGAGCTTGTCCCGATCGAACTTCTCGCGCCTTCCGTCCTTCTTGATCACGCGGTACGGAACGGTCTCGATGCGCTCGTACGAGGTGAAGCGCCGGTGGCACTCCAGGCACTCCCTCCGCCTTCGGATGCTGGTGCCGCCGGAGACCTCGCGAGAGTCCACCACCTTGTCCTCCAGGAAACCGCAGAACGGACAGCGCATGTCACACCCCCACGGCGAGTGTACCCAATGGACACCCCCCCTTCAAGGGCCTTGGCAAGGGTGAGGAGCGGAGGGCGGAGGGTGAAGGAGCCGTGGAGTGAGGCTTCACCGGGGTCCAAGCACCCAAGTCTTGGTGCCGTGGTGTCTTGGTGGTGATTCTTTTCTTCCCCTCACCCCTGCTCGGCCTCCTCGGCCAGGCGGGACTCCCGGCTGACCTGCCGGAGCTCCTTGAGGTGGACCCTCCCGAGAGCGAGGTAGCCCAGGCCCCAGAGGATGCCGGGAAAGAACATGACCGCGTGGCCGACGATGCCCGCCGTCACGCCCATGTCCTCCGTCACGCCGTAGATGCTGACGAGGGCGAGCTGGATCGCCTTGTGGACCCCGCCGATGCCTCCGGGCGTCGGGATGGCGGCCCCGAAGGAGATGAACATCAGGAGCAGGATGGAGGCGCCCCAGGGAAGGTTCAGGTGCAGGGCCTGGATGAGGGCCCAGGCGGAACCGGCGATGAGAGACCAGATGACCACCGAGAGGACCGTGACGTAGATGATCGTTCGCTTCTTCTGGAAGGTGCCCAGCCCCTCGGCGAACCGGAGCAGGCTTCTGAGGACCCGGAGGAGGAGGGGATGGCGTTTGAGCCGCTCGCTCCGCCTGGCGCCCCTGTCCAGCACCCGGCGTCGTGGGACGAGCCAGAGCAGGAAGACCCCCAGGGGCAATGCGAAGGCCAGCAGCACGTAGGAGAGGTCGGTGAAGACCTTCATGAGCGTCCCGCTCTCCGGGGACACACCCGACATCCCCAGGAAAAGGAAGGCGAACCAGAGCACGACCAAGGCAACGAGGTCCATCCCGCGCTCCAGGACCACCGAAACCATGAGGGGCCCGAAGGGGAGCTTCTCCCAGCGCGACAGAAGGTAGGGCTTGGCCACCTCGCCCAGGCGGCCGGGCACGAGGCCGGACATGGTGAAGGAGACCACCGTCGCCTTCAGCAGGGGCGCGTAGGGCACGCGTTCCTTCACGGATCGCAGCATGACGCCCCACCGGAAGGCCCTGAGCAGGATGGAGAGGACCTCCAGGAGGACGGCGGCCGCCACCCATGCCGGATCCGCCTCCCGGGTCTCGTGAAGGACGGTCTTGAAATCTGCCTTGGCGAAAAAGAGGTAGAGGAGGCCTGCCGCCAGCAACAGGCTGAGGATCCAGGCGTAGGCTGGCCTCCACCTCATGGCGCGCCCTCCCGCAGCTCCTCCGGAGCGCTGGAGGTGACCCGGTCGGCGCCGCTCGTAAAGTAACGTTGCGCCAGCGCAGGGTCTCGCACATCCTCTCCCACCAGGAGGCCGACCTTGCGGTTGAGCCGCCTCCGGACCGATTCTACCCCCGCCGGTCCAAGGGCGGGTGGAAAAGAGCCGCTGGAGGGCACCAGGAAGGCGGGGCGGCAATCCCTCAGGACCCGAATCAGCACGAGGGCGGCCTCGTCGGGAAGGCGGCCGAATTCCACCACGAAGCGGACCTCGATCTCGGGGGCCGTTTCCACGAGCGCCCTCATCTCGCGCTCCAGGAGAGCCGCATCCCCCTGGACGAGGAGGTGGGGGCTGAGCACCACCGACGCGGCTTTCGCTCCGAGCCGGACGCACTCCAGAAGCCCCATCCGCTTGTTGGCCAGGGTGTCGCCTCCGTTGGGGAAGGAGATCGCGCCCGCCACGTCGAAACCCACAAAGGCCCCGATCCCGAGGGCCTCGAGGAGGCCAGGGTAGGCCACTACCCTCTGGACCCCTAGCTCATGCCAGGCTTCCAGGCGATGGCGGGCATCGGATAGCGACAGGGCGGAGTCCAGGAGGCTGGCCTCCACCCTGGAGAGGATCGGTTCGTCCATCGTCATCGGTGATTTATCGCCCGGGCGCCCAGGGCTGTCTGACCAGGGCCTTCAGTTCCTGAGGAGTGAGGAGATCCCTTGCCTTCAGGAGCATGTAGAGGTTCTCCCCCACCTTCACGATGCCCTCTAGGAATTCCAGATTTTCCGATGCCGGCATCTCCGGGGAGGGCTTGATGTCGTCCGCCTTGACCCGGAATACCTCCAAAACAGTGTCCACCAGCAACCCAAGGGGTTTGGCCCCGGGAAGCATGACCACGATCCGGCCCCTCTTGGTGTCCACGCCCCCGAGGCCGAGCCGCTCCTTGAGGTCCATGAGCGGGAGGATCTCGCCCCTGAGGTCCACGAGCCCTTTGACGAAGACGGGGACCTTGGGAAGCGAATAGATCCGAGGGATCCTCAGGATCTCCCGAACCGCCGCCACGTCCAGGGCGTAGCTCTGATCCCCCACGGCGAAGCCGAGGAAGGTCCGCTCCGGAGCCTCCTCGGCGTGCTCCTTCTTGAAGTGAAAGAGGCTCGTCGCAAACTGAGCCATGCCGTCATTCCTCGATCTGGAACTGGCTGATCACCCGGGCCACCTCCTCCGCGCGCTGCGAGAGGGAGTCCACCTGGCCCGTCGCCTCCCGGATGCTGGCGAGGTTGGAACGGCCGGCGGAGGCGAAATCCGCCATGACCCGCTCCACCTCCTTGCCGGCCTGGCCCTGGGCCTGGTTCTGGGACAGCACCTCGGCCACCGCCGCGGTGAGCCGGTCCATGGCCTGGCGGATCAGCGCGGAACCCTCGCTCTGCTCCGAGGTGGCCCGCTTCATCTCCTCGGAAAGCGAGCGGATGCGATCCATGGCCTCGATGATCTGCTGGCTGCCCAGCGACTGCTCCTTGGTCCCCCGCCTCAGGTGCTGGGCCAGGTCCCGGAGCTTCTCGGTGGAACGGACGATGCCCATGGCGCCCTTGGCCTGCTCGGTGGTGCCGCGGGCGATCTCCTGGACCATCTGGAGGGAGGTCCGTACCGCCCCCTGGATGCGGTCGAAGGTCTTTCGGGTCTCGCCGGTCACCGCCACGCTGTTGTCCACGAGGGACCGCTGGGAGCTCACCGTCTCCACCGCCTGGCGGACGTCGTGCTGGACGGCGTCGATGAGGCCCGCGATCTCCCGCGTCGAGACGGAGGTCTTGCCGGCCAGCTCCTTGATCTCCTGGGCTACCACGGCGAAGGCCTTGCCGTGCTCGCCCGCCTGGGCCGCGATGATGGCCGCGTTGAGCGCCAGCAGGTGGGTCTGTTCCATCACCTCGTCGATGACCTGGAGGATGTTCCCCACCTCCTCGCTGCGCTTCCCCAGGAGCTTCATGACTCCCGTGGTCGCCTCGAAGGAGACCTGGAGCTTCTGGATGGTCTCGTTGGAGTGCTGGGCCGACTGGTTCCCGGCCAGGGCCTCGGAGGCCACGAGTTCCGTTGCCTTCCGGGTCGCGATGGCGTTCTCCTCGATCTGCCGTATGCTGCTCTCCATCTCGTTCATGGCGGCCGAGGTCTCCTCCACGAAGGTGTTCAGGGTCTCGGCCGAGGAGTCGATCTGCCGGATGCCCGCCACGTTCTGGGAGAGCGTGCTCGCAACCGTGTTCACCGCGTCGTTCAGCCCTTCCGTGTTGGCCGCGATCTCGTCGATGCTGGCGATCATTTCCAGAACCGACGAGCTCACTTCCTCGGCGAGCTGGGAGAGGTCTTCCATCAATCGGGAGACCTGCTGGACGGCCTTCTGGATGGAGTCCACCTGGCCCTGCACCTGGTGCGTGGAGGTCTCCTGGTTCTGGGTGTTGGCCAGGGTGGTGGTCAGGTGCCGGCTCACGCTCTGCGTCCCCTCCTCCACCCGCCGGAAGGCATCTCGGATCTTCCGGATCATCTGGCTCAGATTGCCGGCCATACCCTCGAAGGAGGCCACGAGCCTGCCCAATTCGTCCTGCCGGGTCATCCTCCCCCTGAAGCCGGTCAGCTTGCCGCCCGCCACCTCCGAGGCGTAGCCCGTCAGCACCCCCAGCGGGGCCATGAGGTAGCGCACCATGACCACGGAGACCGCGGCCCCCACCAGGAGCGTCAGCAGCACCACCAGGAGGCCGAAGCCGAGATAGCCGCGGCGGAGTTGGGCCAGGGGAGTCAGCCCCACCACCAGCCGAAGCTCTCCGAGGGAGGCGGCCTGTGCGGGAGCGGCCGGGGCGGAGGGCTCGAAGCCCAGCTCGCCCGTCGAGCTGGCGGGCGTGGCCTGCGCCTGGACGATGGGTGCCCTCACCAGCAGGACCTGTCCCGCCGAGGAAGTCACCAGGGTTTCACTGGCCCGCTGAACCAGGCCGGTGAGATTCTTCGTGGGGGGTGACTTGAGGGCTCCCCCCGATTCCAGCACCTTTCCCTTCGCGTCGGCGTACTCCACCCAGAGGAGATTGGGGTCCGCCTTCAGCATGGCGGCCTCGGTATTTTTGAGGTTGCTCCGGTTGAACTGGATGTCGTACGCGGAGAGGGAGGCCACCATGTCCCCCAGGCTCCGGTAGGAGTTCTCCATCTGGCCGAGCGCCACCGAGCGGGCCTGGATGTAGAAGACCACGGCCAGCACGGTGGACCCCACGAGAAGGAGAATCCCCAGCAAAGCCATGAGCTGATTCTTGATGCTCCCCCGGAGCGGGGCCGCCACGAGCCCCGCCAGGTCTTTATTCATAGGTGATCTCCGCGTTGATTTTGGAGATGTTGATCTTCAGCGCCCCGGCGGTCCCCTTGTTGATCACGGTAGTAAAGTTGGAGGGCTCCACCAGGTGGTCCTGGGGAGGCTTCCCCGCCAGAATCTGCTGAACCACTTTGGCGGCTTGGCTTCCCACCGATTCCGGCTGGAAGGTGACGGCGCAAAGGGCGCCCGAGGCCACCATGGACTCGGTCAGGGCCACGGGGAGGATCTTCGCGTCCACACACTGGGAAATCAGGTAGCGCATGGCATCCGGATTGGCCGTGAGGGGGTCGGGCAGGAGCAGGAGGATCTTGAACTGGTCCTTCACGGCCTGGAAGGCGCCCTGGAGATCGCCGGGGGAGGCCACCGCCTTGGACTGGGCATCGAAGCCGGCGGAATTGAGGGCCGTGACCAGCGATGAGACCGAAGCCATGATGGATTGCGAGTGGAGCACCACCAGGCTCTTGTTGCGGCTCATCGGCTTCACGAGGGAGGCCAGGCCCTTGGGCGGGCCGAGGGAGTCGATGCCCACCATCTTGGGGTCGCCGGTCAACCCCTCCACCTCGGGGTAGTACACCATGCCGTACACGATCCAGGCGGTGGGGAGGACCTGGCGGACCTTCTTCGCGGCGTAGGAACCCACCGCGAACACCACGTCGGGGCTCTCCGCCTTGAGAGCCGCCAGAGCCGCATCGTCGGCCGCGGTCCCGTCCAGTTCCACCACCTTGGGGTTGAAGCCGGGCAGCTGGACGGTGTAGGCCGCCTGCATGAAGCCGGCCTCGGCCCCCTTGAAGGCCTGAACACCCGTCCGCGACACGATGACCACCCCTCCCGCCATGGTGGAATGGGCGCCGGCCAGCAGAGCAATCACGGCCACCGCCACGATCATCCAGTGTCTTGCCATTGCCACCTCCAGGCGCTGAATCCATTTAGAGTATCACTCGCCCCAAGGCAGGTCAACGAAGACGCGCCTCGCCGAGCCCACCATGACGAGGCCCGGCGAACCCGGGACCCTCCGGAGGTGCTTGCACTGCGAGACCAGCACGGCCACCGTGCTTCCGGGTTTGGCTCCGCTGTGTTCGGCGGCGTACCGGGCCGCGGCCTGCTCCACGTCGTGGGCCAGCTTCTCCAGCCGGCGGGGGTTTTTCACCACCACGTGGCACCCGTGGTAGTCCTCGGCGTGAAACCAGAAGTCCGAGCCCCTGCCCATCCGGAAGCTGACGTGGTCGTTCGCCTGGGCGTTCTTTCCCGCGTACCCCGCACACTCCTGCGGCAGCGGAACCGACGCCACGCCCGGAGGGAGCTCTCTTCGGCGCTGCGGCGCCGGCCTGGACGAGACGCGTTCGGAGCCCGGAAACAGCCTGACCAGGTCCTCACAGCCCTCCAGATCGGCCCGCTCCGCGCTCAGCTCCTCCAGGCTTCTTTCGACGAGTTCCAGGATCCGCCCCGTCTCCCGGAGCCGGGCCTGGCCCTTCTGGGCCCGCTTGAAGAGGAGCTGGACATTTTCGAGGACGGTCCTGGCCGGATCCAGCTCGACCGTCACCTCCCGCGGCGGGTCGCAGCCGTAGTCCGTCACCCGTCTGGAGGTCTCGCCCCGCCGGTTCAGCCCTCCCGATGCCAGCAGCGCCTGGGAAGGCCGTGAAAGGGCCGCCCAAACCTCACCCTCGCTCCGGTCTCCGAGCACCGCCTCCCGTCTTCGGCGCAGGGCCTTCTCGCGCCTCGCGAGGGCCGCCAGCGCGGCGCGGCGCCCGCGATCCAGGAGCCCCGCCCGAAGTTCCTCGGGGCCCCGCCCCGTGAGGTATCCGCCGGGATCTCCAAGGGGGGGGGCCTCCTCGGCCAGCTCCCTCCGGCCGGGTGGAGGAAGCCAGAGGCTCCCGGGCTGTCCGGTACGGAACTCGCCTCCCAGGACCCTCGCCGCCCACAGGATGCGCCGCTCCTCCCCGAGGAGCAGGCAGTTTCCAGAGCGGCCCAGGGGCTCCCACACCAGCGAATCGGCCCCCGTACCCGACAGATCCACCTTCAGCAGGGACTCGCCCTGAAGGCTCGTGACGCCGCGGACCCGGGCGGAGGCGAGGTGGGTCTTGAGCACGTCGGGCGGCGTGCCCTTGGGCCAGGCCCAGGAGCAGAGGCCCACGGCGGGATGCGCCGGCTCCCAGCACAGCCCCAGCGTGGCCCCATCCTGGAGCTGGAGCCCCAGGGTCCAGGCGTCGGGCCGGCGGACGTGTTGGATCCGCAGCCCCCGCAGGCGTTCGTCGAGGAGCCGGGCCACCGCCTCGGTCAGATCGGGGTTCATTTGATTCGCTTGAACCGGCGCCGGCGCCAGCGATGCTTGAGATCGCTGGCGAAGCTCCGGAACCGCCAGATGCGCTGGACGTAGAGGAGGGCGAACACGGCCCCGCCCAGGTGGGCCAGGTGGGCGATCCCGCCGCCGGAGCCGAAGACCGAATAGAAGAGGGCGATGCCCCCCCAGACCAGGGCCAAGACCCAGACCTTGACGGGGAGGACGAACCAGATCAGGACCTCGGTGTTCGGAAAATAGAGGGCGTAGGCGGTGATGAGCCCGAAGATGCCGGCGCTCGCGCCGATCACGATCACAGGCCCGCGCAGGAAGAGGGCCGAGGCCACGCCTCCGGCCAGCGCCGAGCCCAGGTAGAGGATCAGGAAACGCCTTCGCCCGAGGAAGAGATCCAGGTCACCCCCGAAGAAGTAGAGGGTGAGCATGTTGAAGAAGATGTGCCCCACCCCGCCGTGCAGAAAGGCGTAGGTGATCAGGGTGTACAGGCGGGCGGGGAAGACCCTGTCCGGCACGAGGCCCAGCCAGAGAGTGAGCGGGGGGAAGAAGTTCTGGAGCAGGAACATCCCCACGTTCAGACCGATGAGCCAGCCGATGGTCTTCGTCCAGGTGCCGCCGAACCGGACTTGCTGGGGCATGCCCCCTCCAGACGGTCATTGTATCATCCGGCGGAAGCGAAAGGCCCGCGCGGCGGGATCAGGGTGCGGCTTCGGCCACGCCTTCAACGGGGAGCCCAGGCCGGGATTCTCCAAGCCCCGAATCCGAGATTCCAAATCCCGCGATTGGACGTGGCAGTGACGCCGAAAGGCAGATGAACCGTGGTGGTCGCGAAAGCCGGTCCTCACCCGCCAGGGGGTTGGGGTTGCTTCCGCGCCCTCTCACCCTCCCGCGACCGTGGGGCCCGGCAGGGGCGGCCCATCGGCCTCCGCCCGGCCGGGCACGCCTCCGATCCGCGAGCAAAGCGCGAGGAGGTCCCGGAGCGCCGCACCCGCCGCGGCGAAGTAGGGGTCGGGGGAAGCCGCCTCCAGCTTGGGCACGAAGCCTTGGGCGAAGGGCAGCAGGTGAGAGCCGAGGAGGCGCCGGAGGAGGTCCGCCCAGGGCCCCGCCCCCGCTCCGGATGGCGACTGGTCATTCAATCCGGCCAGCACGTAGGCCAGGATCTCCAGTTCCAACCCCAGGTGGTCCGGTGGGATGGAGAGGTCGGGCCGAAGCCTGATGTCCGCCTCCCGCATGATGGAGCGCAGGTCCTCAAGGCACTCGGGAGCCATGAGGCGCCCACAGGTGTGCACCGACTCGTAGGGGTGGACCGTGGGGCCCCGGTCGCCGTGGAGGAAGAGGCGGACGTACTCGACGGCCTGGAGGCTCGGTTCCGCGCACGAGGTGAACATCTCCTGCAGATGGCCTTTCAGCGGCTGCGCCTCATCGCCGGACAGCGTCGCTAGGATGGCCTTGAGGCGCAGTTTCACGTCGGTCTCGGGGTCCAGAAAGACGTCCGAGAGCAAGACGCTGACCTCAGCCAGGGTTCCCGGTCTCACGTCCATGGCGCTCCCCTACCGGAAGGAACTCATCTGGCCCGCGTACACGAAGATGTACCGCAGCAGGTACCCGCCCGTGAGCACCAGGAACGCCGCGCCGGCCGCGAGAACCTTGTTGTGGTGCATGGTCGCCCTGGCCAGCAGGACGGGCTTCATCTCCCAGAGCTCGACGAAGAGCGGCAGGAGCAGCCCCATCCCCATGAAGAACAGCCAGAAGGCCACGGTGTAGGGCCCTCCGAGGATCAGCTTCAGGGCCTCCTGCACGGCGCGCACCGAGAGCTCGCCGTGGATGAGGTAGGGCAGCACGATGAAGAACTCCAGGGTGATGAAGCATATGTCCAGCGTGTAGAGGAAGCGGATCTGCTTGAAGTCGAGGCTCTTGCGGTTGATCGAGAGGGCCAGGATGAGGGCCGCCGTCCCCGTGGAAAGGGCCGAGAAGAGGAACATCTGGGCCACCAGGTTGGTGTTCCAGAAGGGGCGGGACTGGACGGCGCCCAGGAGCACGCCGGTGTAAATTCCCACGCCGATGGAGAAGGGGAAGCCGAGCATGGCCAAGGGGCGCCGCCAGGACGACAGGTCCAGGTCGAACCGCTTGAGGAAGGCCAGGCGCTTGGGCAGCCACGCGAAGAGCCGGTGCCGGGCCTCCTCGGGCAGCCACGCGTAGAAGGCCGCGAAGGTGATGCCGGTGAAGACCAGCAGCAGCCATGAGCCGATGGACATGGGGCTCTCCCAGCGGAAGTGGAGGAAGAGCTTGTAGAAGCGGTACCAGTTGCCCAGGTCGAAGATGAGCAGGAAGGAGCCGAGGGCCACGGGCCAGGGGGCCATCATGGCCCCGTACCTGGCGATCCGGGGATAGGCCGGCTGGCCGTCCTCCTGCAGGTAGGTGGCCAGCGCCGAGACGAAGAAGATGCCCGCCGAGAGGCCGCCCAGGAACAGATAGTTCACGATGAGGATCCCCCATTCGATGGTCTTCATGGCATCCTCCTACAGCAGGTAGTAGAGCTGGGGGCCGTTGCCCGTCTCGGGTTTCTTGACGAGATACCGGCGGGTGGAGAGCAGGTCCTGGAGCTCGCCGTTGGGGTCGTCCAGGTCGCCGAAGACCCTCACCTTGGAGGGACAGGTCTCCACGCAAGCCGGGAGTTGGCCCCGGTCCACCCGCTGGACGCAGAAGGTGCACTTGTCCACCACCCCCAGGTCCTCCCGGAAGTAGCGGGCGTCGTAAGGGCAGGCGATCATGCAGTAGCGGCAGCCGATGCACTCGCTGTAATTGATGAGCACGATGCCGTCTGGGCGCTGCCAGGACGCCCCCGTGGGGCAGACCCGCACGCACGACGGGTTCTCGCATTGCATGCACTGGCCCGGGTCGAAGGTCATGAGCAGCCTCGGGTAGGAGCCCCGCTTCTCCTCGTCGATCCAGTTTCGGAACTTGCCGACGGGGACCCCGTTCTCGGCCTTGCAGGCCACGACGCAGGCCTTGCAGTTCATGCACTTCTTGGAGTCGAGGACCAACGCGTAGCGCTTCTTCTTGCCTTTGTCAGCCATTCTCGCCTCCTCAGACCTTGCGGATGGTCACGAAGGTCTCGTGGAAGGCCGCGTTGCCCGAGACCTGGTCCCACGACGTCTCGAGGACCTGGGCGTCGCAGGCGCCGTTGTCGTAAGCCAGCTTCTGCCACCGGGAATGCTTGCCGAAGCCGTGGAGCATGAAGACGCAGTCGGGCCGGATCTCGTCGGTGACGTGCGCCTTGATCCGCACGGTCCCCGCCCTGCTGGAGACTTCGAGGAGGTCCCCCGTCCTGATCCCCATCCGCTGGGCCGGCTCCGGGTTCACCCAGAGATGGTTCTGCGGGTCGAACTCGTGGAGCCACGGGTTGTTGGTGTTGTTGGCGTGGGTGTAGTAGGCCCGCCTGCCGAGGATCATCCGGAACTGCCCGGCCTGCGGCTCCGTCGGGGGCTTGTAGACGGGGAGCGGATCATAGCCGCTCTCCTGGAGCCTGTCCGAGGAGAGCTCGACCTTGCCCGACTTGGTGATGAACCGGTAGTCCCCCTTGAGCGTCTTCCCGTACTTGGGGAAGCCCGGCGTGACCACCACGCCGTGCTTCTGGAGGTAGTCGAAGGCGTTCTGAACGGGGATGTCCTTGGCCTGGGCCTTGACCCAGTCATCGATGGTGTAGTCGAAGTAGTCCGAGATCTGGAGCCGCTTGGCCAGGCCCTGGATGATCTCGAGGTTGGGCTTGGTGTTGTAGACGGGCTTCACCACCTGCTGGCGGTACACGATGGCCGGCCAGATGCCGGGCATCATCTCCATGGGGTCGGTGCGCTCCAGGTAGTGGGACTCGGGGAGGATCACGTCCGCGTACCACGCCGTGTCGCTCATCTGGAAATCGATCACGGCCACGAAATCCATCTGATCGATCATCTTGAGGGTCTTGGCCTGCTCGGGCAGGGCGTTCATGGGGTCCTGCTTGTAGACCATCCAGCCCTTGACTGGGTAGGGCTGGCCGGAGAGCACGTTCTCGCGGAGCTTCAGGTAGGCCCCGTCGCCCTTGGCCGCCAGGGGGAAGGTCTTGTCGATCTCGTCCACCCGGGAGGCGGTCGGGTCGTCCCAGGGCATGAAGAGGTATTCGCCCATGGGGATGCTGGCGTTGGGGACCATTCCGCCCTCGCGGTCCCAGTTGCCCACCACGGCGTTCAGGATGGCCTGCGCCCGGCGCATCTGGAAGTCGTTCTGGTACCAGGAGGAGCGGCGGCCGGAGTAATAGCAGGCCCGGGGCGCCGCGGCGGCGAACTCGTGCGCCACCCTGATGATCTCCTTGGCCGGGATGCCGGTCTCCTTCTCGGCCCAGTCGGGCGTGTACTTTTGCACGTGCTCCTGGAGCTTGTCGAAGCCCGTGGTGTACCCGGCCACGAAGTCCTTGTCGTAAATCCCCTGGCCCACGATCACGTTGAGCATGCCCAGGATGAAGGCCATGTCGGTGCCAGGCCGGATGGGGAACCAGGTGTCGGCCTTGGAGGCGGTCACCGTGAAGCGCGGGTCGAGGTACACCAGCTTGGCCTTCTTGAGCATCACCGACCCGATGAGGTCCATGGTGTCCGGGATGATGATGGCCTCGAAGCGGTTCGCCCCGGACATGATGACGTAGTCGGCGTTCACCAGGTCGAAGGCCGGAACCGTCCCAAAGGTGGCCGAGTAGGCCAAGTTCACGGAGGCCAGGCAGAGCGTCGGATGGCGGACGATGTTGGGGGAGCCGAAGGCGAGGCCGCAGTTCTTGAAGAAGACCTCCTGGAAGCCTTCCGTGGAGGACCAGACGGTTCCCTGGGGGCCGTACTTCGACTTGATCTCGGAGAGCTTCTTGGCCGTGTAGTCCCAGGCCTCCTCCCAGGAAACGGGCCGCCATTTCCCCTCACCCCTGGCGCCCGCTCGGATCAATGGCTGCTTCAAACGATCGGGATCATAAACCTGTTTCACGGCCGCGTTCCCGCGGGCGCAGAGCATGCCGCGGGAGCGAGGGCTTTCAGGATTGGGATTCAATTTATGAATGACGCCGTCGTCCACGACGGCCAGGACGGAGCACTTGTTGGGGCACACCTCGCAGGTGGTCGGGACCACGAGCTCCCGAGCCTCGGTGCCGCCCTTCCCCTTCTCGAAGTGCTTGAGGCAGCCCAACTGGCTGGCGAGAGCCGCGGCGGCCGCCCCCGAGGCCGTCACCTGCACGAAGGTTCGCCGGTCCATCAGCGTTCGTTCCATGGCTCACTCCCCTTCCCAAACGAGTCGGGCGGGAGGCGCCAATACGCCCCCCGCCCGGGAGGTGAACAGGTTAGAAGCGGGCCTCCAGCATGACGTAGGCGTTCTTGACGGTCTTGGGGAAAGGATAGAAGAGCTGGGGGTTGTTGTTCAGGTTGAAGTAGTCCAGGTTGGCGGGGGCGATCTGCCATCCGCTGTAGGCCGTCGAATAGTCGTAGTGGATGTAGCCCATCTTGAGCATCACGTTCTTGTTGAAGTTCCAGTGGACGTAGCCCTCCCACACGTCGCCGCGGGCGGCCAGCTTGTCGCTGGGCTCCCCGGCCGACGGGGTGAAGGTGTACCAGCGCTTGGAGCCGTGGTTGAACTCGGCGCCCAGGGTCCACTTGGGAGTGGCCTTCCACCGCACGCCGGTGTAGTAGGCGCTGCCGGTCCGGCTGTTGTTGGGATCGCCCAGCAGGCCGCCGAAGCCGTACTGGCTGACTTGGCCGTTGGGATGACTCTTGATGAAGCCGCCGCTGACGAAGTAGACGAAGTTGTCACCGATGTGGTGCTCCCAGGTCAGGCCGTACTGGTCCATGTCGCCCAGGTTCCGGGTGGCGGTCACGTACTGGGGAGAGGACTGGGCGTAGGGGCCGGGGATGGGGAAGTTGAGGAGCGCGCCGTAGGGAATGTCCATCATGTCGTTGAAGCGGTTGTAGCCGAGGATGAATTCGGCGCTGTTGACGGTGTTGCCGGCCATCCACATGAGCGGCATGTCGTAGATGAGGCCCACCACCTTGGTGTCCCGCATTCCGTTGATACGAGCCACGCCGAAGGGGGTCATGGTGTAGCTCTCGGCCGTCTGCCCGCCGCCACCGAAGCCGGACTCGTAGCCGATGCCGGCGCACATGCCGATCGTGGTGCCGTCGGGGAGGCCCAGGTCCTTGAGCCCGTACTCGGCGTGGATGCCGTCCACCTCGGCGTTCACCATGATGGCCATGGGCGTTCCGTCCCGCTCGCTCTCATCGCGGATCTCGAGGGGCGGGCCGTCGCTGGTGTTCATGCGGCCGATGGCGAAGGAGAAGGGGATATTGGTGAAGCGGTACACCATGAGGGCCCGCTCCACGTGCAGGACGTCGCTGTTGGGGATCTTGGCCGAGTTGAAGGAATCCAGGACGGTGTTGGGCGAGCCGTTGAAGATCGGCACGTCCGCCCCGCCGTAGAGCTGGTACATGGAGAGCCGGCCCATGAATTTCAGGTTGTCGTTGACCTGCGCGTTCATGGTCAGGCGCATGCGAAGGCTCCAGTCCATGGAGTTGTTCCAATCCTGGCCAGGAACCTGCTGGAACATGGGCATGTGGGTCTGCGGGTTGAAGCCGGTGAACTGCTGGTAGGGTGCGATGTGCCAATTCTGATAGCCGTAACCGACGCGGAGGTCGCCACCCCAGTTGATGCGGTCCGATCCCGTCTTGACCTCCACCTTCGACAGGCGGGCGTCCAGGTTCGAGACCTCCTTCTCCAGACCAGGGGCGGGAGCCGGCGCGGCCTGCTCTTGAGCCACGACCTTCTCCTGGGCCGCCACTTTGGCCTCGAGGCTCTGAAGCTGCTGCTTCAGCGCCTCGATCTGCTTCATGAGATCCTCGTTGCTCTGGGCCATGAGCCCCACGGGCAAGAGGAGGGCCGCCATCAGTCCCGCCAAAATGAACTTTTTCATTTATCCCTCCTATAAGGTTCGGTGCACCCTTAAGGACGGGTGCATACCGCCATCATCTCGGTGTCTCAGCCACCGCACGTCATGGGCTGGGGCGAGTCGGAAGCGTGGGCAACCAGGAAGGCTTCCAGGTCGAGCAGCTGTTCCTTGGTGAGGTACTTGGTAAGCTCCTCCTTGCCGTGCTTGCCCGCCTCGAAGTAGGTCTTCCACTGGGCCTGCGTGTGAATGAGGGGGGTCACCTCGCCGTCCTTCGAGCCCGCCTTGTGGCAGGGTTTGCAGGTCTTGAGCATGTAGTACTTGCCCTTGGTCTCGCTGGGCTTGGCGCCGGCAGCCGCGGCCGCCACCATGGCACCGAGGCCGGCGGCGATCACTGCGGTTTTGATCCACTTAGAAGACGTCATGAAACACCTCCTTTCGAACAGGCCCTTCCACTAGAAGAAACGTGCCAAGATAAATATCCTTATTTATCAGCATTTGGCTCGCTAAGCGCATCCACGTCCCCGCGGGAACGTTCGTTTCACGCCTGGGCGATCGGGAGAAGCAAAACTAGAATAGTTATTTGTTTTCAATACATTGACGGCCACTCGAAACGGTCAGGAACAGTCGTTCCAGGCAGGCCGCTTCCCGCCCTGCCTCCTCCCCCATCTCCCCTAGTCCGGCCTCCCCTCGCTCCCTCGCCTCTTCGGGTTTCGTCTTTTCGCGCTTCCCATCTCGCGTCCCGCCCCTCCGGGGTGGAGCGGACGATCGAAGTGGGTTATGCTGAGATCGCCGTCCCTTCCGGGCGGCCCCCGCTTCGGCGGCGCGGTGTGTTGGGCGGGGTGGAGCGGTGGAGGGAGTTCTCATGCGTCCTGGCACCCGGCTGAAATCCCTGCCCCAGCGGGCCGAGCTCCTGCACCTCAGCCAGCGCGTGCAGACCCTAGTCGGCGACCGGCTCTCGCAGATGGAGAAGCTCATCGCCGAGTACCTCCGCTCGCCCTATACTCCGGTGGCCGAGATGGGAGCTTACCTGGCCGCCAGCCGGGGCAAGCGCATCCGGCCCACGGTCCTGCTCCTGGTGAGCAAGATGCTCGGCTACGAGGGGGAGAAGGACATAGCCTTCGGGGCCATATTCGAGTTCATCCACACGGCCACCCTCATCCACGACGACATCGTGGACCAGGCTCTCCTCCGAAGGGGCCAGCCGTCCCTGGCCTCGCGATGGGGTCCCGAACTGGCCGTCCTCATGGGGGACCGCGTCTTCATCATGGCCATGGACCTGGCCGTCCAGGAGGGTTGGAGCCCCATCCTTCCCCTGCTCTCCAAGACCACGCTCCGCCTGATCGAGGGCGAGCTGATCCAGAGCCACCGCAAATGGGATCTCACCCTGCGGCGCGAGGACAACCTGGAGATCATCAAGAACAAGACGGCCCACCTCTTCGCGGCCTGCGCCCAGACCCCCGCGCACCTGACGGGATCGCCCGAGCCGGTGAGGCAGGCCCTCGAAGATTTCGGCGTGAACATGGGCATCGCCTTCCAGCTCGTGGACGACTGCCTGGACTTCGTCTCCGACGAGGCTACCCTCGGCAAACCCGCGGGCAACGACCTGAAGGAGGGCAAGGTGACCCTGCCCGTCCTTCTCCTGCTGGAGCAGGGAACGCCCGAGGACCGGGCCTTCGTGGAGGCCGTGGTGGCCAGCCGCCGCTTCGACCCCCAGACCCTCCGGGAGATGGCCGACAGGGTGGTGGATTCGGGCATGCTCCACGAGGCCGAGGAGGTCGCCGCCGAATATGCTCGCAAAGCCAAGGAGGCTCTCGGCATCTTCTCCGACGGCCCCGTCCGCGACCTGTTGGCCCTCCTTCCCGACTACATCCTGCGCCGGCGCTTCTGAACCCCCAATCCCACGATGGAGGAGGGGAATAGCCGTGGAAGGCTCTAGAGATCTCGCACAGGGAGAAAGGGTGTCATGCCCCTGAGGGATTGGGGCCCTCGACTCCGGACTGGAACCGGGGGAAGAGGGCGCCAAGGGAGAGGTGGGGCCCCATCGGGCATTGCCCGTGGGGCGGGGCCCCGCAGGGCGGCCCTTGGTTCCGCCGGGCTTGGCCCGCGGAGCAGAGAAAGGACGCCGGGGCCGCCCCGTCCAGGAGGCGACGCCTTTCTGCCGTGAATCCGAACGGCGGCCGGAGGTACCCGCGTTTCCATCGCGGAAATTGGGTGAACATGGACTACGGCTGGATCTTCTTCGACCTCTTCGACACCCTGTGCAGGGTGGACGAAGGCCTCTACTACGAGGGGAAACTGAAGGCCGCCGAGGCCGCGGGGCTGGACTTCCAGCGCTTCGTAGCCGCCTGGAGGGCCACCTCCTCCGAAGCCAGCACCGGCAAGCTCAAGACCCCCTACGAGAGAGCCTCCAAGGCCCTCAGGGCCATGGGAGTCGAGGACCGCGCGGCGGCGTCCGAGGTGGCCAGGCGCGACGTGGAGACGATCCAGGCCTGCGCATCCTTCTACGACGGGGCCGAAGAGGCCCTGGCCACCTTGCGCCAGCGGGGCTTTCGTCTGGGGCTCATCAGCAACGCCACCGCCACCACCGCCTTCATCGTCTCACCGCTCGGCCTGCGTCAGAGGCTGGACCTGCTCGTCTTCTCCTACGAGGCGGGGGCCATGAAACCGGAGCCGGCCATCTTTCACGCCGCCCTCCAGAGGGCCGGAGCGGACGCCTCGACCTGCCTCTTCGTCGGCGACGGCGCCAACCGGGAGCTCGACGCGGCCGAGGAGCTCGGATTCGGCGTCCTCTGCATGGACCACCCGGAGAAGGCCCACTCCTTCCGCGACAAGAACAGGCTCTCCCGTCCCGACCACCCCCGCGTCTGCGGCTTCGCCGAAATGCTCGCCCTGCCCGAGTTGGGGAAGAGTGAAAAGTAAAAAGTGAAAAGCAAAAAGTGAGGAATGGGAAGTGAGGAGTGAGGAGTAAGTGCCGCTCCTCATCCATCATCCCAAATCCCGCGATTGAAATGCGGGTGGCTTCGGCTATGGTTCAGGTTCACGGGGGGGAGACATTGTCTCTTGGACGGGGAGGGCCAAGGGCTTCTCTCTCC
>JAJYCJ010000042.1 GCA_021778515.1 Acidobacteriota bacterium
GAGGAAGCCTCAAGGGTGGGGTGGGGCCCCAGCGGGCTTTGCCCGTGGGGCGGGGCCCCGGAGGGCAACGCGACGATTCGTCAGGCTTTGCCTGCGAATCGGAGGAGGAAGCCCATGGCCCTCCCCGTCCAAGAGACAACGTCTTCCCCCCGTGAACCCGAACCATAGCCGAAGCCACCCGCATTTCAATCGCGGAATTTGGGATTTGAAGGGGTTGCCTTCCGCAGCGAAGCGGAGGAAGGCGCGTTCCGGCGCGGTGGCGGTCGCGGGCGCTTACTGGCGGCGGCCCTTCTCCATCGCTTCGGCGAACCAGTTGGATCGGGGCGGCTTGGAGGGGCGGTCCCTCCGCCTGCCCCCTTCATGCGGCGCCGGCCGGCTCTCGGAGGGGGAATCCCGGCGCCCGGGCTCCGTGGCCCCCTTCATGGAGAGCCCGATGCGCCGGCGCTGGAGGTCTACCTCCAGGACGCTGACCATGACCCGCTGGCCCGCCTTGACTACGGTGGAGGGGTCCTTCACGTAGCGGTCGGCGAGCTGGCTCACGTGCACCAAGCCGTCCTGATGCACCCCCACGTCCACGAAGGCGCCGAAGGCTGTGACGTTGGTTACGATGCCCGGGAGACGCATGCCGGGGCGCAAGTCCTCCAACTTTTCGATCCCCTCAGCGAAGGCGAAGGGCTCGAAGCGATCGCGGGGGTCGCGGCCCGGCTTCTCCAGCTCGGCGAGGATGTCGGTCAGCGTGGGAAGCCCGACCTCGGCGGTGACGTAACGACGAGGCTCGACGCGGGCCCGAAGCTCGGGCTTTGCCAGCAGGTCGGCCACGGAGCAGTCCAGGTCGTGAGCCATGGCCGTCACGACGCCGTAGCGCTCTGGGTGCACCGCGCTCGCGTCCAGCGGTTCCTCCCCGTCGCGGATCCGCAGGAAGCCCGCCGCCTGCTCGAAGGCTTTCGGGCCGAGCCGGGGGACCTCCAGCAGCTCCCGCCGGTTCCGGAAGGGGCCGCGGGCCTCGCGGACCTCGACGATGCGGGCCGCGAGCTGCGGCCCCAGACCCGAGACGTAGGCGAGGAGCTGCCGGCTGGCGGTGTTCACCTCTACCCCCACGCGGTTGACGCAGGAGGCCACGACGTCGTCCAGCGAGCGCTTGAGCCCAGCCTGGTCCACGTCGTGCTGGTACTGGCCCACGCCGATGGACTTGGGATCGATCTTCACCAGCTCCGCGAGGGGGTCCTGGAGCCGCCGGCCGATGGACACCGCCCCGCGCACCGTGAGATCCAGGTCGGGGAACTCCTCCCGCGCCACCTCCGAGGCCGAGTAGATGGAAGCGCCGCTCTCGTTGACCATCACCACGGCCACGCCAGGAGGCAGTCCGATCCCGCGGAGGAAGGTCTCGGCCTCGCGGCCACCCGTGCCGTTGCCCACAGCCACCGCGTCGGTGCCGAACCGGCCCACGAGCGAGAAGAGCTTCTCCTTCGCCTCCCCGGCCTGCCGATCCGAGCCCGTGAGGTAGACCACGTCGTGGTGGAGGAGCTTGCCCTGCGGGTCCAGGAAGGCCAGCTTGCAGCCCGTCCTCAGGCCCGGGTCCACGCCCAGCACCGCCTTGCGGCCCAGAGGTGCGGCGAGGAGGAGCACCCGCAGGTTTTCCGCGAAGATCCGGATCGCCGCTTCGTCGGCGCGGCGCTTGGTCTCCAGCCTCAGCTCCGTCTCCATGGAGGGAGCGAGGAGGCGCTTGTAGCCGTCCCCCAGGGCGAGCCTCACCTGCTCGGTGACGGGTCCGCCCCCCCGCAGGAAGAGCCCGTCCAGGAGCGCCAGCGCCTCCTCCTCGGGGGGGACTGCCTTGAGCGTGAGGAAGCCCTCCTTCTCTCCGCGGCGCATGGCCAGGACGCGGTGGGACGGCGCGGCGGCCGCGGGCTCGCTCCAGTCGAAGTAGTCGCGGTACTTGGCCCCCTCGGTCTCCTTCCCAGCCACCATCCTGGCCGTGAAGCGGGCCGCGCGGAGGAAGAGCTCCCGCATGCGGCCCCGCGCCTCCGCGTCCTCGCTGGCCATCTCCGCGATGATGTCCCGGGCCCCCGCAAGCACCTCCTCCGGCGAGTCGAGGCCCTTCTCTGCATCCACGAAGGGAAGGGCGGCCTCCAGCGGCTCGAAGGGATCCTCCGGCGATTGGGCCCACAGCCTGAGGGCCAGCGGTTCGAGGCCCCGCTCCCGGGCCACGGTGGCTCTCGTGCGGCGCTTGGGCCGGTAGGGCATGTAGAGGTCTTCGAGGAGGGCCAGGGTCTGGGCGCCGCGCAGGGCGCCCTCCAGCTCGGGCGAGAGCAGGCCCCGCTCTTCGAGGGAGCCCAGGATGGCGGCGCGGCGAGATTCCAGGGCCTGGAGCTGTTCCAGCCGGTCGCGTACGGCGGCGACGGCCACCTCGTCGAGCGAGCCGGTGGCCTCCTTGCGGTAGCGCGCGATAAAGGGCACGGTGGCCCCGCTGGCCAGAAGTTCGGCGGTCGCGGCCACCTGGGTGAGGGTCAGGGAAAGCTCGGCGGCGATCTTCTCGGCGTGCGGCATGCTCATGGCGTCGGCTCCCAGAGGGCGGCCCGCCCACGCGAGCCGCGCGATAGGATAGCAGAGGGACGGCGGAAGGGGAATTTGGCGGGTGGGGGATTAAGCGATTGAGCGATTGGGCGATTAAGGGATTGGGCGAGGAACACACCGACGCGTCTCGCGTCTCGCGTCTCGCGCGTCACAACAGCGGGCTGAAGAGGTTCATGGCGGCCTCCTTGAGCTGCTGCCACTTGCTCGCGCGGCTCAGCTCCAGCAGGGAGACCTCGCGGCTCTGGGCGAGATGGGATTCGAACTGCACGGCCAGGGCGGCATTGATGGGCTCGCTGTGGGTGAAGCAGCTGATCTCGAAGTTCAGCCGGAAGCTGCGGCTGTCCAGATTGGCGCTGCCGATGACGCTCAGGTCGTCATCGAAGAGCCACACCTTGCTGTGCAGGACCGCGGGGAGGTACTCGAAAATCCGGATCCCCGCGGAGAGCAGGCTCGGATAGAAAGAGCGGCCGGCGAGCTGGGCCAGCGGCACGTCCGATCGGTGGGGCACCAGCAGGCGCACGTCCACGCCGCGGTAGACGGCGGTTCTCAGCGCCGTCTCGATGGCCTGGCTGGGGATGAGGTAGGGGGTCGTGAGCCAGACGCGCTCACGGGCGCGGCTGATGGCGATGAAACAGGCGTCGTGGGTGGCGTTGTAGGGATTGTCGGGACCCCCGGCAATGATCCTGCAATATGCCTCCCCCTCCTTCCCCGGTACCAACGAGGCGCCCTCCAGGTAGACGGAGTCCGCCAGGTTCTCGCCCGTGCAGAAGAACCAGTCGTCGGCGAAGACCTCCTGAAGCTGGGCGCTGACGGGACCCTCCAGGAGAAAGCCCGCGTCCCTCCACGCGCCCGTGTAGGCCTCCCCGATGTTCAACCCCCCGACGTAGGACTTGCCTCCGTCCGCCACGGCGAGCTTCCGATGGTTCCTGAAATTCACCGTGAGGCCGCGGCCGAGAAACCGGGGGGGCATGAAGAAGCTCACGCGGCCTCCGGCCTCCTCCAGGGGAGAGAAAAAGCCCCGCCGCGCAGCCGAGCTCCCCACCGCGTCGCACAATACCCTCACCTCGATCCCCGCCCGCGCGCGATCGGCCAGCAGATCCCTGAATCGCCGTCCCACTGCGTCGGGCTCCCAGGTGTAGAAGAGAAAGTGCAAGTGGTGCCGGGCGCCGCGCGCGATGGCATCGAGCGCCTCGTAGGTCTGGGCGCCGTCCACCAGGATCTGGACCCGGTTGCCGTGGACTGCCGGAAAGACGCCCCAGGACTCCTGAAGGGGCAGTCTGCGGATAGGGAGGAGCTTCTCCTCCTGCTGGTGGGTCAGCTCGGGGACCTGGGGCCTGAGCGAGGCGAATCCCCTGGCGATGGCCCAACGGGCGGAGGCGCGCCGGCGCCGCTTCCGTTCCAGACGACTGCGCCCGATGCCCCACCAGACCAGGACCCCCGCGAAGGGAACGGCCATGAGGCCAAGAACCCACGCCAGGGCCGCCAGCGGCTGGCCTCTTCGCTGGATGAGGACTGAAGGGATGGTGATGAGGGCCAAGAGCTCCGCCGCGGCCAGGAGAAGGGTCCACCAGGTCAGGTCCCAGCCGAGCTGATAGAAGAGGTTCGTCACGAGCTGCATGATCCCTCCCCGATTCCGCCCCCGGGCGAGGATTCGCGAGCGCATGGCCCGCTTCACTCCCCTGGCGTTGCGCCGGCGCCAATTCTGGACGGCCGCTTCTTCCCGGAGATAAGATGGCACCGCAATGCCTCGGGGCGCTACCCGGGGCCGGCGGGAGGTGCGAAAGCCGTGGACGAGACCGAAGTGCCCCAGGAGCCTCCGAAGCTCGAGATGGAGTTGACGCCCCGTGAGCGCGACACGCTCCTGAGGGAGGCCGGGGACGAGTTGGGAATCGCCGATGAGCTAAGGGCCGTTGCGGTGCGCGGCGGGAAGCTGCTGGTGGCCTTCTCCGAAGAGGACTGGGAGGAGATCGCCGGCTACCTGTCCGTGCAGGCCAACCGCGCGACGGACCCCAAGAGAATCCAGCGGCTGGATGCCCTGATCGAGCTCATCGAGGATTTCCTCCTTCAACCGGAGGAGGGGGACGAAGACGAGTGAGGTCCTATTCCTCCTCGTCGTCCGCGCGCCTGGCGATGTCGTCGCCTTCCCACTCGACGTCATCCCCGGCGTCCTCGATGTCGTATAGACGGCCGCTGTGGCGTTCCCGGATGGGCCCCTTGGGAACCCGTTCGCCCTTATCGTAGCGCTTCTTCTTATGGGGTCCGTTCTCCGACCCGCCGAAGGTTCGCCGAATCCCTCGGGGCTTCCCCTCCTCCTCCTCGCCCGCGGGAGCGGGGCTCCAGTCGGGGCGCGGTGACGAGGGACGCGCGGAGAAGGGTCTGGGCGAGTATGGGCGCGGAGCCGCGCCCGCTTCCCTGGCCCTGGCCTCGTTGACCACCATGGGCCTGCCCTTGAAATCCTGGTTGTTGAAGCGCCTGATGGCCTCCTCCGCCTGCGACTTCTCGAGGAACTCCACGAAGGCGAAGCCCCTCGGCCTCCCCGTTTCCCTGTCCTTTGGAAGATGGACGTGGGCCACGGGACCCGCTGCGGCAAACAGCGCCTTCAATTCCTCTTCAGTCGCATCGTAGGAGAGGTTCCCTACAAACAGCCGGACGGACATAACACCTCCCTTTTCAAACCCGCTCTCTCCGGCCGGACCGTCCCGAACCGGCCGAAGCCGAACACGGCTTCACCCATCCCCGCACCCGCGGGGGGCGCCGCACATTTTCCGCACCGTATGAATCGCTGGACGAATCGGGGCGTGCCTCCAAAGGCACGGGAGCCGGAGATCCACTTGCACTACTACGCTTCATCCACAGACATCCTTCGGCACCCATGGCCTTGGATAGTTATAACACAATCTGGAGGAAAATCCAGTGCCCAGGGCCGCCTCCGGTGCAGGGATGCGAACTGCAGGCAGCGGCGGGCAAGGGGGGAGTGATGAGAAAGAAGTAAAAAGTAAAAAGTAAAAAGTGAAAAGTGAAAAGAAAAAAGGGAGAAAAAAGGGCCTGTAACCGCCCCCCATCCATCATCTATCATCCATCCTCACCCCAGCAGGGAGGCGAGAAAACTCCGCGCAGCGGCGGGGTCGGCCACCCGGTAGGCCGCGCTGCTCGGCCCTCTGCCCACGTGCACCGCTGTACCGCCCGCAGGGAGCGCCCCAAAGAGGTCCTCATCGGTCGCGTCGTCCCCCATGGCCAGCAGGGTGATCCCCCGCTTGGCGCCGAGGCGGTCCAGGATCGCCCCCTTGTGGACGCCGCGCACGCGGATCTCCAGGGACTTGGGGCCGGTCATCACCTCCAGGGGCAGACCGCTGGCCTCCTTCTCCAGGAGGCGCTTGAGCTCCTCGAACCGTCGCGCCCCCAGCTCCGGATCGGCCATCCTGTAGTACCAGGTGATGGCCGCCGTCTTCTCTTCGATCAGCGAGCCCGGTGTCCGCGTCGCCGCCAGCTCAATCAGCGGAAGGATCCGGCGTTTCCATTCGAGCGCGCGCACCTTCAGGGGCCTCCACTCTCCCCCCGACTGGGGCCTGGACCAGAACCCGTGCTCCGCGTGGAGCCCCAACGGCAGTCGGCCAAACCACCGGGTCATGAGCTCGCGCGAGCGCCCGCTCACGATGTGAACCGAGGTGCCGGGACGGGAGCTGAGGGCCTTGAGGAGGCGCTTGAGCTCCGCGTCGGGTTCGGCCAGCTGGGGCGAACTGGCATAGGGCGCGAGGGTGCCGTCGTAGTCCAGGATGAGCACCAGGTGTTTCGCCGCGCGCAGGCGGGCGGCAAGTTCCTGAATGAGGCCGGAGGGAGAGAGCATCCGGTCCACCTCGGCCGCGGGAGGCTCCTGGAGCCTCTTCCAGAAGGTGTCGGCCCACCGGTAGGCGTCGTAGGTGAAGACCCGCCTCTGAAGCGCCTCCATCCGCGTCCGGCGCTCCTCCCTGGGCATGGTCAGAGCCCGGTGCATGGCCATGGCCGCCGCGTCCGCGTCGTAGGGATTGACCTGGAGGGCCTCGGCGAGCTCCGCGGCGGCCCCGGCGAACTCGCTCAGGACCAGAACGCCGTCCCCGTCCGATCGCGAAGCCACGAACTCCTTGGCGACCAGGTTCATGCCGTCCCGAAGCGGCGTCACGAGCATGACGTCCGCCGCGCGGTAGAGCGCCACCAGCTGGCGCTCCGACACCGACTGGAAGAGGTAGTGAATCGGCACCGAGTCTATGGTGGCGTATCGTCCGTTGACCCTGCCCACGAGCTCGTCGAGGTTCCGGCGGAAGGCCTTGTAGGATTCTACCTTGGTCCTGGAGGGCACGACCACCTGGATGAGGCGGATCTTGCCCCTCCAGGAGGGATCCCGCTCCAGAAGCCGCTCCATCGCCAGCATCCGTTCGGGGAGCCCCTTGGTGTAGTCCAGGCGGTCCACGCCGAGCAGGAGCTTGCGCTTTCCCAGCTCTTCTCGAATGGACTTGACCTCGGCCGCCACCTCTGCGCTGTCGCCAAGGGCCGAGAACCTGGCCGCGTCGATGCCCATGGGAAAGACGCCGAGGCGCACCTCCCGGTTGGCGTACACGAGCCTTTCGCCGTCGGGTTCCACTCCCAGCAGGAGGTTGAGCGAGCGGCTGAAGTGGCGAAGGTAGGGGTAGGTATGGAAGCCCACCAGGTCGCTGCCCAGAATGCCCTCCAGGATCTCCGTCCGCCAGGGCACGATGCGGAACACGTCCGACGAGGGGAAAGGGATGTGGAGGAAGAAGCCTATGCGGGCCTCGGGCACGAGTTGCCGGAGCAGGACCGGCACCAGGCAGAGCTGGTAGTCGTGCACCCATATCGTATCTCCCGGCCGGTACTCGGCGGCCACCCGCTGGGCGAACCGCTCGTTCACCTCGGAGTATGCCTGCCAATCTCTCCAGGCATCGCTGCGCACCCGGTCCGTGAGGTAGTGGAAGAGGGGCCAGAGGACGCCGTTCGCGAAGCCCTCGTAGTAGCGGTTGACCTCCGTCTGGCTCAGGTAGACGGGGGCCGTCCGGAACTCGGCGAGCCTCTCCTCCAACTGCTCTCGGCGGGCCTCGCTGAGCCGGGGCAGCTCGCCAGGCCAGCCGATCCAGAGGGAGTCGGAGCCCTCGTGGGGGCCCCGCATCCCCGTGGCCAGGCCCCCAGCCGAGGGCGTGATCCGGAACTCCCCCTCCTCGACCTTGACGGTCACGGGGAGCCGGTTGGATACGATCAGCAGCCGCCCCATCTTCGCGCCTCCTCTGCTCCCACTCCCTCCGCCTGCGGCCCCGCGCAACTCACCCCATCTCTGGCGGCGGCCCCGGGCCTTCACGCATCCATTCCGCCTGCGATGGCCTTGTTCCAGGCAGTATCCCACGACTGGAGGCAAGGGATGAAGGCGCGTCCCTTCGCCGCCCCCCCCGCGAATCCCGCGCCCCGGGGGGTGCTGAATGAGAGTGCAAGTTCGGCCATCCCCTCGCCTTTCAGGACCTTGCCGGAGAATTCACAGTATTTTCCACCGCCCTTTCCACCGCAACGGTGGAAATCACCGGCGGGGAAGAATCGACCACGGATTCACGCGGCGAGAAGGAAGGGGCATAATGAGACGAAGCGCCGAGATTTTCGTATGACCTGAGTGGGGGAGGGAAGCCATGGGCGAGGGCGTCGCTCGATGCCAACGGCGTGGGATGGTCCACCGCCTCCGGCCTTCGCCTGCCGGGCGAGTGCCGGCCTGCGGGGCGAACAGCATTCCGCCGCGCATCCCGTTCGAGGAGGGCCGTGGGGTGGAGCGGGCGGTGGGGGCCTTCCGCAGGAGTCCCCTCCTCCGTCGGCTCTCGCCGCACCTGAACCCGGGCTCTGCTTGAAACCGGGGAGCCGAAAGGAGAGAGCCGCCATGGTCTCGATCCCAAGACGCAGACTGTTGTTGGGCCTCCTGATTGCGTCCTTCCTCCTCACGCAGGGGGGGCTGATCTACGTCGGCGCCTTTTTCTCCTCACCAATTCTCCGCGGAAACTTGGGGCTGACGGCCGCCTGGGGCGACGGCGGCCTCCGGATCACCGACGTCATCAGCAAGAAGGCGGAAGGACTGGGATTCAGAAAGGGGGACCGGCTCCTCGCCGTCACCGATGCGCGGGGGCGGCGCATCGAGCTCCGAGGGCCCTTCGACCGGGTCCAGGCCGCCAGACTCGTCCCCTTCGATCAGCCCTTCACCCTCCGCATCGAGCGGGAGGTGCCCCCGGACCGTCGCGAGGAGCTGGAGGTGGCGGTTCCGCCCATCCACAACCCTCGCGCGCCGCCCTGGCCGGCGCTGAGGAACATGGCGGGTGAGACGGCTTTCATGCTGATCTGCCTTCTTGCGGCCGCCTTCATCGGGTTCCTTCGCACGAAGGACGACAACGCCTACACCGCCAGCCTGCTCTTCATCTGCCTCGCCTCCTTCGGCTGGGGAGAGCGATCCGGCGCCTTTCCTCCCGTGTGGCGGGAGATCGGATTGGTCCTGTGGATAGTGCCCTTCTCCTTCGCGACCGCCCTCTTCATGCGCTTCTTCCTTCTCTTCCCCATCCCCTCAGCCATCGAGAGGGCCGCACCCTGGCTCAAGCGGGCGGGCCTGGGGTTCGCCGCCGTCTTCTCCCTCTGGAATTTCGGCTGGCATTACGTCTACCTGTCGAATCTCGAGCTTTTCGAGAAGGGGCTTCTCCGGCTGCGATGGCTGGACATCACGCAGGACGTCATCTACTCCCTCCTGTTCGTGGTTGGCCTGGCCTCCCTGATCGTCAACACCGTCCAGGTGAAGACGCCCGACGAGAGGCGGCGCCTGAGAATCCTGCTGGCTGGGGCGCTGGCGGTGCTCCCCTGGCTCGTCAGCTACGTGGCCGCGGTCGTGCTGAACTTCGTCGGCTTTCCGGCTTGGTTCTACGTCCTCGCGACCGCGGGCCGCGCGGCCTTCCCCGTGGCCTTCGTCTACGCCGTCGTGCGCCACCGCATATTCGGCATCCGGGTCATATTGCGGAAGGGCATCCAGTTCGCTCTCCTGTCCAAGGGATTCCTCTTCCTGGAGGCCGCCCTGATCCTGGTGGCCTTCACCTATGCCCTGGTTCCCCTCGCCACCAAGATCCTGGGCGAGGCCGGCCAGGGGATGGTCGTGGGCACCCTCGCCCTCTGCACCATGGGCGCCGTGGTGGTCCTCCGCGGCCTCAACCGCAAGGTCATGCCGGTGATCGAAAAGCGGTTCTTCCGCGAAAACTACGACGCCAGGCAGATCCTGACCGACCAGACCTTCAGGGCGAGGCGCCTGGCCGCGGACCCGGAGCGCCTCGGCGCCGAGGTCGTCCGCACCGTGTCCGACGCCCTCCATCCGTCCGGCGTGGCCCTGTTCCTGCGCGCGAGCGCCGCCCTAAACCTTCCGCTGGACGGGGAGCGCTTCCGGAGGCTTCGCAAGGCGTTGGCGCCGGTCCCTCCCAACGCGTTCTTCTGCTGGCGGCGCGAGCCGGCGGGGGCCGAGGCAGCGGGGATCGAAGAAGATGGGAACCCGTGGCTCATGACGGGAGACGGTCTCCTGGACGGACTCCTGAACCGGGCCATCGAGGAGGGTAGCGGGGCGCTGAACGTGGACCCCAAGAACCCTCGGTCCCAGGCCCGTCCCATCCTGCAGGGTGGCAGCCCGCAGGAGGTGGATCTCATCGAAGGCCGAGAGGCCAGGCTTCTCGTGCCCCTCACCACCGAGGAGGGCCTCCTGGGGTTCCTGGCCCTGGGCGCCAAGCTCTCCGAGGAGCCCTACTCGGCGGAGGACGTGCAGCTGCTCGCGGCGGTCGCCCGCCAGACGGCCGACACCCTCGAGCACGCGAGGCTCATCCGGCGCGGCCAGGAACAGGCCCAGCTCAGGCAGGAGGTGGAGATCGCGCGGCAGGTCCAGGAGAACCTCCTGCCGAAGGTCACCATTCCGATACCCCGCCTGGACTACGCCGGGGCCTGCCGGCCGGCGCGGTTCGTGGGCGGGGACTACTTCGATTTCTTCCGGGAGGGAGAGACGGGGCTCTGCATGGCCCTCGGAGACATCTCCGGGAAGGGAGTCGCCGCCTCCCTGCTCATGGCCAGCCTGCAGGCCATGCTCAGGGTCCAGGCCGACAGCTGCGGCGGCCACCTGGATCAGATCGTGGCCGGGATCAACCGCCGGATGTGCTCGGCCACCGGCGAGAGCAGGTTCGCCACCCTCTTCCTGGCCCTCTTCGACCCGGCCACCCTCGGCATCGAGTACATCAACGCCGGCCACAACCCGCCCGTGATCTTTCGCCCGGCGGAGGGAACCGCCGTGGAGGCCCACCGGCTGGGCTCCTCGGGAACGGTCCTCGGCATCTTCCAGGATGCTCGGTTCGAACAGAAGCGGTTCCAGTGCCAGCCGGGCGACGTGCTGCTGGTGATCAGCGATGGGATCACGGAC
Organism: Acidobacteriota bacterium; assembly: GCA_021778515.1. Lineage (GTDB taxonomy): Bacteria > Acidobacteriota > UBA4820 > UBA4820 > DSQY01 > DTPS01. The sequence continues at coordinate 11,018 of JAJYCJ010000042.1, forward strand.
GCCTTGAACGAGTCGGAGGAATTCTTCGAAGAGGAGCGCCTGCAGGAGCTCGTGAAGGGGCTCATGCGCGAATCCGCTCAGACCATCGTGGAGCGCGTGCTGGAGGGCGTCACGCGCTTCAGCGCCGGAGCCCCTCAGTACGACGACATGACGATCATCGTCGCCCGGGTGCTCTGATCACACCGCCGAGAGCGCCGGGCCCGGGGGCGCGTCGGCACGGCCTTGGCTGATCGGGGCGGCGCCTCACCCCTTCTTCGCCTTGCCCTGACTGGCGACGGCCTCGGTGGCCTGGCGGACCTTCTCCGGGTCTCCCAGGTAGTAGCGCCGCAGGGGAACGAGAGCGTCGTCGAGCTCGTAGACCAGGGGCATGCCGGTGGGGATGTTGAGGTTCACGATGGCCGCCTCGCCGATCCCGTCCAGGTACTTGACGAGCGCCCTCAGGCTGTTGCCGTGCGCCACCACGAGGAGCCTTCGCCCCTCCCGCACGCGGGGGGCGATCTGCTGTTGCCAGCAGGGAACGACTCTCGCCACGGTGTCCTTCAGGCATTCGGTGAGCGGTATCTCGCTCTGGGATAGCCCCGCGTAGCGCGGGTCTCTGCCGGGAGACCTCTCGTCGGAAGGCTCCAGGGCCGGGGGACGCACGTCGTAGCTCCGCCTCCAGATCTTGACCTGCTCCTCGCCGAACCGCTCGGCCATCTCCCCCTTGTTCAACCCCTGCAGGGCGCCGTAGTGCCGCTCGTTCAAGCGCCAGTCTCGGACCACCGGAATCCACATGAGATCCATCTCGTCCAGGACCAGCCAGAGCGTGCGGATGGCGCGCTTGAGGACGGAGGTGTGCGCCTCGTCGAAGCCCAGGCCCTCCGCCCTCAGGAGCCGGCCGGCCTCGACGGCCTCCGCCGCCCCCTGGCTGGTGAGGTCCACGTCGGTCCATCCCGTGAAGCGGTTCTCGCGGTTCCAGGCGCTCTCGCCATGGCGAAGCAGCACGAGCTTGAACATCTTCGCGTCCTCCCATGAACCCCGGCCTCCTGCCGTCATCTTGGGCCGGCGCGTAGAGTGTAGCGCATCTCGGAGCGCTCCTGAACCCTCGCCGGACCAAGCGGGGCGCTGGTCGTCCGGCGACATCGCAGGCTCCGGCGCCCAAGGGTGGCCGCCCAGGCCTCGTCTCCTGCGCCACGCGTGTGTTCGGGGGGCGCGGCGCCCGCGAAACCTGCGGCCCACCGATCTCGTCTCAAGAAGGAGAACGGAGGGCGCAGAAGAGGGGGTTCCCTCTGGGGCGTCCGTCTCCGGGATTGGAGGATTGCGATGCGGACGAAATACCTCTGGACGGCCGCCCTGATCGCGGCGCTGGGCCTGAGCGCCTCGGCCGAGAGCCTGAAGTGGCACGAGGAGAAGAGCCTCCCCGCCAAGCCTGGAGGGACCCTGAAGGTGGAAGCCTCCTTCCAGGATGTGCTCGTGACCATCGCGCCGGGCAGCACCATCCGGGTCACGGTGGATATCGAGGTCTCCTCCTGGCCGGGCGATTCCAAGACCTACCTGGATGCCCTGAAGCCCGTCTACAGGGAGGAGGGAAATACCATCCTCGTTCGCTCGCGCGCCAGCCACTGGACCATCGGATACAGCAACTGCAGGGGGACCATCGCCCTCAAGGTGCCTCCGGGCATGGCCCTCGACCTGCACTCCGGCTCGGGCGACTGCCGCATCGACGGGGACACGGCCGGGATGCCCGCCACCTGCGACACCGGTTCGGGCGACGTGGAGATCCATGGCGCCGCCAGGTCCGTCACGGCGGATACGGGCTCGGGAGACGTCCGCATCCGGCTCGCGGCCAGGGCCGAGAAGGTCAAGATCGACACCGGTTCGGGCGACGTGGACTTCCAGGGCGAGGCCGGCGAGTTCGAGGGGGACACGGGATCGGGCGGCATCACCGCCATGGGCCTGGCGGGCAGCGCCCGCTTCGACACCGGCTCCGGCGACGTCAAGGCCGGTTGGGAACGACTGCCGGCGGGAGCCTCGGTGACCGCCGATACGGGCTCCGGAGGGGTCCAACTTACCCTGCCTCCCGGGACCGCTCTTTCGGGCCTCCTCGGCTCCAGCTCGGGCGAGATCCGATGCGACTTCTCCGGAACGCTCTCAGCCAGGGAGAAGCGGTACGAACTCTCCGGGGGAAGCGGCTCGGCGTCGGTGAGGGTGAAGACGGGCTCGGGCGACATCGCGATCCGGAAGGGGGCGTGATACCCGGCGGCGAGCGCCCCCCTGGGAGATGACCTTCGGCGCGGGATCACGGCTCTGCGTACATGGCCTCGATCTCCCGCTCGTGGCGCGCCAGAACCTGCTTGCGGCGCACCTTGAGCGTGGGCGTGATCTCGCCCGCCTCCAGCGTGAACTCCCCGGGCAGGAGCGTGAACTTCTTGACCTGCTTGAAACGGGCCACGCCGGCGTTGTGGCGGTCGATCCGCTCGCGGTAGAAGGCCGTCACCTCGGGGTGGGCCACGAGTTCCTTGCGGGAGGAGGCCTCGATCCCTCGGGCGCGGGCCCACTCCTCCAGGTTGGGGAAGGAGGGCACGACGAGGGCCGAGATGAAGCGGCGCCCGTCGCCGATCACCGCGATCTGCTCCACGTAGGGATCGCTGCCCAGGGCAGCCTCGATGGCCTGGGGTGCCACGTACTTTCCCCCCGACGTCTTGATCAGATCCTTGATCCTGTCGGTGATGGTCAGGCAGCCATCCTCGTCGAGCATGCCCGCATCTCCCGTGTGGAACCAACCGTCCACGAAGGCCCTGGCGGTCTCCTCCGGACGCTTGAAGTAGCCCCGGCTGACGGTGGGACCCTTCACCAGGATCTCGTCGTCCTCGCCGATGCGGACCTGGACGCCGCTCAGCGGCTTTCCCACGGTTCCGAACTTGAAGTGGCTGGTCTCGTGGGTCGAGACGGTGGCGGTGGTCTCCGTCAGGCCGTAGCCGTAGCAGATGAAGATGCCGCAGGCGTGAAAGAACTCCTCGATGGTCCGCGAGAGGGGCGCCCCCGCGCAGGGGAAGAACCGGATTCGACCGCCGACGATCCCGCGCACCTTCTTCAGGACCAGTGCGTCGGCGATCCGGTACCTGAGGCGCAGAGAGAGCGGCACGAGAAGGTGGTCCTTGCGAAGCCTTCCCGCTTCCCCGCCCACGCGGACGGCCCAGTGGAACAGCGCCCTCCGGGGCAGGGAGGCCTGCTTCAGCTTCTTGAAGATGGCGGCGTAGACCTTCTCGTAGAACCGCGGCACGGCGCACATGACGGTCGGGCGAACCTGCTGGAGCGCCTCCACCACCTGGGCCGGATCCTCCAGGTAGCAGTTGGTCATCCCCTTGCTGAGAGCGTAGTAGGTCCACCCGCGCTCGAAGACGTGGCTCAGGGGCAGGAAGCAGAGCGAGACGTCGTCCTCGCAGGGCGCGGGCAGCCGCGCGTCGTGCGGCGGAAAGCAGCTCAGGAGGTTGCCTTGTGTCAGCATGACCCCCTTGGGTTCGCCCGTGGTGCCCGAGGTGTAGATGAGGGTCACCAGATCGTCCGGCGTGACCCTTGCGAGACGCGCCTCCACCTCCTCCGCACTTCCCGGCGCCGCACCGATCGAGCGCAGGTCGTCGAAGGTCAGGGAGCGGACCCCATCCCGGAACCGCACGGACGAGTCGAAGACCACGAGGGTCAAGGGCCTCTCCGGACCGGCCAGAGAGGCGATCTTGTCGTACTGTGCCTGCGTGTCCACGAACACCAGCCGCGCCTCGGCGTCATCCAGGAGATACCGCGCGTAATTCGCCGTGTTCGTAGGGTAGATGGGGACCGTGACGATCCGCGCCGTGAGGCAGCCCAGATCGGCCATGGTCCATTCGGGGCGGTTCTGCGACAGGATGGCCACCGCCCCCTGCTCCGGGACACCCAGGGCCGCCAGCGCCCGGGCCGTCGCCTCCACGCTCTCCCCAAGCTCTTTCTAGGAGATCCCCACCCATCCGCCCTCTCGTCGGTAGCGCATGGCCACCCGCTCGCCGTAACGGCGGACGCGCTCCCGGTAGATGTGGGCGAGCCCCGGCCCCATCCCGGCGGAGTCCTCCGGTCCGGCCTGGGAGGAACCCACCGGCTGCGCCTCGCCTTCTCTTGAATCGACGGGATCGGATCGCATCGGCCCCCCTTCGCAAGCGGCACGATAGTGAGCGGTCACATTCTCCGGTCGGCACCGATCAAAGTCAAGGCCTGACGAGCCGGTCGCTGGTATTTAGACGGGATGACTCACTGCAGGGCGGGAGAGCATTCCGAGACCACGGCGGAGGGCGCCTCCCTCAAGGCCGTGGGTTGAGGACAGGAGTCGCCGGACCTCAATAGTCCGTCGATCAGGCCCCAGAAGGAGGGATCCTCCCGCTCCAGGACCCAGATGGCGACGCCCCGGATGCCCGGGTGCCGCGAGGTCAGCACCTGGATCTTGTCCGCGATGGACTGCGGGTCCTGAAAGAAGACCGTGTGGATTATCCCCATGGCGTCCGTGTAGGAGAAGGTCTCCTCGCCGGAAGGATCCCTCGCCACGGTGGGAGCGTACTGTGCGATGAGGGTCTGTGCGTCGGCCCAGTCCAGCCCCACGGCGCTTCCGCCCGACCAGTCGTAGCCGTAGAAGGGAAGCCCCATCATGATCTTCTCGGCTGGAACCTCGCTCTCCGCAAAGGTGAGGACGGCATCGATCCAGTCCGGCGGCGCGATGGGCCCGGGCGGGGACCAGGGGCCGCTGTAGTCGTAGGTCATGACCTTGAACTCGTCCACCGCGGCTCCAAGCCGCAGCCAGTCCTCCGCCTTGGCCCCGGGCCAGTCCCCGGGCTCCGAGGTCTTGGCCGAGACGGCGATGGCCAGCCTCTTTCCCTCGGCGTGCAGGTCGGCGGCGAGGGCCTCCACGAAACCGCTGAAGCGGTTCCGCTCCTTGGCTTTGAGAGATTCCCAGTCCAGGTCGACGCCGTCGTAGCCCAGGCTGTTGCACAGGGCCGCGAGCTTTGCCGCATGGCGAAACATCTTCTTGCGCGTTCGGAGGATGGCCTCGGGGACGGCGGGATCGAAGCCGTTCTTGACCTCGCTCCAGTTGCTCACGGTGGCCATCACCGAGAGGCCGGCCGCCCTCGCGGCGGCCACCAGGGCGGGATCGTCGTAGCCCTGGGCCACCGTGCCGTCCTTCCGCGAATAGAACCAGTCCAGGTCCACCTCGTCGATGGCCCGGCACTGTGCCGCACGGTTCAGGGAATCCCCGTCCCCCAGGGACCAGCCGCTGGCGGCGTAAGAGGGTGCCTGAGCCGTCCCGCCCCAGGCCGAACTCCCCGCGAGGACGAGAAGGGCAATGGCGATCCGAGCGCGCATGCGAACGCCCCGCCGGGCGCACCCCGGGCTCCGGGCGCCCTCCCCATCTCGACGGTTCGAAAGGAGGCCGGCCCTCACGGTTCTACCAGCCTTTGAAATGAAGTGAAATAGAGAAGAACCCTCACCTTCGCGGCCTCCGCACCGAGCGCCCGGGAAGCCATCTGCGCGTAGGCCCGAAGCTGGGGTCCGTAGTGTTCGCGTTGGGCCGCCAGCCACTCCTCTCCGGCGCCGTCGGGCCGCCCCGTCTTGTAGTCCACGACGACGAATCCCTCGGGGCGCTCGATCAGCAGGTCCAGCCTTCCCACGCGCAGGTTCCCTGCCCCGTCGTGGTCCTCCAGCCCCACCTCGGGTCGAAGGGCGACGGCCCCCTCCCGCAGACCGGCGAAAGAGGGATGCTCCCACGCCGTCCTGGCCTCCTCCAGCACCTCCCGCGCCTGCGCCGAAGCCTCGGCCAGCCCCATCCCCTCGGCCGCAAGGGCACCGGCCACGGCCTTCTCGGACGGCAGGGAGGCCCCCAGGGCGAGGCGCTCCCACAGCCGGTGCAGGACCACGCCGCGGGGCCTGGCGTTGGCATCCGCCGCGTCGTCCGCACCGAAGGGCGCGGCCTGCGCCGTCTCCTCCTGCAGGGCCGACGGAGAACTGATGCGGTAGGGCAGGGGCTGGGCCTCGAAGGGAGGGGGCTCGCCCGGGAGGCGCGGCCGGCCCGCCTGAGCGCCCGCGAGCGTGGGCTCGGGGTCGATTTCGAGGTGCAGGCCGAGGGAGAGCCACGGCTCGCCGCTGGCCCCCTCCACCCCGCCCACGGCGGCCAGCAGCCGCCCCAGCGCGCTGGACTTCTTGCGGACCGAGAGGAGTCCCTTCTGGGTGATGCTTGCCCTGCCGGTGAGCGTGAGGCTCCGCCTGGCCCGCGTGGCAGCGACGTAGAAGAGGCGCAGGCTCTCCTCCAGCTGGCGCCGCTGGTCGAGCTCCTCCAGCAGCCGGTAGGCGAGGTTCGGCTCGCCCCGCCCCGCGTCCGGTCCGGCGGCGACGAGCAGGGGCCTCCCCGGCAGGGGAACCCGCTCCATGCGGAAGGAGGGGTGCTCCTGCCGGCTCCCCCCGAGAGGGTCACGTCCCAGCGCCACGGCGAGGACGTGGTCGAATTCGAGGCCCTTGGCCTTGTGCACGGTCATGGCGGAGACGGGGGAAAAGGCCGCCCTGGGGTCCGGCGGCGTGTAGGCCGATTCGAGCAGTTCGGTCAGCCGCGAGAGGGCCTCCTCCGCGGGCCTGCCCGAGCAGCCCGCCAGCAGATCCAGAAAGGCTCGCGCGTTGGCCACTCCCGCCGCCCCGTAGCGCGCCGCCGTGGCCGCCGGTCCGCTCAGCTCCTCCCACAGCCGCGAGACGGTCCTCTCGTAGGGCTCCCGCCCGAAGGCCGCCAGCGCCTCCCGCGCGGCCAGCCCAAGGGGCGACGAGGGCGTCTCGCCCTCGACCTGGTTCAGCACCCTCGACGACCAGAAGCCCTCCAGCGCAGAGAGGCGCAGCAGCTCGGCGTCGGATACCCAGAACCACGGCGAGCGCAAGCACCCGGCCCAGGCCACGTCGTCGTAAGGGCGGGCCAGCGCCGTGAAGAGGTTGACGAGGTGCCGGACCTCGGGCCGGCCGGCGAGACTCTCGCCCTCCACGAGGCGGACCGGCACCCCCAACCGGTTCAGGGCCGCCACAAAGGGCCCCAGGGCCGGCCGGGCGGGGAAGAGCAGACCGATGGTGGCCCCCGGCTCCGCCGCGTGCAACTCACAGACCCTGCCCGCCACGTAGGCGGCCTCGCGCTCCGCGGCGGACGGGTGAGGAGCCGCTCCCGGCTGGGCCTCCTCGCCCTGCGTGAAGAGCGCCACCCGCGCCTCCACCCCCGCGTAGGAGGCCTCGCGCGCCGGCTCGGAGACCCGGAAACAGACCCCCTCCCCCTCCTTCCCCGGTTCGGGCCAGAGGGCCTCGAAGAGGGCGTTGCAGAAGCGGACAAGGGTGGGCTCGGAGCGGAAGTTGGCGGTCAGTTCGAGGGGGACCAGCGGATAGCTGGCCTCCCCCTCCCTCGGCAGCCCCTGCTCCTGAAGGCCGGTGAAGAGGCTCACCTCGGCCCTGCGGAAGCGGAAGATGCTCTGCTTGGGATCGCCCACCACGAAGAGCGACCGCCCGTCGCCCGGCTCCCACCCCTCCGTCAGGCGCGAGAGGATCCGCACCTGGACCTCGTTCATGTCCTGCGCCTCGTCCACCAGGAGGTGCCTCAGGTGCTCGTTGTAGAAGATGAGGCTCTCGCTCGGGACCTCGGCCCAGCTCAGCGAGCGCAGGGCGGCCAGCTCCAGTTCGAGGTAGTCCAGGCCCGCCCCCGGGATCCGCGCCGCCAGGTGCCGCTGCGCCGCATCGGCCAGGGCCAGCAGGTCCGCCAGCGCCTCCAGGCCCACCGGGTCCTCCCCGGCGGCTGGCCAGCGCCGCACCGTGGCCAGCGCCCCGGCCGCCTCCGCCGGAATCTCCTTCAGGAACCGCGCCGCGGCCGTCTTGCCGAACCCGGCCCCGAACTTGCCGCCGGAGAAGCTCGTGTAGGTGCCCCCGTCGGTCTTCAGGACGAGCTCGGCGAGAGCCTGCCAGGCCGGGATTGCTTCAAGGCCATCGCCGGGGATGTCGAGGGGACAATCCTCCGCGCCGGGCGCCCCGCACGCCTCCAGGGCGCGGCGCAGTTCGCGCCACTGCTCCTCGTGGTCCAAGAAGTGTTCGCGCGCCGGCCGGATCGCGAGGGCCACCAGCTCGGAGAGGACGCGCCCCGCGGTGACGCCGAGGTCTCCGCCGCCGCTTCGCAGGACCTCCTCGAAAGCCAGCAGGCGGTCCCGGTGGGCCATCAGGCTGGTCACCTGCTCCTTGAGCCGCTCGTAGCCGTTGTCGGCCGCCGCCAGCCGCCGCTCGAAGGCATCGCGCAGCTCCGGAGCGCCGCCCGAGAGAACGGCCCCGAAGCAGGACTCCACGGCGGACTCCAGGGCTCTACCCTGGTCCAGCTCATCGAGGAGGACGGCGCCCGGCGGAATGCCCGCCTCCAGCGGCCAGCCTCCCGCCACCCAGGTGCAGAAGCTGTGGAAGGTGCCCACCCGGTAGGACTGCGGGTTCCGCAACACGCCCTCAGCGAAGCCCGGATTGTCGAGGGCCCGGCGCGCCAGGCCGAGGAGGTGCGCATCCCACTCGTGCTCGGGCTCCGCTCCCCTCCGCGCCCGGTCCAGGACGCCGAGGATGCGCTGCTGCATCTGGTCCGCGGCCTTGCGGGTGAAGGTCAGCGCCACGATCTGCCCCGGGGAGGCCACCGTCCCCAGCAGGGCCAGAAATCGCGCGGTGAGAAGGTCGGTCTTGCCCGAGCCGGCGGGCGCCTCCAACACGAAGCTGCCCCGCGGATCGAGGGTCTTCAGCCGGATCTCGTGGTCGGGGGCAGGGCGGCTCACGCCTCCTCCTCCTCGGGGATCCGGCGGTCCGCGCCGTCGAAATAGCCGCAGATCTTGCCGTAAGGACAGAACGCGCAGGCGCCCTCCCTCCCGGGCCCCAGATAGGGCGGCCTCGGATCGGCCGCGAAGCGCCCCGCCCTCGGCCCCTCGAGCCGCTGGGCCACGGCCCGCTCCCACTCCTCCAGCTTCTCCGAGAGAACCACGTCGCCCCCTCCCCTGCCGCCCTCGCGCAGGAAGGCCTGCGAGAGATCCCTGACGCGCCGGAGCGCCACGTAGCCTCCGCGCACCGCAGCCCCGCCTTCGGGCAGCGCGGGGAAGCGCTTGCGCGCCTCCTCCGCCAGGGGCCTGCGCCTCAGGGCCGCCGCGTACGCGGGGAGCTGCGGGTGGGCCCATTGAGAGAGGACCTCGGCCGCCGAAGGAGGCTTCCCCGTCTTGTAGTCCCAGACCGCCAGACCCTCCTCCGGATGGGCGTCCGCCCGGTCCATCCGGCCGCGGAGCGCGATCGCCGCCCCCTCGAGGGCGAGAGCGTCGAAGGGCTGCTCGGCGAAGAGGAAGCGCCAGCCGGCGGCCGCGCGCTCCCGCTCCATCTCGAGCCACTGGCTCAGGAGGCCCGGCGCGGCGTCATCGCCCAGCAGGCGCGTCCGCTCGACGCGCCAGAAGGCCGGGGCGCCCTCCCGGGAATGCTGCTCCAGAACCGCGTCCACGGCGGCCTCCAGGCGGCGCCGGGCCGACGCCCCATCGGCGGGCCAGCCCGAACCGTCTACCAGGATGCCCTGCACGAAGGCCGCGAGGATCGAGTGGATCACCTGCCCGCGCCCCTCAGGAGGGATGCCCTCCCGGTGTTCCGGGAGGGGCTCCAGTCCGAGCGCCCGGGCGCAGAAATATTTCTGGGGACACTGCATGAGCGCCTGCACGTCCTGCGTCACGTTGAGCGAGGAGGGCACGGCGAAGGGCACGGCCTCCCCTGCCGCGCGCGGGGCCGGCGGCGGCGAGGCGAGCCCCGAGAGGCCCCCGTGCAGCCACCGAGCCCGAAGCCAGGCCCCTGGCGGGTCGGACCAGAGGTCCAGCGGGCGTTGGGCCTGCCGTTCAGACGGCTCGTCCTCCAGCAGGGGGCAGGGCAGAAAGGGGCGCTCGTCGCCGGCCTGCGCGGCCCTGCTGAAATGGCACGCCTGGCTGCACGCCGCGAGCCCCTCCAGCATCCTTCGTCCCGCCGCCCACTGGCCCTGCGGGCTGGCCTCCTCCAGCAGGGCCCGCTCCGACGGAGTCAGGAGCGGGTGGTCCGGCACCGGGGAAGGCAGCGCCCGTCCGTGGCAGCCCACGATCCACAGGCCGTCGAAGGCGAGGCCGCGGGCCTGCGAGACGGGCAGGACCTGGATGCCCGCCGTCTCCGGCGTCTTCTCGATGACCTCGATGCCCGAGGAGGCGGCGGCGATCCAGGCCACCGCCTCCGACGCCGCCACCTCCAGATCGCCAGCGTCCCGCCGCAGGGCCTCCATCACGTCGCACAGGTGGCGCCAGGCCAGCTCGTCCGTCTCGCGGGTCTCCCGACGCAGCGATCGCACTGGAAAGTCCAGCTCGCCCCAGAGCCGGGCCAGGCCGGCCAGCCACTCCTCCAGTCTCTTGGCGCCGGGCCTGAGAAGCCCAGCGAGAGACCGCAGGGGCAGGCCCTGCGCGCAGAGCCCCTCCGCGGCGGTGCGGGCCCCGCCGGCCTCCGCGGCGGAGCAGAGGAGATCGAGGGTCCGCTTGCTCCACCGTTCCAGCGAAGGGCGAGCGTAGGGCGAGGCGAGCAGGGAGGGCAGGAGCTCCCACGCCCTCCCCTCGGAGGCTAGACGGAGCGGCAGGAGGGCGGCCTGGACCAGCGGATGATCGGTGAGCGGCGTGCCCTGGGTGAGGTTGTAGCGCAGGGCCCCCTCCCTCAGCGGCGCCCCGGCCGCGAGCTCATCGAGGCAGCGCGCCAGCAGGTCGCCGTACTCGCGGCCGAAGAAGGCGATACCGAGGCGCCTCTGCCCCCCGTTCCACGCATCGAGGGCCTCCGCCGCGACCGCCTGGCATTCCTGGAGGGGCACCGGAAAGACCCGGACCCGCGTCCCCTCCGCGGGAGGTGCGCCCGCGCGCCAGCGGACCAGCCGCGCCCGGGAAGCGATGGCTTCGGCGATCGCCTCCGCCACGGGTGCGGGATCGTCGAAGCCCGCCAGGACGATCCGCGCGGGGAGCGCTACGCGTCCCGCCGCGAGCGCGCCGCACACCGCCTCCACCCGGTCGTGCGAGGTCGCCCACCCCTCGGAGACGGCCAGCCTGCGGAACCGCCGGGTGACCCGCGCCCGCCACGCGGGAAGCTCGTCGCCTCGCGATTCCGGCTGGGCAGAGACGCGCCGGCCCTGGAGGAGCTCGTCGCTCTCCTGGAGCTGGAGGTAGAGCGAGGGAGACAGCGAGAGTCCGCCGGGCGCCGGCTCCCGGGCCGCGGCCGCGCACCAGAGGCGCAGCGCGGCGGCCCCGCCCATGGGCCGGCGCTCCTCCCACAGGCCTTCGTGCACGGAGCGGATCCAGTGCTCCAGGCCGAAGACCTGGGGTGAGGCCCACCCGGAGGCGGCGCCGATACGGGCCAGGCGGTAGCGGTGGATGACGCGCCGGGCCACGCGCCCGCGGGCGGCCAGCACGAGGTCTCCGTCCATGGCCGCTTCCGCGCACCGGGCCTCCAGCTCCTCGGCCCTTTCGAAGATCAGCTCCCCCGCTTCTTCCACCAGAGCCTCCCCCGGCCGTTGTACCACGGAATCATCAACAACGAATCCAAGCCTTCCCGCCTCTTTTCACTTTTCACTTTTCACTTTTCACTTTTTACTTTTTACTTCCCCCCTCCCGCAATAGTTCCGCCCCTCCGGCGCGTTAGGGCAAGAGGAGACGGTCCCACCGAGAGCCGCGAGAGGAAAGAGGTCATGAGACCCGTAGCCGTGCCCGAGGTCATTCCGATTTTCCCCCTGGTCCACACCGTTCTCCTGCCGGGCGAGCTCATGCCCCTGCACATCTTCGAGCGCCGGTATCGGGACATGGTGCGGGACGCCCTCGCCTCCCACCGCATCATCGGCATGGTCCAGATCGAAGGGGACGAGGGCGAACCGGAGAGCCTCGAATCCATGAAGCGACCCCCCATCCGCGACGTGGGCTGCGCCGGAGTCATCGCCAGACACCACGAACTGACGGGCGGACGCTACCTCATCTGGCTGCTGGGCGTCCAGGAGTTCCGGGTGGCCGAGGAGCTCCAGACGCTGACCCGCTACCGCCAGGTGCGGATCGACCCCCTTTCCACCGAGGGCCGCGGCGGCGAAGCCTCCGAAGAATCCCTCCGATTCGACCTTCTGGCGGCCATCCCGCTCTTCCTGGAGGGCCCGGCGGAGAAGGTGGTCACCGTCATCCGGGAGCTGGCCAAGGGCGAGGACGACCAGCTCATCGTGGTGGCCGCCATGGCCCTGGGCCTCGGGCCGGAGGCCAAGCAGGCGCTCCTGGAGGCGCGCTCCATCCCCGAGCGCTTCCGCCTGCTCAGCGGCTTCGTCGAGGAGCGCCTCAAGCGCCGCCCCGCCTCCCTGCGCCTCGACCCGGCCCTCCTCAACTGAGCCGGACCTGCGCTGAGCCCTTCTCTTCCTGCACGTCTCTGCGGTTCCCTGGAATGTCGTCGGGTCTGACGAGGCGGCCCATGGTGGAAGCGCAGGAGCGAAGGTGGAAGCTAAATGGGCAAGTTAAATAGGTGGCTGTCCTTATTATCCGGCACATAGGGCGAGAAGTCCGGCGGGTCAATCACCCGCAACCGGGCGCGCGTGCCGGCCCACCCGTACACCGGCATGGAGATGATCCGGTCCTGCTGCGCCTCCTTCTTAGGCTCGGGTGCGCGGCGGGAGCGCCTAACTCCTGTCGCCACCCCGTCCAAGTGTACGCTAACCGGCAAACCCTCAAGTGCCCCATTCTAGGGCGCTGGCTTGGCTGCTTGGATGCTGGCGATGAGCGCTTGCGCCTCGTCGGCACAGGGCCCCTTCATCTTGGACAGCGCCTCCACTTGCTGCATCGCCGCGTCCCGCTGATCGAGCTCGAAGAGGGCGTTGGCCAATTCCTTCCGCAAAAGGTCCGCCCGGGCGAAGTCGGGATGGAGCGAGAGGAAGGTGTGTGCTTGCTCAACAAATGCAGCAAGGTTCTTGCGATATTGTTCTCGGTGGGCCTCTTGTTGAGCTTGTGGCGCACCCAACGGCACGGCCCAGGCAATGTCCCTTTGGCGGGGGGACATGGTCCACCATTTCTCTGACCCAGAGAGATAGCCACCAGGACCCATTTTCGTGAGCGCATACCCGGCATAGGTGGAAGTGGGAAAGCTCTTCAGCAAGTCGGCTGGATGGGCCAGGGGATCGCCCTTGAAGGCTTGGTAGGCCGCCGCGTCTATACCGGTGGGGGCCTCCACGGTGATCGTGACCGCGGCACTGTCCACGGCGCCTTTCCAGCACTGGTTGCAGACGTAGTACGCATCGTTCGGTTGGCCGACGATACCGCCTTCCTGCCCCAGGTGCCGTCCCGGTGCCTCATAATGTGCGGTCACCGCATAACTTCCTGGCTGAGTCCCATCTGGTTTGGGAAGATCAAATACCACATCAAACTGAACACTCTTCCCAGGTGGCGTCCAATAACCGCCATCCTCGGCATGCAACGCAAAGTCCGCCATCATCGTGTGGGCCGTCTGGATACAGTAATCGGGCTTTGTTCCTCCGCCTGAGGACAACAACAGCGCAGGTACGTCCGACCAGGGTCCCAACACGTCACCACTCGGTTCGAAGGAGAGCTTCAAAGTCTGCTCCGATTGGTTGCGAATCGTAATGACAGCATGAAGTGGCTCGGCCGGTAGCACAGACCGCTGGAGCAAGGTCAGGGAGACCGCGACAGAAGCGGGGGGTGCCGCCCCCTGTGCGTAGGCAGAACCCATCATCATCCCAAGAACCATGACCAAAGTCCGAACCATGGAACATGGGGTCACATCTTGCAATTTAGCACCTCATCTCAGCTCGCGCGGCGCGGACAAGCCGGCCGGCGGTGGCGTAGTGCATGCCCAGGTAATCCGCGATGGCCTTGAGGGTGTAGCCGTGTGTGACGTGTGCCTCCCACAGAGGGAACATGGGGTCACATCTTGCAATTTAGCACCTCATCTCAGCTCGCGCGGCGCGGACAAGCCGGCCGGCGGTGGCGTAGTGCACGCCCAGGTAATCCGCGATGGCCTTGAGGGTG
>JAJYCJ010000043.1:0-17500 GCA_021778515.1 Acidobacteriota bacterium
TCTCTTGGACGGGGAGGGCCATTCCCTCCCCGCCCCACGGGCAAAGCCCGCTGGGGCCCCACCCCACCCTCGGGGCTTCCTCCCCCGGATCAAGTCCGGGGTCGGAGGCAACCCAAATCCCTTGGCGAGTGAAGATCTCCTTCCACGGAAACTACCATCCATGAGCCTTTCGGAGCCGCTCCAATATCCAATCGCGGGATTTGGGATCAGGGCTGAGGCGGCCGCCGCGCCATCCCGCTCCGTCGGCCAGGAGCCGCTGTTTCAGAATGCTCTTACGCGGCTGTCCAAAACAATTCCAGCTCGCACCGGTGGACTTTGCCTTCCGGAGCGAAGCGGAGGAAGGCGCGTTCCAGCTCCAGTCTCTCACTATAGGCCCGCATCAGCAGGGTTGTGATGCGGGCACCTCCGGGAGTGGCGTATACTCTTACTCTCGCAGGAGGTGTCCATGAGCAGATGCAAGCTTCAGGCTGCGGTGTTCGCGCTTCTGGCCTGTCTGGCCGGGGGCCTGTCGCTCCAGGCCCAAGTGGGATTCCTCTTAGGAGGAGAACTGCGCCTCGGCGGAAGCTACATCATGCCCAACGAAAACGCCAGCCACGTGAGCGTGGGATCGGCGGCGGGCCTGAGCATCGACTACACCCATCACCTGGGCGACCATTTCGCCTGGAACCTTAACTACCTCTACTCGAACCTCGACGTGAGCAGCACCCGATGGATTCCGCCCTACGCCGGGATCAAGGAGAGCTTCGGGGTTCAATCCTTCACCTTCTCCCTCCAGTTTGCCTTCCTGGCCAACAGCCGCTGGAATCCCTACGTCGGCGCCGGGTTCAACGTGCTCTATACACCCGGTTCGCCGGGCAAGGAGGTCTGGGTCGGCGAAGGCCCGGGCGGCTTCCTGGCCACGCCCGCCGGCGGGTTCGGATCCGGCACCGTCGGCACCGCCTTTCAGGCCGGCGTCACCTACCGGTTGAGCGGGCCCCTCCTCTTTGACGTCAACGCCAAGTACGTGGACAACGGGCTCAGGATGGACAAGTACCTTCCTTACCAGATCGGGGGCGCGCTCTACCTGGTCCGCTCGGGCAGCTACACTTTGAGGCTGAACCCCGTGGTCCTCACGGCGAGCATCGGATTCCGCTGGTGATGGCTTTGCGCGCGGCGGGGCGATAAAGAAAGCCCTAGGCGGGCCTCATGGACCCAGACCGGGCGGCCAGGCCAGGACGGGCTTTCCCATGCCCGCCTTCGGGAGCTGTTCTTCCAGCGAGGCGCGGTCTCCCACGACCACCCAGAGAAGGTTCTGGGGATCCACCACCCGTGCGGCGGCGTCACGGACATCCTCGATGCTCAGGGCCTTGAGGCGGGCCAGCAGGCGTTCGTGGTAGTCCTCGGGAAGCCCATAGACCCACAGGGACCGCAGCATCTGCGCCAGCTGCCCCTGGGTTTCGAACCCCTGCGGGAACCGGAGCACCAGATTGGCCCGGGCGTTGGAGAACTCCTCGTCGGTCACGGGCCGCTCGCTCCCGATGCGGCTCGCCTCCCCTCTCGCTTCCAGGAGGCTTTCCACGGTCTTGTCGGCCTGCACGGCCGTGTAGAACACCCAGGGCATGATGCCGTGTTTGGAGTCGGTGTAGGACCGCGCGCCGTAGGTATACCCCTTGTCCTCCCTCAGGTTCATGTTGATCCGGCTGGTGAACTGGCCGCCCAGGACGGCATTGAAAATCAGGAAGGCGGGGTAGCGGGGATCCTGGCGAGAGAGGGCGGGAACCGCCGCGGTGATGTAGGACTGGGGGGCTCCGGGCTTGTCCACGAGAACAAGGCCGGGGCGTGCCGCGCTCTTCTCTTCAACGGGAGGGGTCGCCGGCGCGGCCCTTCCGGCAACCCACCGGCCGAAACAGGAGGCCGCCGCCCCCTTCACCTGCTCCACACGGACGTCCCCGACCACCACGAGCAACAGGTTTTCCGGCCCGTAATGGGTCTCGTAGAAGGCCCGCACCTGCTCCCTGGTGAAGGATTCCAGGGCGGCCGTGGTGCCGTCCGACGGATGGCCGTAGGGAGTTCGCTCGCCGTACAGCGCCGCTCGCAGCATCCTGTCCCCGAGTTCGGGGGCCTCGTCGAGCTGGCGCACCAGCGTGGAGAGGTGCGCCTTTTTCAGCCGATCCAGATCCTCTGATCGAAACTCGGGCCGCTGGAGGATGTCGGCCAGCAGGCCGAGCCCTCCTTCGAAGTGCTCCGTGAGCAGCGTGAGCGAAAGGCTGATGTGGTCGTATTCCGCCGTGGTGGACAGGGAGGTGGCGAGGCCCTTCTGGCGCCTGGCCAGCTCCACCGGGCCCATCCCCGCCGCCGATTCGTCCAAGAGGTCGGCGACGAAGTGGGCCAGCCCGGGACCATCGGGAGGATCGGCCGTTGCGCCGGCCCGCATGACCGCGGTCACCGTGACCAGGGGCAGTCCGTGCTGCGGGAGGACCCACAGGGCCGCGCCGTTGGCCAGGGCGAGACGCTCCGCCCTGGGCAGCGAGAAGTCGCGGTCCGGGCCGGCTCCGGGCATGGCCACCCGCTGAACCTCGGATGGAAGGGCGGCCTCGGGCACCACCGCCACCATGGAGTAGCGCTGATCCGGCAGGAAGTTCCTGGCGGCGTCCCGGACCAGGGCGGGAGTGACGGCCTCGTACCGCATCAGGTCGGCGGACAGTGCCTTCGGGTCACCCGTGAAAGTCTGATAGTAGTTGAGCATGTCGCTGATTCCGCCAAAGCCCCCCACGGTTTGCAGGCGTCTGATGAGGCCGGCTTTCACCGAATCCACCGCGGCCCGCACCTCCTCCTCCTCGACGCCGTAGACCTTCAGCCTCTCCAGCTCCTCCCACGCCGCCTCCTCGACCCGTCCCAACTCCTGATCCGGCTGGGCGGTGACGGCGATGAGGAAGCTGCCCGACACTTCGCCGCTACCCTGGTAGGCCCAGAGGGATTGGGCCATGTGGCTCTCCACCCGGAGGCGCTTGACGAGCCTGGAGTCCTTCCCCGTGGCGAGGATGTAGGCCAGCACGGAGAGGGTGGCATCCTCCTGCGTCAGTTGGCACGGCGTGGGCCACTGGAGGTGCAGCCGGGGGAGCTTGACCTTATCCCCCACGGTGAGGCGGGTTGGCTTGGTCAGGACTGGGACGTCGGCCCTCACGGGTGAGACCACCGGTCCCTGGGGGATCGAGCCGAAGTATCTCTCCGCCATCGCCAGTGCGGCCGCCGGCTCGATATCTCCTGCCAGGCAGAGAGAGGCGTTGTTGGGCGTATAAAATCGCCGGAAGAAGTCCTTCACGTCCTCCAGCGTGGCTCGGTCCAGATCGGACATGGAGCCGATGACGGAGTGGTGATAAGGGTGGCCCACCGGATAGAGCACCTCCAGCAGGGCCTCTTCGGCCACTCCGTAGGGCTCGTTGTCCATGGTCTGCCGGCGCTCGTTTTTCACCACCTCCCGCTGGTTGTCCAGCTTGGCCTGGTCCATGGCGGGAAGGAGGTGCCCCATCCGGTCCGATTCGAGCCACAGGGCGCGCTCCAGGTAGGCGATGGGAACGACCTCCCAGTAGTTGGTGCGGTCCTCGCTGGTGGAGCCGTTGAGCCTTCCCCCGATTTCCTCCATGGGTTTGAAAAAGTCGTCGGGATAGTGCTCGCTGCCCTGAAACATCATGTGCTCGAAGAGGTGTGCGAAGCCGGTCTTGCCGGGCGCCTCGTCCTTGCTGCCCACGTGGTACCAAATGCTCACGGCGGCCTGGGGCAACCGGTGGTCCTCATAGAGGAGGACCGTCAGTCCGTTTCCAAGGACGTGTTTCTCGACCTTCAGATCGATGCTCGGGTGGGGAGCGGCGCGCATAGCTCGGTTCCCTCCTGGTGTCCCGAAGGACCTGGGTTTTAGTGTACCACCCCGGGGTCAGGAGCCGGAAACGGCGATGTGCCCACAACCGGCGCTGGCGCCGACGAGCATGAGGTGTTAGTTTAAAAGGGTACAGACAAAACAGGAGGGAGCCATGAAGAAGTTCGTGAGTTTGTTCGCCAGCTTTATGCTCATCATCCTTTTCGCGGCCTGCAACCTGTCCAACCTGACCAAGAAGAGCGGGGAAAGCCAGCCGGCCGAATCCGCCACCACCGCCGAGCAACCCGCGCCTCCGCCTGCCGAACCGCCCGCCCAGCCACAGCCTCCCGCGCCGACCAAGCCCCAGCCCCAGAAGCCGGCCGCCACACAGCCCGCAGCCACGCAGCCTGCCGCCACGCAGCCCGCCGCCCCTCAGACCACTGCGCAGCCAGCGACACCTCCCGCCACTCCACCCGCCACGCCAGCGACGACGGAGACCCCGGCGAAAGTGAAGAAGGCGGGTCTCGGCGTGATCTTCACGACCGACCTGGAGAAGGGCTCTTTCCGCCTGAAGTCGGACAACGACATTCTGATCGATCACACCTTCTCCGGCAAAGACGTGCGCGTGACCCGAGAACTCTTCCTGCCCGCCGGCGCGCACCAGCTCAAGTTCGTGGTGGCCGATGAGAAGGGGGCGAGGGGGGTCCGCACCATGGACGTGACCTACCAGCCAGGCACCCACCACGTCATCAAAGTCCAGGGGGGGAAGTCGCCCGGCGAGATCACCCTGACCATTTTGGAGTAGCCCTTTGGTGAGGCCCGAGGGCGCCCGGCGGAATCGCCGGGCGCCTTTGAGCGTTGCATCGTGCGGAGGTTACGTATGCTGAATGCAAGACATTGGATTCTTGGATCGCTCCTCGGATTGTGCGCCCTCACTTTGGTGGCCGCGCCGGGCGAAGTCTCCTTCAAGAGGGACGTGCAGCCCATCTTTGACCATCATTGCGCCGACTGCCATGGAACCAAGAAGCAAAAGGCTCGCCTGAACCTGAGCCCGGAGACGGCCTACCAGGAACTCGTGAACATGTCTTCGGCCGAAATACCCTCCATCCTGAGGGTGAAGCCCGGGGACCCGGCGGACTCCTACCTCTGGCAGAAGCTGGAGCACACCGCCAAGAAGGGGTCGGGCATGCCCAAGGGCTGGTTCTGGGCCAAAAATCTGGATCAGAAGGACATGGACACGATCAAGGCCTGGATCGAGCAGGGCGCCAAGCCCTAGCGTGCCGTCCCAGTGACGGGTCCATCATGGAAGCAGGCGAAAGACGGCATACGGAAGGACGCGGTGAGGAAGCCTCCCCGCCCTTTCGGGGTGACAGCCCGCCGCGGGCGGGCGCCCTAGGGGCGGAGCCCCCTGGGAAGCGCGGCGTCCCGGGAAGAGGCCACTGCAACCACGAGACGGGGACGTAGCACTAGCCTTCGGAGTCAGCCATGCGGTATCGCACGCTCGGACGCACGGGATTGCGCGTGCCGGCCGTCGGTTTCGGCACGTGGGCGGCGGGGGGCGACATGTGGGGCCCCCAGGATGACCGGGTGACTCTGGAGGCCTTCCGGCGGGCCTGGGATCTGAGCTGCACCTTCTTTGACACCGCCGCCGTATACGGAGACGGCCACAGCGAGGAGCTCCTGGGGCGGTTCATGGCCGAATCGGGCGCCAAACCCGTGATCGCCACCAAGATTCCGCCCAAAAATTACGGCTGGCCCGCTCGGAGAGGCACCCCGCTCAAGGAGGCCTTCCCGCGAGACCACATCGTTCGCGAGACGGAGGAGAGCCTGCGCCGCCTGAACATGGAGTGTGTCCACGTGCAGCAGCTCCACGTCTGGTCCGACGACTGGACGGACCAGGAGGAGTGGTACGAGGCCCTCGTGCGCCTTCGCGAGCAGGGCAAGATCCTCCACTTCGGCCTCTCCCTCAACACCTTCGACCCTGAGTCGGGGGTCGGGGTGGTGGAGAAGGGCTGGGTGGACACCATCCAGGTGGTGCACAACCTCTTCGAGCAGGCCCCCGAGGACCGCCTGTTCCCCGCCGCGCTCCGGCACGGGGTGGGCATCATCGCCCGGGTGCCCTTCGACGAGTCCAGCCTGACGGGAAAGCTGACCAGGGACTCCACCTTCGGGGCGGGCGACTTCCGCTCCCGCCACTTCGCCGGGAAGCGGCTTGAAGAGACCGTGGAGCGGGTGGACGCGCTCCGAGAGACCCTGGGCAAGCCCGGCGCGAACCTAGCGGAGGTGGCGCTGCGCTATTGCCTGAGCTTCGATGCCGTCTCCACGGTGATCCCAGGCATGAGAAACATCCCTCAAGTGGAGCAGGATCTGGCCCCGGCCGACCTGGGGCCCTTGCCGGAAGACCTCCTGGAGAAGCTGAAGCCCCACCGGTGGGACCGCTCTCACGGGTGGTGAGGGGGTCGGCCGGTCGGCTCGGGCCCCGCTTTGCAATCGGCCGTCAGGTGCCGCCCAGGTCCACCACCCGGCGGACGGTTGCCCGCTCGGGCCAGGGAGTCAGCCTGTATTCGAAGCAGCGCCGATTCCCTTCCCGCCCCCAGCCCGCGCTGCGCAGGGCGTAGAGGCGCCCGTCGTGGGCGAAGGCGACCCGGTCGTTCCATTCATCGTGCGGGCGAGCGGCCCTCACGATCAGGCCGGTCCCGGCCGGAACGATCCGGTCAGGGACCCCAGCCGGCCCGCATTGCAGCCTCCTCTGAAGCTGGAGCGCTCCCGTGGAAAGCACCCCCCAGAGGGCCATCGGAGCGACGAGAAAGAGGCTCCCCATGGGCTCGCCCGTCCCCAGCGCGTGCACCAGCCTCACGCCGGAATCCGCGAGGTACAACGTGAGCAGGATGCCCGCGGGAGTGGCAAAGAACGAAAAGAACGTGACCATGCCGTACCAGGTGATGTAGGAGGCGTCGCCGCTCTGGTAGATCAGGGCCGACACCTGGTCCCCGTAAGCCTTCTGGTACAGGACGAAGGCGATCCCCCAGGAGACGGCAGCGACGATCGCGTTCACGTAGGCGGAGACGTGGGCGAGCGCCCCCAGGGAGGCGGGAAGCTCCCAGGGCCAGCGCCTCTGGTGGCGCTCGGGAAGGCAGGGAAGCACGACAAAGGATAGGAGGGTGATGAGCCATCGCATGGCCAGATCCCCATTTTGATTATATTACTACTCCGAGAACAATAGGGTAGACTCTCTGCAAAGGGCAGCTTCGAAGTGGGGATGGGAGAGCAGCGAGGCCGGAGCCGCGGGTATGCCTGCCAAACCAGCCCACCGCGGTGGGCTTTGCCCAGCCGAGCGGAGCCTGCCCCCGCGAAGGCGGGGGAGAGGGAAGGGGCCAACCCCTTCCCTCTCGGATTAGTAACACGCGGCTCGCCTTCACGGGCGGCGGCTTCTGGGCTATGATCCTCCTCTCGGCCCCTGGAGGAATCCTTCCGCCGCCGGTCAGCTTGGAGAGGCAGTCCATGACCCTCAGATCACTCGCTCGCGTGACCACGCTCTTCGCCATCGTTGGCCTGGCCCTTTGCGTTTCGCCGTGCGCCGCCGCAGCCGGCAACGGGGCAGAAACCGAGACCTACATACAGCTCCGGATGCACCAAGCCAAGTCGAACGTGCTCTTTGAGATGCCGAGGCGGCTCGTGGAGGATCTGGCCCGAACGTCCACCGGCACGACGGTGGAGATAGGCAGCTATAGGGGCCGCCCCGTCCGCCTATCCCTCGACCGCATGGTGCGGGCTCTCAGGGACAGGTCCCTCGACGAGCGGGAGGTCCCGATTCTCTCCCGCCCCACCGACCTTGGGCCCGTGGAGTTCTTCGCCAGGGACATCTTACGGAAAATGGCCCCGCGCGAACCGGACCCGAAGTTCCTGCAGGTGGACGTCCGGCCGCTGGGGGGCCAGGGAAGTCCGACCCACCTGGTGCTACCCATGCTGGGCGCGGATCTGCTCGCCAGCACGCTCACGCAGGCACTGGGCCTCCAAACCGGATCCGACATGACTCCCTTCCTGGAGGCCTGCATCGCTTCGGCACAGCGCGTGGGATCGGGCCCCCTGCTCAGGGTGACCAGCCCCGACGCGGAGATTCGCATCGCCGCCTCTTGAGTCGGGGATTGGCTGGACGCGCCATGCGGCCCGGCGACCTTGACCTTGTCCCTCTTTTCCAGCACACTCACGGCGGGCTTGGCGTCTGGCCGGGCAGCGAACGCCCATATCCCTCATTCAGGTGGCCGCCAGTCCTCGGAGGGGAGGTATCTCATGAATCGCAGTGTGCGCCTCATTGCCGTGGGAATCATCTGGGCGATGGCGTTGGCCATGCCCGCCGCTCTCTGGTGCCAGGGCCCCGCACCGGAAGCGGCGACCTACGTCATTCCATTCAACCGGCCCCAGACCAAGGGAAGCAGTTACAGGCTCGCCATGGAGATGAAGGTCCACTCCGAAGGCAGCATGGGCATCGGGGAGGGCTCGCAGGGCGGCAGCCAGGAGATGGCCGCGGCCCTCGCGGGGACCGTCCGCGTCATTGATGTGAACGCCGTGGGCGACCCGATCATGATGATCTTCCACGTGGACAAGGCCGACCTCACGCAGGACAAGAAAGCAACCGCGCTCAAGATCACCGGCGCGGACCTTGGCATCTCCCTCTTTCAGGGACAGTTCCGCTTCGTGCGGCGGGACGGGCAGGCCATCCCCAAGGAGGAGATCGAGTTGCTCTCCCAGGTCTTTCAGGTCCCCACCGGCGTCAATCCGGATGACTATCTGGGGGCTGGGCGCGCGGTGAGGCCTGGCGAAAAGTGGAAGATCAACAGCGCGGTGATGGCCAAGGCCCTCTCTCGCGGAGGCCAGGGGGAAGAGGGCGCGAAGGAGAAGGGCCTGGACCCCGCCAACCTCGATGGAACGGTTACCTTTCTGGGCCTTGAGCCGTGGGGCGACATTCCCTGTTTCCATCTCAGGACGGCGGTCACGATCAAGAACCCGGCCATCCCCCACTTCATCGGAGAGGGCTCCACCCAGATCGTCTCAGACCAGCTCCTTCCCCGCGACGCGGCCTCAGTCAAATCCAAGGAGTCCACGCAGATCGAGAGCAGGCTTCGGGGCAAGTTCATCTCCGACGACGGGAAGAAACTGGACGTCACAAACCACTCCACCGTCACCGTCGAGACGACCATCGAGTAGCCGGGGTTGCACGAACCCCCGCTGGAAGCCGGCACCCGTACCCGATCACGGCGGCTCCCGTCCTCGGGTCAATATCTCGGGATGTCGGGGTCCACGGTGAGGGACCAGAGGTCGATGCCACCCCTCATGTTGATGAGGCCCTTGCCGCCGACGCGAGCGAGTTGCGCACAGGCCCAGCGACTCCGAAGGCCGTGGTGGCAGTAGAAAACGTAGGGACCGCCTTCGGGCCGGATGTCGTGTTGCCACCATCGGATCTCTGAAAGCGGCCGGAGCTCGGCGCCCTCGATGCGGGAGATGGCCCACTCGTCCCTCTCCCTCACGTCCACCAGCCGCAGGGATTCGCCGGCCCGCAGACGGCGGCTCACCTCCAACGGGTCCACCTCCTGTATCTCGACCATGCATCGCTCCCTCTCCCCAAATTCCGCGATTGAAATGCGGGTGGCTTCGGCTATGGTTCAGGTTCACGAGGCGAAGACATTGTCTCTTGGACGGGGAGGGCCATGGGCTTCCTCCTCCGATTCGCAGGCCAAGCCTGACGAATCGTCGCGTTGCCCTCCGGGGCCCCGCCCCACGGGCAAAGCCCGCTGGGGCCCCACCCCGCCCTCGGGGCTTCCTCCCCCGGATCAAGTCCGGGGTCGGAGGCAACCCAAATCCCTTGGCGGGTGAAGATCGCCTTCCACGGAAACTACCATCCATGAGCCTTTCGGAGCCGCTCCAAAATCCAATCGCGGGATTTGGGAGCTCGCATAACGCGAAGGACCCTCCTCCTCATCCCGCCGCGCCAGCCGAATTTCGGCTGGAAAGATCGGGGCGAGAATCGCGGGAGGGAGCGTGAGAGGGATTGGGCGGCGCCTGACCCGTGTTAGCATGGTGAAGAGTTCCGTGAACCACTTAGGGAGGTGATCATGAAGGCCATTCGTTGGATCCTGGGCTTCCTGTCCGTGTTCGTCTTCATCTTTGTTCTGGACCTGATCTTCTACAACTACGTGTTCAACAGCCTTCTGCTCTCCCAGGGCGGCCTGGTCCGGGCTCCCGAGGAGCTTCGCAAGCTCCTTCCCATCATGTTCGGGGGACAGCTCCTCTTCGCCCTCCTTTTCACTTACTATTTCTTCAAGATTTACAAGAACGCCACCTGGATCGTCCTGAGGGGGTTCTTCTTCGGCTTCTGGATGGGCCTCTTCCTTTTCGGCTGGCGCTCGATCTGGGAGTACTACCTCTTCGCCATCAGCAAGAAGCTCCTGGGGTTCATGCTGCTTCTGGGCTGGCTCGAATGCATCTTCTCCGGCCTGGCGCTCGGCATCATCGGATGGCTGATCCCCAAGCTCTTCGAAAGCATGAAGGCCAAGCCCGCTCCGCAGGCCACGGCGCCCCAGACGGCGGCACCGCCGGTCCAGTCCCCTGCCCCGCAGGCCCCGCCCCAGCCGCCCGCTTCCTGAGCGGAGGCCGCGGACACCTGCAACGGCGAGGTCCGATCCCCGCTTCCCGCCGCTGATGAAACCTGGGCGGAAGCGCCTCACTTCCGGGATGCGATGTCGCCGCCGTGCGATGGGTCTGTCCGGGTCCCCATGTGCCTCGGGCCCCGGACTTCACGCCTGCTCCCCCGCCTCTCCTGCGAGGGACGCCCTCATCCGGGCTGGCCCTCCTTGAGCAGGGCGCTCACCGCCCGGAAGGCCGGGTGGTTCTTGTCCCTGGCCCACTCGAAGGCCACCGATTCGTGGTTGGTCAGGGCCGCTCCCGCCTGGGCCATGCGGTCCAGGGAGTGGCGCCTGTACTCCTCGCCGCGGCTGCTGACGCACTCCCAGCACAGGTGCACCTGGCTTCCCTGGGCCAGGAGCTCGATCACCGTCTGCATCACGCAGACGTGGGCCTCGATCCCGGCCACTACGAGTTGCCGGCGATTCGCCGCGACTCCCGAGAGGCATTGGTCCAGGGCGGCTCCGAAGGCAGGCTCTCCGCAGCAGCTGAAGCTCGTCTTCTCGACGAGGTGTTTGGGCACTGTCAGGGCATCGTAGGCGCTCCTCACCTCGGCATGGGTCCCGCCCAGTCCCTTCGGATACTGCTCCGTCATCACCACCGGGACACGGAAGAGTTCGGCCAGCTTCAGGAGTCTCACCGTGCCCTCGATCACCAGCCTCGGGCGAACGATCGTCTCCATGAGCCTGCCCTGGAGATCGATGATGACTACCGCGCTGCGTCCTGCGTCCAAGAGTTCCATGGGGGGCGTCCTCCTTCAAACGGGTCCATTGTAGCGCGTCGCCCGGACCGCTTCACTGCGCGGCGGACACGCCGGACCCTGTGCGCACTGGGGCATCTGCCGCTCGGCCTGGCGGTGCCGCGGATTCACGGCCCCGTTCGCCCGGGGGGCGGGCTAACATTTTCCCGCGGGCCCCCTCCCCAGGAAGCCCCGCAACTACCGCGAGGAGACCGGTATGGACGGCGTGATCTACCTGGACAACGCGGCCACTTCCTACCCCAAGCCGGAAGAGGTCCACGATTTCATGGGCTCCTTCTACCGGACGTGCGGAGTGAACCCGGGCCGGTCGGGGTGCGACATGGCCCTTCAGGCCGAGGAGATGATCCGCGAGACCCGGCAGGCCCTCAGCCGCTTTTTCAATCCCAGCCTGTCCGCGAGCGGCGCTGGCAAGGACCCGGACCGCCTCGTGTTCACCATCAACGCCACCCACGCCCTGAACATGGTGCTTCGGGGGACCCTCCGGGAGGGCGACCACGTGGTGACCACCTGGATGGAGCACAATTCGGTCATCCGGCCGGTGAATCACCTGGTGCGCGATCACGGCGTGCAGGCCTCCTTCCTGCGCCCCGATCCCGACGGACGATTGGATCCCGAGGAGATCCGGAGGGCCATCCAGCCCAATACGCGGTTGGTCATGGTGAACCACGCCTCCAACGTCACGGGGGTGGTCCAGGACATACACGCCATAGGGTCGGTCTGCGCCGAAGCGGGCGTGCCCTTCGCGGTGGACACGGCCCAGACCGCGGGCGTGCTCCCCATCGACATGGCCGAGTGCCACATCAGCTTCCTCTGCTTCACCGGACACAAAGGGCTCATGGGGCCCACCGGCACGGGCGGCGTTTGCGTGGCCGACGACGCTCAGGTCGCATCCAGCGTCTGGGGAGGAACCGGGGTCAAGTCGGCCCATCCTTTCCACCTGGATGAGTACCCCTATCGACTGGAGGCCGGGACGTTGAACCTCCTCGGGATAGCCGGCCTTCACGCGGGGCAGGCGTGGATCGGCAAGCGGGGGTTGGCGGCCATCCACGCGCACGAGATGGAGCTGTGCGGCCTCCTCCTGGAAGGCCTTTCCGGCATCCGCGGCGTTCGCGTCATCGGCCCTCGCACCACGGACTGGCGCGTGGCCACGGTCTCCCTCACCGTCGAGGGGTACGACCCATCGGACGTGGGGACGATCCTGGACGTGGACCACAACATCATCACCCGCACGGGCCTTCAGTGCGCCCCCCTGGCGCACGACCACATGGGCACCAGCCCGCGCGGGACGGTCCGGCTCTCCATCGGCCCTTTCACAACCCGCGAGGAGATCCTGGCGGCGGTCCGGGCCCTGGACGCGATCGCCCGTTCAGGCCGCGCCCGAGCCGCGGCTCAAACGGG
The DNA here is from genome assembly GCA_021778515.1 of Acidobacteriota bacterium. Classification (GTDB taxonomy): domain Bacteria; phylum Acidobacteriota; class UBA4820; order UBA4820; family DSQY01; genus DTPS01. Next base: position 12,669 of record JAJYCJ010000043.1, read on the forward strand.
CGGACTGCGGTAGCCGGGTTCGATGAAGGGTCGGTTGGGCACGCTACCGGCAACGTGATCTGACGGGCGTCTCTTCCTGGACGGTACGGGATTCTTGCCGGAGCAGAACGGGGCGCTTCCCTATCCATTCAATCGTTCCCGTGGCCTGGATGAACAGGGCGCCGCCCGCGGGAATGCCCCATCCCTCGGAGCCCTTCGGCAGGAGCCGGAGGAGGGCTTTCAATTCGCTCCATTCGGACGCTTCGTCGTGGGTGTCGCAGATCACATCCGCGATGCCCGTGCAGCGAAAGGGTTCGGCGGAAGCATCGTCCTCGGGATCTCTCCATCGAATCCACGTGCGACCCAACAAAATGCTCCCGGCCGACAGGCCGACGAAGGGCTTGCCTTGGCCGGCCAAAGCCCTGAGGTGGGTGCTGATACCCGAGCCCTCCAAGACCTCCATCCCGCGTTCCACGTCTCCTCCCGACAGGAAGATGGCGTCGGCATCGTCGAGCAGGGCCCTGGCCCTGGTCAGGCTGGCACCCTTGCGGCAGAGGTTCACGGGAAGGATCTTCCCTGCTCCCGAGGCGTTCAGCATGGCCGAGATCATGTGCCTGAAGGGAATGGAATCGTCGGATGCGGCACCGACGTAGGCCAGGACGGGCGCCTGCCCCCCCAACCGCCGCAGCCCCTGGGCCATGACCGAGTCGCGCCCATGCGGAGCCTCACGCCGTCCGCCCGCCAACAGGAGCACCTCTCCCCGACCCATCAGAATCCCGACTCCCGGGCAACGGTCGCCTCCCCGGGAATCAGGCTCTTCGCGAGGAGGTATTTGCCGGAAGCTTCCGGCTCAAGCACCGGGCAGATCTCCACATGAACTCGGGCGGAGGGGCCGTAGAGGTGCCGCAGCAGATCTTTCACGCGGTCCTCGACTCCGCGGCCGCCAGCTTCCTCCACCTCGCAGCGAAGTCGATACACGCCCGGGCCCTCCTGAATGAGCTGATAGACCGAGAGAGACCCTTCCGCCGCTAGAACGCGGTCCAGCTCCCCCTGCGTGATTGGCCTTCCAGCCGGGTCGCGCGTGAGACTCTTGCCCCTCCCTTCCACCGATTCCAGAATCAGGGCGCCGTTTCGTCCGCAGGTGCACGGACCCGATCGCCTCAGCCGCACGATGTCACCCGGGTCGAAGCGCAACAGTGCGACCCATTCGTTGCCGAATGGGGTGAGCCTCAGGCGCCCTATCCCTGCCTCGGCTCCACCCAGCTGGGCGAAATCGGCTCGGCATGCGGAGTCGTTCAGGTGGAAGGAACCTTCCTCGCATTGCATGAAGGCATAACCGGTCTCCGTGGATCCATAGGACGAGAGGACGGGGGCCTGGAACACCTGCCGGATCTCGCGCAGGTGGAGAAGCGATGGATTCTCGTAGGTGAGGACGATGACGTCGGGTTGCCGCGGCTGGATTCCCAATCTGGATAGCGCTCTCGAAAAGCGGGCCAGGTAGGAAGGATTCGCCTCCAACACCTCCGGTCGGTAACGATCGAGCTCATCAGCCATCCTGCGGAGGATCCGCTCGTCCCACAGGACCGGAGAGGACTGCTCATTGAGAAAAAGGAAGCGCCCGAGCCGGCGCTCCTCGAAGGAAAGCGCGCGCGAATCGCTTACCACTCCCACGTTCCTTGCGCTGGTCAAAATGGCCTCGCGATGCTGGCCCGTGCACACTCGCGCGGTGTGGCTGTTGAGCTTCCACGACTCTCGCTCGGAAAAGTCCCACCACTTCTGGTTCCAGAGGTTGATGACTCTCTCGTCGGTGGTGCCGCTGGTGGCGATGAACTCCACCTCCCCCTTCCGCAGACCCTCGGCCAGATCTCTCCCCGCCGGTACCAGTCCGTCGGGGAAGGCGGCTCGAATGAGCCGCTTATCGGTGGCGGGAAGACAGGCATAGCGGTTCTCGACCTCGGCGCCCCGGCCGGGGTCCAGGGAACGCCAGGGCGCGTAGGCTCTTGTGCCGTAGAGAGACCGCTCGAGCGCCTCTTCGGATCGTGCGCCATACCCGGCATCTGCCATTTCGTTCACCCTTGTAACCTCTCCCCTCTTCCGCGCTCGTTCATAGTCATTATGCCTCAACGGGCCGGACCCGGGTATCTTCTCGCACATACTCCCGGCGCCCACCCGGCCGCTACTCCCAGTCCCCCAAAAACGAAAAGGCCCGCCAAAGCGGGCCCTCTCTCTTTAACTTCCCGGCAGCGATCTACTCTCCCACGCAGTTGCCCACGCAGTACCATCGACGCTAAGGAGCTTAACTTCCGTGTTCGGAATGGGAACGGGTGTGGCCTCCTTGCTATGGCCGCCGGGAAAATCCGGTCTATTGTATGAATTAGTGATCGGGTAAGCCACATCTCTGGAGCAAGTAGAAAAAGTTATGGTCAAGCCTCACGGGTGATTAGTACTGGTCGACTGAACGCGTCACCGCGCTTACATCTCCAGCCTATCAACCTGGTCGTCTACCAGGACCCTTCAGGCCTTACGGCAGGGAAACCTCATCTTGGGGAACGCTTCGCGCTTAGATGCTTTCAGCGCTTATCGAATCGTAGGTCGCTACCCAGCACTGCACCTGGCGGCACAGCTGGTACACAAGAGCTACGTCTATCCCGGTCCTCTCGTACTAGGGATGGAGCCCCTCAAGTTTCCTGCGCCCGCGACAGATAGGGACCGAACTGTCTCGCGACGTTCTGAACCCAGCTCACGTACCGCTTTAATCGGCGAACAGCCGAACCCTTGGGACCGGCTTCAGCCCCAGGATGCGATGAGCCGACATCGAGGTGCCAAACCCTGCCGTCGATGTGGACTCTTGGGCAGGATCAGCCTGTTATCCCCGGAGTACCTTTTATCCTTTGAGCGACGGCCCTTCCATACGGAACCGCCGGATCACTAAGCCCCACTTTCGTGCCTGTTCGACTTGTAGGTCTTGCAGTCAAGCTCCCTTATGCCTTTACGCTCTACGGCTGATTTCCAAACAGCCTGAGGGAACCTTTGGGAGCCTCCGTTACTCTTTGGGAGGCGACCGCCCCAGTCAAACTACCCGCCTAGCACTGTTCCCAGCCCGGATAACGGGCCTAGGTTAGAACCTCAACATCACGAGGGTGGTATCTCAAGGTTGGCTCCGCTGAAGCTAACGCCCCAGTTTCACAGCCTCCCACCTATCCTGCACACGTGAGGTCGAAATTCAATGCTAGGGTGCAGTGAAGGTTCACAGGGTCTTTCCGTCTAGTCGCGGGTAACCGGCGTCTTCACCGGTGCCACAAATTCGCTGAGCCCCTCGGGGAGACAGCGCCCAAATCGTTACGCCTTTCGTGCAGGTCGGAACTTACCCGACAAGGAATTTCGCTACCTTAGGACCGTTATAGTTACGGCCGCCGTTTACCGGGGCTTCAGTTCAGAGCTTCGCCTTGCGGCTAACCCCTCCCTTTAACCTTCCGGCACCGGGCAGGCGTCAGTCCCTATACGTCGTCTTCACGACTTAGCAGAGACCTGTGTTTTTGTTAAACAGTCGCTTGGGCCGATTATCTGCGACCCCCTTCCGCTACGGCCGCGAGGGCTTTCACGTACAAGGGGCACACCTTCTCCCGAAGTTACGGTGTAATTTTGCCGAGTTCCTACCCGAGGGCTCACTCACGCGCCTTTGGATACTCTCCTCGCCCACCTGTGTCGGTTTACGGTACGGGCACCCTGAAAGCTCGCTACGAGGTTTTTCTTGGCGGCATGGACTCGATCAGTTACCCTTCGTCCAAGGACTCAGGGCCCTCTCGGCTCTCGGTGATAACGGCCCGGCGGATTTGCCTACCGGACCCACCTACGACCTTCGACCAGCACATCCATCGGCTGGCTGACCTATCCTTCCGCGTCACCCCTTCGCTGGTAACGCTCCCTAGGTGGTACTGGAATATTGACCAGTTTTCCATCGACTACGCCTTTCGGCCTCGCCTTAGGACCCGACTAACCCTGGGCGGACGAACCTTCCCCAGGAAACCTTAGGCTTTCGGCGTGGCGGATTCTCACCGCCATTATCGCTACTTATGCCGACAGAGTCACTTCCTACAGATCCACCAGTCCTTACGGTCTGACTTCATCTCTGTAAGAACGCTCCCCTACCGCCCCTCTCCCGAAGGAGAGAGACCCGCAGCTTCGGTGTCTGGCTTGAGCCCCGGTACATTGTCGGCGCAGAACCGCTTGACCAGTGAGCTATTACGCTTTCTTTAAAGGGTGGCTGCTTCTAAGCCAACCTCCTGGCTGTCCATGCAGTTCAACAACCTTTTCCACTTAGCCAGAACTTAGGGACCTTAGCTGGCGATCTGGGTTATTTCCCTTTTGACCATGGAGCTTATCCCCCACAGACTGACTCCCATCCTCTGACTTGACGGCATTCGGAGTTTGATTGGATTCGGTACGGCTGACGCCGCCCTAGTCCATTCAGTGCTCTACCTCCGCCAAGAAACGGATGAGGCTAGCCCTAAAGCTATTTCGGGGAGAACGAGCTATAACCCGGTTTGATTGGCCTTTCACCCCTATCCCCAGCTCATCCAACTGGTTTTCAACCCGGACTGGTTCGGTCCTCCATCTCGTGTTACCGAGACTTCAACCTGGCCGGGGATAGATCACCGGGTTTCGCGTGTACCGCGCGCGACTGGACGCCCTATTCAGACTCGCTTTCGCTACGGCTCCGGACCTGAGGCCCTTAACCTCGCCACGCACGGTAACTAGCCGGCTCATTATGCAAAAGGCACGCCGTCACGCATTCCCCTTACGGGGCATAGCGCTCCGACTGCTTGTAGGCGCACGGTTTCAAGTTCTATTTC
>JAJYCJ010000043.1:20000-24922 GCA_021778515.1 Acidobacteriota bacterium
TACGACTTGCATGTGTTAGGCACGCCGCCAGCGTTCGTTCTGAGCCAGGATCAAACTCTCCAGTTAGTTCTGTTGAGTCGTTCCTGTGGGAACGTGTTGGATTCGGTCCAAGACCTTTCGGTCCCGCACGACTTGTTATTCACAAGCCACCTAGTTTTCAAAGAGCCGCCGCCCTGATCCCTCATCCACTGCCTGGAGGGGGGGCAATTTCAAAGTATATATCAGTTTGGGTCGGTCGTCAACCCCTCAACCTTTCCGGTGGGGGGCGACCACCTGTCGTTCCGAGGAGCGGATCCTTTCGGCCGACAATTAGAGATAATACTCCTTCCACTCCCGCCTGTCAAGCCCCCGTAGAGCAGGACGGGGAAAGTCTTCGGAGAGGCGCCGCCGAGGCCCGCCCCACCTGAATGCGAGGCCGTACGGCCTTTCCCGCCTTGACGCCGCCGGAACGCATCCCTATATTCATGGCGAAAGGGGAGCATTTGATGCTACATCGGGTTCGCATCCAGGGATTGATTCTGGACCCCATCACGGAGCGCCCTATCCTTCTTTTGAAGAACGACGAGGACAGCCGGGTCTTGCCCATCTGGATCGGCAGCTCGGAAGCCAACGCCATCGCGTTGCGCCTAGAGAACATTGAGGTGCCCAGGCCCATGACCCACGACCTCCTCTGCGGCATCCTCGATCAGACCCAGACTTCCTTGAAAGAGGTCCGGATCACCGACCTCCGGGACAACACCTATTTCGCCGACATCGTTCTGGCCCGTCGCGAGGGAGAAGTTCACGTGGACTCCCGTCCGTCGGATGCCGTGGCCCTTGCCGTGAGGGCTGGGGCCCCGATATTCGTCGAGGAAAGCGTCTTCGAAAAGACTCTTAGCGTCGACGAGAACACCAGCGGCGAGCAGTTGGCCAGGTGGCTCGAACAACTCTCCCCCGAGGAGATGGGGCGTTACGAAATGTAGGGGACGGCGCCCTCCGGATCTCGCGGAGCGGCGGTCCGAGCAAGCTTTGCCATTCGAAGGCGTGGGGATGGGGATCGTCAAGCCCGAAATGCCCTGTGTTCTTGTATGCGCCTGCTGCTATCGGGAGGAGCGGGATCGAGACGTGGCCCTGAAGGCTATCGAGGAGCAGTTTGGCCACTTCGCGGACCGATCGGACCGATTTCCATTCACCCATACGGACTACTACTTCTCAGAGATGGGCTCTCCTCTCTACAAATTGCTGGTTGCCTTCGAGGATCTCATCCCCCCCGGCTTTCTGCCCGACCTCAAGCTAATGACCAACGCGATCGAATCGGCCCTCGCCAGCGGTGAATCACGGACGGTCAACCTGGATCCGGGGTACTTATGCGCCTCTCGCTTCGTCCTGGCTTCCACCAAGGACAGCCCCCACAGGCTCTACTTGGGTCAAGGCGTGTACGGCGAACTGACCCTGATCTATCAGAATGGTGCGTTCACTCCCCTGTCTTGGACCTATCCTGATTACCGCGAGGCGACCGCAATGGATTTCCTGACCAGAGTCCGGGCCTGGTACCTTCAGCGCCTGGGTACCCTCCTCAAAGTGGGAGCGTGAGATGGCTTTCATGGGCGGTTCAGCGTACAGCATGGCCAACTCTCTGATGGAGGGATACCTCCTCCCCTCACCCATCAACCTCAAGCGGTTGACCATAGAGGAACTCCGCGAGCTTCACTTCGAGGTGGAAAAACTCCTGCGGGATCAGCGGGGCATCGTCCCGGATCAAAGCGATACCCTTTCCCTGCAGAAGCGCAACATGCGCATCATGAAGCTCTCTCAGGCCCAGAGCGTGATCGTCAACTTCACCCAACTCAGAGCCAAGGGGCAGGCATGACGGCGGTGGGGGAGCCTTGGCACCCTGCTGCTCCGGCGACGCTTGTGGGCCGGGGGCGCCGCGCAACCCGACATCACGGGACCAGGAAGAGGCGCTCCAGCAAGAGCCGCGGGTTCACATTCCTGGCCAAGTGTTGCGGGGCTTCGGTGAGCCTTTCGGCCACCCGCTGAAGACCGTTCGCACCCCGGAGCCTGGCGGCTCTCGCGAGCGGTAGATCGGCATCGGCGTTCACCAGGGCAGACCGGCCGTGAACGATGCGCAAGGCGTCCCTGAGCAGGCCCGCGGTCAGGGCGCAGACCTCTCCGGTATCCTCCTTGGCCAGGCGTTCCAGGAGGGGAGCCAAATCCGGGTAGACCGCAGCATCCAGCCCCTCTTCCAGCAAGCGCAGCAAGAGATCTCGGCGGTCGTCCCTCCGGCCCGGCCCGGCCGACAGCAGTCGCCCCGGTGCCCCGCAGGCGAAGGCCAGCGCCGACGGCCTTTCCGCGGGTGGGACGGATAGCCGCTCAAGGAGAGGAATCATGTCCCCGGGCGGGAGAGGACCGAGCGTGAGTGCGTGGCTGCGCGACCGAACGGTCGGCAGCAGCGCCGCCGGGTTGGCGGTCACCAGGATAAACTGACCGAAAGCGGGGGGTTCTTCCAGGGACTTCAAGAGGGCGTTTTGAGCGTTGGGGTTGAGGGCGTCGGCCGGGTCGACGAGGACCACCAGCCGGCGTCCCTCGTAAGGTGGCAGGGACAGCGGCGCCAACACCTGCTCCCGAATTTGGTCCACCACGATCTGGGTTCTCTTGGCCCCGCCATCGCGGGTTTCCAGCCCCACCCACCGGACATCCGGGTGGATGCCCCGACGCATCTTTCGGCAGGGACCGCAGTTCCCGCATGCGCCCTGAACCGGAGCGTCGCATTGGAGAGCCGCCGCGACCATGCGGGCCAAGGTAGCCTTGCCGACGCCCTTCGGCCCTGTGAAGAGCAGGGTCTGGGGAAGGACACCCCGACCCAGCGCCTTGACCAGAAACCGGACCTGCGCGGCGTGACCCTGGAGCTCCTCGAACCGGACGGGGTAATCCGCTTCGGCGGGAGGGGTGGGTTCGGGGCTGGATCTCTTCCTGGCCATGGCCGCTCCGGCTGAGGCACGCCCCGGGCTCAGGCCTGCTCGGGCTCCGTCCCGTGCGAAGCCGCCGCCGCCGCGATGCTGGCCTGCTGTGCCACGTGGCCAGCCAACTCGCGAAAGGCCTGGGCCACCGATGATTCCGGGGCCGCCAGCACCACGGGGCGACCTCCGTCACCCGCCATGCGGACCGACGGATCCAGGGGAATCTCCCCGAGGAAGGGCACTCCCATCTGCTGGGCCGTGCGGGCTCCCCCCCCGCGGGAGAAGATGTCGGAGACGCCTCCGCAGTGCGGGCAGACGAACCAGCTCATATTTTCGACGATCCCCAGGACCGGCACGTTCACCTTCTGGAACATGGCCAGCCCCTTGCGAGCATCGATGAGGGCAACCTCGTTGGGCGTGGTCACGATGACGGCGCCCGAGAGGGGCACCTTCTGGGTGAGGGTGAGCTGCGCGTCTCCGGTGCCCGGGGGAAGGTCCACGACCATGTAGTCCAATTCGGGCCAGGCCACGTCCTTCAGGAGCTGCTCCAGGGCCTTCATGACCATGGGCCCCCGCCAGATCACGGGCATGTCCGGATCCAGGAGAAATCCCAGAGAGATGACTTCCAGGCCGTGGACCCTGACCGGGATCATCTTCTTCTGTTCGTCGTCGATCTTCGGCTTCTCGGTCACGCCGAGCATGAGGCCCATGGATGGTCCGTAGATGTCGGCGTCCAGCAGCCCCACTTTGGCGCCCGTCTGCGCCAGGGCCGCGGCCAGGTTGGCTGCCACGGTGGATTTCCCTACCCCCCCTTTGCCGGAGGCGACGGCGATGCTGATCTTCACCTGCGGAATCAGGTTCTCGAAGAGCGGGGCCCTGGAGGCTGCCGCCACCTGTGCGTCCATCTGGACGGTGACGGACTTCACCGCCGGGAGAGCAGTGCGGACAGCCTCCTCCGCCTGCCGCTGGAACCTCTCCTTCACGGGGCACGCGGGGGTCGTCAGCACGATCCGGAAGGAGACGGCGTTCCCCTCCACCCGAAGATCCTTCACGAATCCCAGATCGACGATGTCCCGATGAAAGTCCGGGTCGATGACGGTCCTCAGGGCATCGAGGACCTGAGCTTCGGTAATGGGCATGGCGTGCATCTCCATAGGGCAGAGGGCCGATCGGACGGCCCGTTGGGGGCCCGGAGGCCCGGTAAGTCCGTCAGTCCAGCTCGCGGGTCGTGCTTCCCACGATCTTGAGGGCCGTCATCTTGGCCTTGTCGTACTCTCCCTTGAGCAGCAGCGCGAGAATCTCCGGTTGGGCCACTTGGTCGATGATCCGGCGGCGGAAGGCATCCTCCGAATCGGTGGCGAATAGGAGCTCCCGCAGCTCGGAGGAGAGACGCAGGAACCCCGTGTAGAGGGCCTCGACGTGACGCGCCAGCTCCTCGGCGAGGCCGCGCTCCCAGGCCTGAGGAGCCTGGGTTGGACCCCATGCGGCCATGGAGAGGGACGCCCCCGGGAACCAGACGGGGAGCCGGAGCGTGGATCCCGCGGGATCCTGCTCATCCCAGAAGGGTACTCCGGTGCCCTCCAGATCGCGCCGGGCCGCCTCGCGCCACTCGGGCGGGCAGGCCGACGTGATCAAGACCAGGGAAGCTTGCCGGAGGCTGGGTTGGCTGGGTGCATGGGCGGCCGTCTGCACGCCCGTGAGAGCGGCGAGCGTCCCCCGCCCCGGCGGCGCGTGCAGGACCACGGGCCATCCGATCCGGAGAAGATCACGCAGGGCGGGGAGGGCCTCGGATCCGTCACCCAGGACTCGGGCGGGGCGGCCGGACGGCGGCGCGAGCAGCAGGGGGATCACCTCAGTAGCCCTCCGGGATGCCCTTCAGAAGCCCGGGGTAAAGGGGGAAGTCGCGGCAGAGCCCCTCCACCTCCCGGCGGATCGATGCCAGGGCGCCCGGTGTAGCGCGCTCCAGGAGAGCCCGGCCCATCC
>JAJYCJ010000044.1:0-8092 GCA_021778515.1 Acidobacteriota bacterium
TCGACGGGCTTCATGCTCAGGATCCCGCCGTGAGGCGACCGTGCGGTCTTGCATCAACGGGATTCCGTGCCAGAAACCCGCTGGAAGGATGCCACGGAATGACGCGGAAGAGCTCACGGTGAATGAGGAGTTGAATGATGGAAACCTATGACGTGATCATCATCGGAGCGGGGCCGGGGGGATACGTCTGCGCGATCCGCGCGGGGCAGTTGGGGCTCAAGACGGCCCTCGTGGAGAAGGACGCCGCCCTCGGCGGCACCTGCCTGAACGTGGGCTGCATCCCCTCCAAGGCCCTGCTCGAATCCAGCGAGCTCTTCCACCAGGCCCGCCACTCCCTCTCCGTGCACGGCATCGAGCCCGCCTCGGTGAAGCTCAACCTCCCCCAGATGATGGCCCGCAAGGGCTCCATCGTGAAGGAGCTCACCGACGGCATCGCCATCCTGATGAAGAAGAACAAGGTGACGGTGATCAAGGGGACGGGCACCCTCAAGGCCCCGGGCCGCGTTCAGGTGCAGGGCGCCGAGGGCGAGAGGGAAATCGCCTCCAAGGCGGTCGTCCTGGCCACGGGCAGCGTGCCGGTGCAGCTCCCCTTCCTCCCCTTCGACGGGGTGCGCGTGGTCAGCTCCACTGAGGCCCTCGCCTTCGACCAGGTGCCCCAGAGCCTCGTGGTCATCGGAGCCGGCGCCATCGGCCTGGAGATGGGCAGCGTCTGGAACCGCCTCGGCGCCAAGGTCACGGTGGTGGAGCTCCTCCCCCGCGTGGCCCCCTTCGCCGATGCCCAGATGTCCACGCTCTTGGAGCGCGCCCTCAAGGCCCAGGGCATGGTCTTCAAGCTCAACTGCAAGGTGAGCGGCGCCGCCATCGAGGGCGAGAAGGTCACCGTGAGCTTCCAGAACGACAAGGGCGAGGCCGAGAGCCTTCAGTGCGACCGGCTCCTCGTGGCCGTCGGACGCAAGCCCAACAGCGGCGCCGCCGGCATCCGCGAGGCCGGCGTGGAGCTGGAGGAGGCGGGCCGCGTGAAGGTGGACGGGCGCTTCCAGACCAGCCTGCCGGGCGTCTACGCCATCGGCGACCTCATCCGCGGCCCCATGCTCGCCCACAAGGCCGAGGACGAGGGGGTGGCCCTCGCCGAGATCCTCGCCGGCAAGCCCGGCCACGTCAACTACGACGCCGTCCCCAACGTGGTCTACACCCACCCCGAGCTGGCCTGCGTCGGCCTCACCGAGGAGCAGTGCAAACAGCAGGGCATCCCCGTGAGGACCGGCAAGTTCTACTTCAAGGCCAACGGCCGCGCCAAGAGCCTCGGGAGCGAGGAGGGCATGACCAAGGTCATCGCCCACGCCGAGACCGACAAGGTCCTCGGCATCCACATCGTGGGGCCGCGCGCCTCCGACATGATCGCCGAAGCCGTCGCCGTCATGGAGTTCGGCGGCAGCGCCGAAGACATCGGCCGCACCTGCCACGCCCATCCCACCTTGAGCGAGGTCCTCAAGGAGGCCGCCCTCAACGTCGACAAAAGGGCGATCCACGGCTAGCCAGGGCGCGGCGGCAGGCAGTGGCCCAGGCCGAGCGGTGGACCTCCAACCCCACGCTCGCCTTCTGCAGGCTTTGGGCCGAGGCCTGCGACTGCTCCATATTGCTGGAGTTCGTGCCCGATCAGACCCCGCATGGGCGGCCACAGAGGCGATGATCTCTCTCGACCCTCTTTGAAATAAGCCGCATCGGCCTGCCGGGGGCGCCATGCACCGACCTTCCACAGCCCGTGCCGTACAAGGCTGATGTGGCCCGGCTTTCACGCTCAGGTTCCCTGCCCGACCCCAACCACCCGTCGGTTGTCCTCCGCGGCCGCGGCGCAGGCCTCGCAACCGCACTCGCCGTTGCAGAGCACCCCCTTGCAGGGCTCCTCTCCCGTGCACGTGCAGGGAACGCCCCTGTAGAACCCATCCGGAGGCCACAGGAGGACACCCAGCGGACTCGGCTTCTTTTCCACCTCGCCTTTATTTCCCCTTACCGGCAAACCTTTCTCCTGGTCGACACATGACCGTTCGGACCGGCCATCGAGACGCCCGTTCTTCCTCCGCCTGATCGAAGCCACTCAGGGGGTGCGTAAGAGCTCTCGCAAGGCGGCCGTGAAGCTTCCCATACCTTGGTCGTAGTCCGTCGTATAGCCCACCTAGCATCCATCTCGCCTGGCCGCATCCTTGTCTCCCCGTCACCGACCAGGGGGCGGGCCTGGGCCCGCCCCCTGGGAGTGACGTTGTGTGTCGATTGGAGGGTCTCAGCGCATGTAGTTGAAGGGGGCCGAGATGCCTCCGTCGTCGGTGTTTACTATCGTGATCTGCACGGGGACCCCCTTGGGCAGCAGGGTCTTCAGGCTTTTGCCCTTCTTGGCCACCAGCAGGGACCCGTTCTTCCAGGAGGTCATCGCCACGGCCCCGTTGATCTTCACCGTGCACGCGAGGTGGAAGTTGGTGCCGTAGATCTTGAGCCTCAGCGGGTTGGTCAGCTTCTGCACGCCGGTGATCACCGGCGGCTGCGGCGAGACCGTGATCGTCACGGAGGCGGTGGCCTGTCCCCCCGCCGCGTCCGTCACCGTTACCGTGGACGTGTAGCTCCCCGGCTGGGTGTACGTGTCGCTCGCCGTCTCGCTGCTCTCCGTGTGTCCGTCCCCGAAGCTCCACGTGTAGCTGTAGGGCGCCGTCCCGCCCGCCGCCGTCGCGCTGAAGGTCACCGCCAACGGCACCGTCCCCGTGGTCTTGTCCGCCGAAGCCACCACGCTCAGCGGCGTCACCGCCTTCACCTGGATCGAGAGGTGCTTGTCCTGCGCTGTCGTCCCTGTCGCGTCTCTCACCATCAGGATCACGCCGTAGGTTCCAGCGGTAAAGTAGTTGTGCGTCAGGTCCTGGGCCGTCACCGCCGTGCTGCCATCCCCCAGATTCCACGTGAAGGTATAGGGCGGCACGCCCCCCGTGGCCGATCCCATGAAGGTCACGTTCAGGGGCGCCATGCCCGAGGTGGGCTGGGCCTGCGCCGTGGCCGCCAGAGGCTGGGTGTTGACCGTGATGGTCGCCGTCACGCTGTTCGCGTTCCCGCACCCGTTGCTTACGAGTACCCAGTAGCTCGCCGTCGCCGTCAAGGCCGGCGTCGTGTAGCTCGAGGAGGTCGCACCCGCGATCGGGCTTCCCGTGCTCCCCGACGTCCCCTGGTACCACTGGTAGCTTAGCGGGGCATCTCCCGTCGCCGTCACGCTCAGGCTCGCGCTCTGCCCACTGCTGATCGTCTGGCTCTGAGGCTGGCCCGTGATCGACGGCGCCGTGCACGACCCGTTCACCGTGATGTCCCCGCTCTCGCCGCAGGTGGCGCCGCTGAGATTGGCCGCCAAGGTCCAATGGTAGGTTCCACTCGTGTTGTAGCTATGGGTGCAGTCTTGCAGGGTACTCGTCTGACCGTCTCCGAAGTCCCAGAGGAAGGAGGGTGTGCCCTGGCAGTTGGTGGGCGTGGCCGCCGCGTCGAAGCTAACGGGCGTGTTGCCAACCGCCGTGGTGGGAACGGTGGCCGAACAGATGAGCGTACAGGCGTCACTGACTTGTGCGCTGGCCGTGTTCGACCAGTCGCTGTCGCCCTGGTCATAGACCGCCTTTACTCTATAGAAAACGGATCCCATAGGGGGATCGGCATCGAAGAAGTAGAAGGTCGAAGTCGGCAACAACTCCTCGTTGATCTTCTGATAGGCGGAGTCTTCATCCACCGTGGCCCTGTACACATCGTATCCCTGCAGCACCCCCTGCGCCTCGGGGGCCAACAGGTGGCATTGCACTCGGCGAACGCTCTCGGCGGCCCTTAGTGTTTGCGAACTGCCCGTTGAATAGGCCACAGCGAGCCCAATCGGCGGGCCACCCGAAACGTCTGGATCGGGAGCATGCCAGCTCAACTCCGCACTTGGAGATAACGGACCAGGTGTGGTCGCGGGGACCTCTTCACCCGAATACTCGGAGATGTTACCGGTAGCATCGATGGCCCTAGCTCGGAAGTCATAGGTGAGCCCCGGCTTCAAGCCAGCAACGATTGTGGACAGGCCTGAGGCGAGGGGCTGCACCTCCACCCATCCCTCGTTACCGGCAGTATCAACTCTAAACTCCACGAGGAACTGCGTTCCGCCGCCGGGATTGGCCCATGAGACTTGCAGGCTGTTTTGAGACAGGGCCTGAGCGGCCAAGTCAGTTGGCGGGGCTGGCTTTGGGTAGGTCCCAGCGTTGTCCAGCTGGTGCTGCGTTTTGAGAGCCAGGGCCTTCTGCCACACGGTGTTGAAGTCGATGTGTGCGTCCCTTTCATAGAAGACGAAATCTGTGAGCATGTTCGTAGCGTAGTCATAGGAACTACTGGGGCTTTTGGCATTTAGCCAATTCTCAAGGGAGATGTTCATGTTGCAGCGCGGGGTATAGGCAGTGCCCCCCGGCGTCTCCGGCTCAAACTTATCGCTCCCGGCCAAGAGCCACCACCGCAGGGCCGCCGGGTCCCACCAGTAGGTCTGGAAGTGGACTCCTTTGGCCGTGACGTCCATCCAAAGGGCATACCAGTAAGAATCCACTAGCTGGTGCGATGGTGACTGGAATGATTGACCATGCCTCAACGTCCCAGAGGCGAGCCGATGGCAGGTCATCCAAAGCGTTGTATCAGTAGATCCTCCCCATGTATTGTAGGGCAAATATTCGAAGTCCAGTTCCGAGTAAAAGTCCGTGGGATCGCTTGCGGCGCTTATGGTATAGAAGGATTGAACTGTCGTATCTTGAAGGGCAATGGCTTGGCTGTCATCAAATTTCACTACGGCTACGTACGTACCGTAACGAAACCACATGGGAGTCCAGAGTGTTGTTTTACCCTGATCACCGACGCCATCGCTTCGGTAATGGGTCAAGACGAGAGATTGGTCGCCGTTGCCCAGCGGCTCTTCATTCCCGATCGAGAAGGCGACGCGGCCTGGCTTGGACGCATGCCAGACCTGCTCGGTCCCTCCTGGCCATATCTTGCTAAGGTCCGTCACGTCCTGATAGGAGGTAAAGTCGTCGAAGAAGATGGGCTCGCTGGCGGGAACGGAGACCGTCGCCGTGTCGCTGTCCACGCTTCCGCACCCGTTGCTCACCTCCGCCCAGTAGCTCGCCGTCGCCGTCAGCGCCGGCGTCGTGTAGCTCGCCGCGTCCGCACCCACCGGCGTGCCCGTGTCCCCCGACGTCCCCTGGTACCACTGGTAGTGTAATGGTGGATCACCCCCTGCCGCCACCATGAGTGTCGTCGTTCCTCCTGAGGCGATGGCCGTAGAGGCAGGCTGTGTATCAATGGATGGGGCTGTGCAGCTTCCTGAGGAGATCGTGATGGTTCCTGAGTCGGTGCAGGGTGTGGCCCCGGCCATCGAAGCCGCCACGCTCCAGTTGTAGGTACCGGCAACTGTGTAGGCATGCAAGACCGTTGCCCCGCTCCCGTGCGCCGAGCCGTCTCCGAAGTCCCAGTCGTAGGAGGGGGTGCCGGTGCATCCCGAGGGCGTAGCCGTCGCAGAAAACGCTGCGATCGTATTCACCGGCCACGTTGCTGGAACCGTGTATTGGCAAGAAAGCGTACAAACATTCACAGTCACCGCGTCACTGTCGGCGGACCCACAACCATTGCTGGTTCGCACCCAGTAACTCGCGTCAGCACTTAGGCTGGCCGTTGTATAGCTAGGAGAGTTGTCTCCTACAGGCAGGCTGGAAACCCCAGAACTGCCTTCAAACCATTGAAAATCAACAGGCTCCGTACCGGTGTAGATGCAGTGGAGCGTTATGGTCCCCCCCAAGGCCACGTTAGTTGGAGGGGCAATAGAGGCTTGCGGCCCTATGCAGGCTGTGTCGCAATGCTCCTCAACGCTTACTGTGGTGTCACCCCCAGCAGCTACCAACATCCCGTCATCGTTGCGATACATGGCCCCGTCTGTCCTTGCGACCTGCAACTGGTCTGGGGCCATCCGCCATTGCCCGGAGACAGGTGAATACACCTCTGCTGTCGCATCTCCGCTTCCACCTGCAACAAGCACCTCGCCGCTGCCAATTTGAACTGCTGCTTGTCCGGATCTCGCTACGTTGAGACTGCCCGTCGTTGTCCAGGAGAAGGTGTCAGGATCATAAAGCTCACATGCACTCAAATTCTGGGCGCCTGTGAATCCACCTGTCACCAACACCTTTCCGTCGCGAAGAAGCGTCGCGGTATGCCTTTCAGTTGGGCTTTTCATCCAAGACACATTGATCCAAGTCCCACTAGATGGATCGTATTCTTCTGAGCGGCTTGTTCCGAAACTGCCATCGAACCCACCTGCTGCCAGCACACGGCCAGAAGGAAGCAAAGTAAGAGAGAAGATCTGGTCATGAGATCCGGTCGTGAAGCCAGTCAAAGACCAACTGTTGCTGGCGGGGTCATATAGTTCAGCTGTTGTATCATCCGTTGCATTGCCACACACAAGCACTCGTCCATCATTCAAGAGAATGGACCCATGATCTCTCTTCCCTTTCGGCATCGCACCTGTTGGAAACCATGCATCGGCGCTCGGATCATACACTTCTGCGGACGGCAGCTCTAGATTAGAGGCATTCATGCCACCGCTCACCAGGACTCGCCCATCAGCCAGGAGCACTGAGCTGGGATAAGAGCGCGGCGTTCCCATTGATGCGGCGGCAGTCCATTCCATCGCCGCTGGATTGTAGATCTCTACAGAAGTCGTCGTACCTCCCGCCACAAGGATCCTACCGTCGTTCAGCCTGGTTATGGCGTAGCCACTGCGTGCCATAAGCATGGGCATCGTCTGAACCCAACCAGCGCTGCACTCCACAGGCACCATGAAGGCGGGTAGCCAGTTCCAGCCATCGGTTTTGGCGAATCCGACAGCTGCGCTCGTATAGGTTTGCACTTGCAGCGCATAGTAATAGGTGCCGGATTGAGTGGGCGTTACGGTAAAGGTGAAGTACGTCGTCTGGCCCGAAGGACAGGTCTGGGCCGCCGACAGTCCCGTATTCAGATCGTAGGAGGTGTCCTTTGCCCGATCCAATGCGAGTTGGACTTCGACGTTCTGATTGATTCCCGTGCTCTGGGTAACGGGCACGCTCACCCAAATCGTCTGGCCGGGCTGCACTACCGACGAGGAATCAAGCTTGTTGCCGGTGCTACTGCCCAATCGAAACTCGGGGGCTACTGGACAATGGGGCTCCGTCCTAACCAGCGTGTCTGACGTGGTCTGCCCAGCGTTCACCTGTTCAGCTTTCGCCCCCCAAAACTCCGATCCACCGAAAGGCGAGGCCCCATTGTGGTAGGCCTCCACATAGTAACCGTGCGCATTCAAGCCAGTCCAGGTGGCCGGGTTCGTTGATTTGTCCTGATTCAGATAGGTATAGTTGTAATTGCCGTTGTCGAGGTAAAGCTTACAAACCGTGGACCCATTCGACGCAATCTGATTGTTCTGGTCGTCCACCGTAACCGTCAAGTCGCCCGCCTGCGCCGCCACCTGGAAGGCCGATTTGATGGACCAGTTCCAGCCATCGGTTTTGGCGAATCCGACAGCTGCGCTCGTATAGGTTTGCACTTGCAGCGCATAGTAATAGGTGCCGGATTGAGTGGGCGTTACGGTAAAGGTGAAGTACGTCGTCTGGCCCGAAGGACAGGTCTGGGCCGCCGACAGTCCCGTATTCAGATCGTAGGAGGTGTCCTTTGCCCGATCCAATGCGAGTTGGACTTCGACGTTCTGATTGATTCCCGTGCTCTGGGTAACGGGCACGCTCACCCAAATCGTCTGGCCGGGCTGCACTACCGACGAGGAATCAAGCTTGTTGCCGGTGCTACTGCCCAATCGAAACTCGGGGGCTACTGGACAATGGGGCTCCGTCCTAACCAGCGTGTCTGACGTGGTCTGCCCAGCGTTCACCTGTTCAGCTTTCGCCCCCCAAAACTCCGATCCACCGAAAGGCGAGGCCCCATTGTGGTAGGCCTCCACATAGTAACCGTGCGCATTCAAGCCAGTCCAGGTGGCCGGGTTCGTTGATTTGTCCTGATTCAGATAGGTATAGTTGTAATTGCC
>JAJYCJ010000044.1:8102-24892 GCA_021778515.1 Acidobacteriota bacterium
CCGATCCACCGAAAGGCGAGGCCCCATTGTGGTAGGCCTCCACATAGTAACCGTGCGCATTCAAGCCAGTCCAGGTGGCCGGGTTCGTTGATTTGTCCTGATTCAGATAGGTATAGTTGTAATTGCCATTGTCGAGGTAAAGCTTACAAACCGTGGACCCATTCGACGCAATCTGATTGTTCTGGTCGTCCACCGTAACCGTCAAGTCGCCCGTCTGCGCCATGGCCTGAGAGGCTATGGCCACCAGACACCACGCACTCAAAGAGAGCACCAGGTACCTACAGATCCAATTGCGATGCATGAAGATCCTCCTTCCTCAATCCGCGGATCGGCTCCACCTATCTCCCCGACTAGGCTCGCCGAATGCGATTTGCCCCTCTTCCTCTTGCGTTGCTTTCCCACTCATCTCTCATTTCCCTCGCTATCCGTCTAAGCAACTCTGGCGCAGGATTTCTCAGGTTTGGCGGCGGCTCGCCCGCACCCAAGACGAAGGCCTGTCTGCGGAGATCATGGACTTGTTCCCCTCTGCTTCTGAACCTGGCAGATTCCCCGAGCAGGCGGCCTGGAGTAGGCGCCCGCCTATGTTCTCTCTTCTGAGATGAGACAATCCCCCTGATCAGGGTCGATTCGTTTTCAATTTCCGTGCCATGGCACAAAGCTCTTGCGGCTTGTTAGGCAGAGAAACCTCGCACGCACTGAATACCCATTCCCACGGGCTGTTGCTCTTCATGACCGGGCACACTCGGCGCTGGCTATGCGCGCCATAAACCGCCTCAGCCGTCAGGATGGGATACATCCCGAAGGAGCGAGCGTCCATCGGCCGCCGCGTTGAGAGATCCATGTCCCTTGCCTAGTGGGGATTAGTAGAGTAGAGGCGTCCGGCCTAAGCTGTATATGCTTTGATACAAAGTGTCCTTCGCGCAGAACAGCCGCGCCTCACCGAACGGGTCTGGTCAGCTCTGCTCTCGTTCTTCCGGATAACAACGCCAGTCGATGGTCCGGGTGGCGCAGGCTGGAGGGCTTGGGCATCGGGTAGGAGGGGACGCCCTGGGGGTGCGCCGTGGGCGTCCTTGGGCAGCCTCGCGCCGGCCTCGAGGAGGACCTTGGCCTCCTCCTTCCGGTTCTCCGCCACTGCGTAGTCCAGGGCGGTGAGGTCCTTGTCGTCCTTCAGGTTCAGGCAGGAGACGGGGAGCAGAATGGCGAGCGCCTCGGGGCACTTCCCCATCGCCGCCATCATCAGCGCGGTCATTCCGAGGTGGCTCTTGGCGCGCGGGTCGGCCCCGGCCCTCAGCAGGACCGCCACCGTCCCGTCGCACGGGCCGCTCTCCTTGAGAGGCGGGAAGGCGGAGGCCTTGAGGCCGGGCACCGTATTCTTCGGCCGCATGGCTCGCTGGGGAGCCTCTCCCCCGCAGCGTTGGCGGTCCAGGCGGCAAGTCCGCTCCGGCCTAGGGCCTCCGCGCCCCTGCCGTCCAACAACACCCATGCCATCCTCTCATTCTGACTGGACCACAAAACGGGGGGGAGTCAGTAGCGGTTCAGCTCCCCTTGCGCGCGCTTGTCAGGGTTCCTATGATGGTAGCGCGACCGAGAACCGCGCCAGCTACGAACGGGGGGTGACGATTGAACAAACCGCAGACCCGCCTTCAAACGCTCCGCCTGAACATCCTGCTCCCCTCCCACCTCGGCTTCGACCTCTATCTCTCGGGGCCGGGGCCGTGGGCGGTTGGATCGAGCCTGGAGTGCGAGATCCCGCTGAGGGGAAGGTACATCTCGCGGCGGCACGTGGAGCTGCGCCGAGAACACAGCGCGCTGCGCTTCCGCGACCTGGGCTCGACGAACGGCACCTTCCTGAACGACGAGAGGCTACCGGAAGGGGTGCTGGTGGACGGGGCGGCCCTGCGGGTCGGCGAGGCGCTGCTCCGGCTGGCGAATACGGCCACCGAGTCCGAGCCCGCCGCACAGGCTCCTCCGGGGTTCCGCCTCCTGAGCACGGTGAGCCTGGGGCGGACGGAGCCGGCGGCGGCGGACGAGGATCCCAATCGCCGCCACTACAGCGTGGAGGAGGTGGCCCGCCTGGTGGGAACCTTCCTCGCCGAGGAGAAGTCGGGGCAGGAGTGGACCATGCTCTGCCGGCTCCTTCGCGAGGCGCTCGTCTGCCGGGCCGTCCGGTGCTACCTGTGGCAGGGCAGCCGCCTCACGCTGAAGGGAGAGGAGGGCCCCTTTCCGGAGAGCCAGATCACGCCGGAGACGGCCCAGCGACTGGCCGCGCTGCCCAGGATGGCCGCCGTGGAGCTGGCGCAGGGCGAAGGCCGCCTGGGCGTGGCGGTCCTGCCCATCCACTTCGGCGGCAAGCGCGCCGTCTTCCTCGGCGCCGCGGAGGCGGACGGGGACCCGATGCTTCGCCATCAGGAGGTCCTTCCCGTGCTCTACGTCCTCTGCCGGCTGGTGCTGCGCTGGGCCGAGGAGCTGGGGCAGCACGAGCGGCGCGTGGGCGAACTGGCGGACCACATTCGGGCCATCGAGGCGGGCCTGGCGGCCGACCCCGAATCGGCCGAACCCATCGTGGGGCAGTGCCCGGCCCTCCTGAAGGAGATCCGCACCGTCGGCCAGGTGGCCCCGACGGAGGTGCCGGTCCTGCTCCTGGGGCCCACCGGTTCGGGCAAGGAGCTCTTCGCGAGGAGGAGCCACCGGCTCTCCAAGCGATCGGCGGGGGCCTTCGTGCCCATCAACTGCGCCTCCATCCCCGAGACCCTGCTGGAGAGCGAGCTCTTCGGCGTGGAGCGGGGCGCCTACACGGGGGCCGACCGTAGCCGCGCGGGCCTGTTCGAGAAGGCCAGCGGGGGCACGCTGTTCCTGGATGAGATCGCCGACCTGCCCGTGGGGCTTCAGCCCAAGCTTCTGCGGGTGCTGGAGGAGAAGCACGTGGCCCCCCTGGGCAGCAGCCGCAGCCGCCCCGTGGACGTCCGGTTCATCGCCGCCACCAACCAGGACCCCTCGGAGCTGATCCGCTCCGGCCGCTTCCGCGAGGACCTCTACTTCCGGCTGGCGGGAACGGTCATCCGCATCCCCCCCCTGTGCGAGCGGGGCGGCGACATCCTGCTGCTCGCCAACTACTTCCTGCACGTGGCCAACCGCGAGTTCGGCAAGGCGGTGAGGGGCTTCGAGGAGGAGGCCGTGAAGACGCTGCGAAGCTACCCCTGGCCCGGCAACGTCCGCCAGCTCCAGGCCGTCGTGAAGCAGATGGTCCTCATGGGCGAAGGGCCCGTCGTCACCGAGGAGATGGTCACCGCCGCGCTGGAGCGCTACCACCCGGGCAGCGGGCAGCGGGACGCCGGCCTGTGGCGGCTTCCCTGGTCGGAGGCCTACGAGCGGTTCGAGGAGGAGTACTTCCGCCGGCGGATGAAAGACCACCACGGCTCCATGGCCGGCCTTGCCCGCGAGATCCGCATGACCCGGCCCAACCTCTACCTGAAGCTGAAGAAGTACGGGCTGAAGCCCGAGTAGGCGATTAGGCAATTAAGCAATTAAGCAATTAAGAAATTAAGCAATTAAGCAATTAAGAAATTAAGCGATTACCCGAATCCAGCGATTGGACATTGGAGTGGCTCCGAAAGGATCATGGATGGTAGCTTCCGTGGAAGACGATCTTCACCCGCCAAGGGATTTGGGGTACTCCGCACTCCTCACTTCGTCCCATTCTCCGCGTCTGCGCGGCGAGCCCCGGCCTCTATCGGCTTCCCGCGATCTCATCGAGGAGCGGCTGCCACTCGGCTGGCGCGAGGCGAAGCGCCTCGGCCTTGAGGCGCGCGGCCTCGGCGTCCTGGCCGGCGGCGCGGTGGACGGCGGCGTCGCGGGCGAGGGTGACGGGAAGGAGGGCGCGGGTCTCCACGGTGGTCCTTGCCTCCAGGCGCTTCTTGGCGGCGAGGGCGTCGAACCGCGACGCCACGAGCGCGGACCGAGAGCCCTCGTTCCAGCGGAGCCACAGCGCGGTCTCGCCGTCGTCGAGGTGGTCGGCGGGAAAGGCGGCGACCTCCTCATCCAGAAGCTTGCGGGCCTCCCCCACCTTGCCCTCGCTGACGAGGACCTGCACGAGCCACCGACCGGGATCGGAGATGTGTCGCCCCGAGGAGGCCAGCATGCCGCGGAGCTGGGTCTCCGCCGCGGCGAAATCGCCCCTCAGGAAGGATCCGATCCCCTCGAAGAGGTCGGGCTCCCAACCGTAGCGGCTGAAGCTGCCCGGAGCCATCCAGTGGCTTACCACCGAGGGAGCGCCTGAGTAGAGGGCGTCCCAAGCCGCCGTGATGGCCAGCTCGGGCCTGTCCCTGCGAACTTCGGCGGGCAGGTCGTTCGCCATCGCCAGGCACTCCTTGTAGCGCCCGCCCAGGAAAAGGCTGTCGAGCTGGAACTGGTAGGCGTAAGGCGGGATGAAGCCGCCCCCTCCCGCAGCCATCCCCTCATCCAGGAGGCGAATAGCATCGTCGTACCTCCCCAGCCCCATGAGCGCCTGGGCCTGGAAGAGGCGGCCCAGCCACACGTAAGCCCCCTCGGCACCGCTGGACCAGGCGCGGGCGTCGCCCAGAAGCTCCTCCCACTGCTCCGAATCGCGCAGGGCGCAGAGGTTGGCCAGGCCCCCATTCAACCGTGCCAGGTTCGCCTCCGGCGGAGGCACCATGCCCCTCGGCCCCCGCAGGCCGCCGGCGCCGTCCAACCCGTACGAGGGCCCGCCGGGGAAGGCGAGGCTCAGCGGCTGGGTTGGCCCCGGATCCTTCAGGGAGAGGCCCGAAAAGAAACGGAAGGAGAAGCAGCGGTAGTAAAGCGGCAGATGGCCGGCCTGAAAATCCGGTGATTCCACCTTGCCCTGGGTCCAAGGGCCCTTCGTGCTGAGCTTCGCGGCTCCCACCACGTCGCTCCAGTAGAGGCGGTTGTTGACGCCGGCGTACACGATCTCGTCCACGCCGTCGCCGTCCAGGTCGCGGTAGGCCCAGGAGTTGAGGTAGCCCGAATTGTAGAGGGAGCAATCCCAGTGACAGGACACCGGCGCCTCTCCGGGGGGCGCCTCGTCGTAGTCCAGGACCTTGATGGAACAGGGGTACCACAGCTCCTGCGTCATCAACAGCACGAGCAGATCATGGCCGCGCCGGGAGAATTGGTGGGTGCTAAGCCGCACGCTGTAGTGCGCCTCGAGGGGATTCTCGTCCATGAACAATGCCTGCTTGTTGAGTATGGAGCCGCTCCGGTCAAACAGATACAGCTGATTGGCCTGCTCGTCCGAGGAGAAGACGGTGCTCAAGCCGGCTGCCCAGGTGATGGCGCAGGCCACGGCGGGCTTCCCGCCGGGGCCGAAGTGGCCGTAGATGGCCGACTGGATGGTCCTGGGCATCTCGCGGGTCCAGACCACCCGGCCCGAAGGGTCGCGCGCCTCCAGGGTCCGATCGTGGAAGGTCATCGTGAGCGGGGCCTGGTAGGCCATCCAGCGTCGCAGGCCGTAGAGCCCCACCGCCGCGAGGGCCACCAGGAGGATCATGGCCGCCCTCAGACGCCAGCGCCGCGCCACGGCGAAGCCCGGCGAATGGCTTTCGAGGGCCTCCAGCACGGCTCCGGCCGAGGAGAAGCGGTCCCTCGGCTCCCGCTCCAGCAGGCGCGCCGCGATGCGGGCGAGCCACCGGGGCACCCTCTTCTCCTTCAGCAGGTGAAGGGGCGGCCCCTCGGTGATCTGGCGGCTCGCCACCTCCAGCGCCGACAGTCCCTGGTGCGGCAGGCGCCCCGAGAGCAGCTCGAAGAGCAGCACCCCCGTACTGTAGAGGTCCGACACGGCCGTCGCCTCGCCGCCGCGGATCACCTCCGGCGCCATGTAGCCGGGCGTTCCCAGGGAAGCCCCCGTGGCCGTAAGGCTGGCTCCCAGCTCCTCCCCCTTGGCCAGGCCGAAGTCGCCGAGCTTGGCGGTCCCGTCGGCGCCCAGCAGGACGTTGCCGCCCTTGACGTCGCGGTGGACGATGCCCAGCCGGTGCAGGTGCGCGAGCCCCAGGAGGACCTGCCGCACGAGGTCCGCCGCCTCGCGCCAGGGCAGCGCGCCGTCCCGTTTGACCTTCTCGCGGAGCGACTCGCCCTCCACCCACTCCATCACGAGAGCCGGCCGGTTCCCCACCAGGATGAGGTCGTGGATGGCCACCAGGTGCTCGTTCGGCGCGCGCTGCGAGGCTCCGATCTCCCGCCGCAGGCGCTGGAAGGAGGCGCTGTCCTTCTCAGCCGCCTCCCACAGCACCTTCAGGGCCACGCGGTGTTGCCGGAGCATGTCCAGCACCCCGTAGACCACGCCCGTGGCCCCCGTGCCCAGGACCTTTTCGACCTGGAACCGCCCCTCCAGGACGTCGCCGGGGCGAAAGAGCGGCTGCAAGTCCCGCTCGCGGCCCGGCGGAACCGCCGTCCCCCCGCAGTGCGGACAGGAGAACACCCCCTCCGTCAGACTTCTCCCGCAACCCGAACAGACCCCCATGAGAATGATCATACACCCGTCCGAAAAGGCCGTGTGGCAGCCGATGGCAACCGGTCGGCGGCAAGGCCCGCGGCCCTTCGCCGCGCGGGGGCGCGGAGAGGGAGTACGCTTCCGGTGCGGCCGCATCACCTTCCTTGCGTGAGGCCCATCGGCGCCGGAACGCGCCTTTCTCCGCTTGGCTTCAGAAGGCGAACTGCACAAGCGCGAGCCGAAATTGTCTTGGACAGTCATGGTTCGCGGCGTTCGATTTTGGAGTCGCTGCGTTCGCCAGAAAGACGAAACATGGACCCATGGAATACCATGGGACAACATAGCCATTCGTGGGGTCTGAAGGCCCAGGAAGCGAGCGTGAACCCCTTGACGATGGACGGGCGGGGCGCCCGCCCCGCGGAAGAGGCGGGACGGCCGAACTCCTTCCCCGCTCTCCGGCCCGTCCCCTTTCCTACTTCCCCCCAATCTCCCCGTGCTAGGATGGCCACTCGGCGGGCGGGAGGCGCCGCCGCGATGACGATGGGGTGAGACGATGCGCAAGGGAATGCTGCTCCTGTCGGTGCTGATGGCGGCGTGGGTCGCGAGGCCGGCTTCCGGCTGCACGAACATCCTGGTGACGAAGGGGGCTTCGGCGGACGGGTCGGTGATCATCACCTACTCGGTGGACGGCGAGTTCCACCCGATCCTGCGCGCCATCCCGGCCGCGGACCACGAGCCGGGGGAGATGCTGGAGATCAAGGATTGGCACGGCCGAGTCAGGGCGACGATCCCCCAGGTGCCGCACACCTACGCCGCGTGCGGGATCATGAACGAGCACCAGCTCGCCATCGGCGAGACCACCTTCGACGGGCGGCTTGAGCTCCAGGACAAGCGCGAGGGCATCCCCTACTGGCCGCTCATGGAGATCACGCTCCAGAGGGCCCGCACGGCGCGCGAGGCGATCGCCGTCATGACGGACCTCGTGGCCAAATACGGCTACGGCTCCACGGGGGAGACCTTCTCCATCGCCGACCCGAACGAGGCCTGGATCCTGGAGATGATCGGCCGCGGCGACGGCGTGAAGGGCGCGCTGTGGGTCGCGGAGCGGGTGCCCGACGGGATGATCGCAGCCCACGCGAACAAGGCCCGCATCGGCACCTTCCCCCTGCACGACCCCGCGAATTGCCTCTACTCGCCCGACGTCATCGACTTCGCCATCGCCAAGGGCTTCTACAACCCCAAGACCGATGGCCCCTTCCGCTTCTGCCACGCCTATTGCCCCGCGACGCCCGAGAAGCTGCGCTACACCTCCACGCGCGTCTGGTCCATCTTCCGGCGCGCGGCGCCCTCGCTTCACCTCTCCATGGACCGCAACCGAGGCGTGGCCGGCGCCAAGCCCTACCCGCTCTGGATCAAGGCCGACCAGAAGCTCTCGGTGCAGGACGTGATGGCGCTCATGCGCGACCACTACGAGGGGACGCCGCTGGACATGACCAAGGGGATCGACGCGGGCCCCTTCGGCTCGCCGCTGAGGGACCGGCCCATCACCTTCACGCTGGACGGGCAGACCTACGCCTGGGAGCGGCCCATCTCCACGCAGCAGACGGGCTGTTCCTACGTGGCCGACATGCGCTCCTTCCTGCCCGATCCCGTGGGCGGCGTGCTGTGGTACGGAGTGGACGACACCTACACGAGCTGCTACTTCCCGCTCTACGCGGGCATCTCGGCGGTGCCGCCCGCTTTCGCGCGAGGCAGCCTGCACCGCTTCTCGTGGGACTCGGCGTGGTGGGTCTTCAACCTGGTGGCCAACTACGCCCAGCTCAAATACAGCTATATGGTGAAGGACATCGTGAAGGTCCAGCGGGAGCTGGAGGGGAACTTCTTCGCCCTCCAGCCGGCGGTCGAGAAGACCGCGCTGGACATGATGAAAAGCGACCCCGCACGGGCGAAGCGGTTCCTCGCCGACTACAGCGTGGGCGCCGGCGAGGAGGTCTTCGCGCGCTGGAAGGATCTGGCGGCGGACCTCTTCACCAAGTACAACGACGGCTACGTGCAGGACGACAAGGGCGAGCCGCAGGAGCTGGGCTACCCCGAGGACTGGCTGCGCGAGGTCGTCAAGGAGCGGCCCGAGCAGTTCAAGCTTCCTCCCCAGAGCAACAGCGAGAGCCCGAAGAGCTATTGAAATTGCCGCCAGGACAATCATGGCCGCCCAAGACAATGGCGCCTTTCTTTTGGGCCTGCTGCCTTCCGGAGCGAAGCGGAGGAAGGCGCGTTCCGGCGCCGTTGGGCCTAGTGCAAGGAAGCCGAGGCGGCCGCGACGCAGGCGTACTGGGATGTACGTCGAGGAGCGAGCCGCCGAAGGCTGACGCCGCAATAGGTCCGACGCCGCCGGCGCACCTGTGGAGGGTGGGGGGACGCTCTTCGGCAGGTGAGGCCGGGCCTGGCGCCCGAAGGGCGGCTAGGGGCCTGCGGACGGAGCGCGGCCACGCTGGCGTGGACGCGCCCGGACCAGGCTCCAGGCGCCGCGCCAACGGCGCGGCCGAGGCCCGGCCGGGGTCGGAGCAGGCAACCCATTTTGGGCAGGCAGGATGGACCCAGATCTGAGAGAGGAGCCCCATTGATTAAGGTCCGCAACCTCGTGAAGACCTTCGGCACCTTCGTGGCCGTGCGCGGCATCTCCTTCGAGGTGCGGGAGGGGGAGATCTTCGCCTTCCTCGGTCCCAACGGCGCCGGGAAAACCACCACCATCAAGATGCTGACGACGCTCCTGAAGCCCACCTCGGGTTCCGTCGAGCTGGACGGCCTGGACCCGGCGGCCAGCCCCAACGAGGCACGCAAGCGCTTCGGCATCGTCTTCCAGGACCCGAGCGTGGACGATGAGCTGACGGCTTACGAGAACCTGGATTTCCACGGCGTGCTCTACAAGGTTCCCCGAAAGGTGCGCGCCGAGAGGATCGAGCGGCTCCTCAAGCTCTTCGATCTGTGGGAGCGGCGGGATTCGCCGGTGAAGCAGTTCTCCGGGGGCATGCGGCGGCGCCTGGAGATCGCGCGGGGGCTCCTGCACACCCCCAAGATCCTCTTCCTGGACGAGCCCACCCTCGGCCTCGACCCCCAGACGCGCAACCAGCTCTGGACGCACGTGCGGCAGCTCAACGAGGCGGAGCGGGTGACGGTCTTCCTGACCACCCACATCATGGAGGAGGCCGACCGCGTGGCTCACCGCGTGGCCATCATCGACCACGGGCGCATCGTGGCCCAGGGCTCGCCGGCCGAGATCAAGTCGAGCACGGGGAGCCAGACCCTCGAAGAGGCCTTCCTCGCCCTCACCGGAGAGACCATCCGCGAGGAGGAGGCCACGGGCCTCGACCAGATGCGCCGGATGTCCCGCCTCTGGCGCGGGAGGCGCGCATGAGCGCCATCTATATCCTCTGGCTCCGGCAGCTCAAGCGCTACCTGCGCTCGCGCACCCGAATCATCGGGTCCCTCGGCCAACCCCTCCTCTTCCTGCTGGCCCTCGGCTTCGGCTTCGGCCCCATCTTCCGCAAGGCCGGCCAGGGGAACTACCTGCAGTTCCTGGCGCCCGGGGTGATCGCCATGACCATCCTCTTCACCGCCGTCTTCTCGGGCATCGAGCTGATCTGGGACCGGCAGTTCGGCTTCCTCAAGGAGACCCTCGTGGCGCCCGTGCCGAGGCTGACGATCATGCTGGGAAGGACGGCCGGCGGCGCCACCGTGGCGGTCCTTCAGGGGCTCATCGTGGCGGCCATCTGCCTGGTGGCGGGCGTCCGCGTCTCGGGCCCGGCGGCCCTTTTTTACGCCCTGCTGTACATGGTGCTCATCGGGGTCCTGTTCACGGCGCTGGGCACGGCCATCGCCTCCCTGCTCTCGGACTTCCAGGGCTTCCAGCTCATCATGAACTTCCTGGTGATGCCGCTCTTCTTTCTGTCGGGCGCCCTCTTCCCCCTGGCGGACGCCCCGCGCCCCTTGCAGGTGATGGCCGCCGTGGACCCGCTCTCCTACGGGGTGGACGGCCTGCGCTCGGCCCTGGCGGGCACGGCCTGTCACTTCGGAGCCGCCACCGACCTCGGCGTGCTGGCCGGCCTCACCGCCCTCCTCCTGGCCCTCGGCGCCTACCTCTTCGCCAAGATCGAGGTGTAAGAAAAGGGCTGAGACCTGGCCGGGACGGCGACAGAGAACCTTCCAGTGGAGCCCTCCGCGGGGCGCCACGAGAATACCCTCCGGCAGGCATCCCCATAGAAAATCGGGGCGCGGTCACCGCGCCCCGATCCTTGAAACCGGTAGGGCAAAATCTCGGTCAGCGCCTGTGTCCCTGGTGTCCTCCGTAGTGGGGGGCGGGCGCAGATCTCACGGCGCCGGCGTGCGGAGCGTAGTGGGGCCTGGCGTAGTTCGCGGGAGGACGGTACGCCGGGGCGCGGTACGCCGGGGCGCGGTACGCGGGAGCATGGTAGGCGGGAGCGCGGTAGCTGGGGGCGTGGTACGCCGGAGCGCGATAGCTCGGCCGGCTGTACCCTGGCCGCGAATAGGTCGTGGGTGGGTGGTACGCCGGACGGTTGTAAGCGGGCCGCGTGTAGCCCTCGGGTCCGTGCACCGCCGGACGGTTATAGCCTCGCGCCGTGTAGCCCGTGGGGCCGTGCACCGCCGCACGGTTAGTGCCGCGCGCCGCGTAGCCCGTGGGGCCATGCACCGCCGCACGGTTGGTGCCGCGCGCCGCGTAACCCGTGGGGCCGTGCACTCCGGCCCGGTTGATGCCGCGTTCCGGATTGCCCGTCGGGCCGCGCGTCCCGGGGCGGCTGACGCCGCGCGCCGTGTAGCCCGTGGGCCCGTGTACCGCGGGAAGGCGCGTGCCACCCCCCTGAATGCCGCGGGGGCCGTTCACGCCGGCTCGCTCAATGGTGCGGGGCTGATAGCCTCCCGGCCTGGCGCTGATCCCGTGGACTCGTCCGTAGGTTCTCCCGCCGTAGGGCGCGCCGACTCCACCGCGGAGGTAGCTCGCCCTCGCCACCTGAGGGGACCAAGCCTGCGGGCCGAGGCGGCCGTTCCAGTATCCGCCGCGGTAGTAGGGGGTGTTGTGGTAGATGGCGTTGTTCACGATCACGGTGTTGTTTACGAAGACGCTGTTGTCATTCCAGTCGCACCCGCCGAAGAGGATGTTGCCCACGGCGAAGCCGAGACCCCACGCGAATCCGTTGACGAACGAGTACCCGGGCCACGGGGCCCACACGTCCGGGTAGTAGTAGGTGGGGTAGCTCCAGAGAGGCCCGTAGACCACCGCGGGCTGGTAGGCCGGGACGTAGATCACGTCCGGCGTGTAGGGCTGGATCACGATGTCCGGGCCCTGCACCTCCACGCGCTGCTGGGTCGTGGTCCTGAGATAGCCGTTCCTATAGGCCGCGGCGCGCAGCGTCTGCGCGGCGCTCATCACGTCGGCCCTCTGGTTCAGGAAGGCGTTGCCCAGATCGGTGGTCCAGGTGATGTTCTGCGCCATTCTGTCCAGGACGCTGGGGAACTTGCACAGCGCGATGACGCTGGGGTCCCAGGTGGCCGTCGCCAGGGCGTCATCCAGCTCGCTTCCCGTGAGGTTGGGGTTGGCCTGGAGCCACTGATCGGCCTGCGTGACCTGATCCGGGAAGGTCGCGGCCATCAGGACCTGGCTCATGAGCGCGTCGGGGTAGAGCGCGATGGGGGCCACCATCTGGTTGATCTGGTCGGGTGAATACAGGCTCCCCTGCGCGTGGAGCGACAGCCCCCCTGCCAGAAGGGCACAGGCAAGCAGGGGCGAAAGCAAAAATCGTAGGGTTCTCATCTTTGGTTCTCCTTTCCGGCCACCCTCTCACGCGTTAGGCCTCGGTGCAGAGCTTGCAATCATCGTGCCGACTGCCGAGGGAGCCGGGGAGATCGTGATGCGCATCCGGCCAGAATGCCCATACCGCAATGAGTTAGGTCACTTTGGCGCGTGGTCGAATCGGCAGGCTTGAGGCCCTTCCCCCTGTCCGGCATCCCGGACTTTCCACCCCGGCCGCCGCGCCCGACCGGGACCTTTTTTCCCCGCCGGCGCAGTGAGGCGAGAGGCGAGGCGTGAGACGCGAAACGCAAGATGGGATGAGGCCACTCGTAGGAGGCCTCTCCAGAGGCCGATGCGCCGGACCCGCACCCTCCATCGCGCCCTGGAGAGCGCTCCTACGCCGGGCTGGAGGCGAGACGCGAGACGCGAGACGCAAAGAAGGGGGCGCTGTCAGGCTCAGCGCGGCACTTTCCCCGCGGATCGGTCGCTCCGCTCCCCCGCTCTCGCGCCGGGAGTTTTCTCCTTCCCTTCCAGGGCCATCTTTGCCTTGCGCCTTCGTGCCTTCGTGGTGATTCTTGCGTTCCGCCTCCCGGCCTCCCTTGACAGGGTTGTCCCCGGATTCAATACTTCACCCTGTTTTCGACACCTTGCCGGCAGAGGGCCATTTTGACGCGGGCGGGTCCACCCTCCGACGGCGCGGCACGCTGGAGGGAGCCGTGACAAAAGCCGGGGATAAGGGCACGGCATCCGGAAGAGGCTCAGGCGCCGCGGGCTCCCGCCGGCCAAGCCCCCGGAGCGGGCGCACCCGCGAGGCGCCCGATGCCCGCATCCTGCGGCTGAACCGCCTCCTGCGGACCATCACCGAGATCAACCAGAATATCGTCCGGGAAGAGAGCCGTCAGGGCTTGCTGGACGGGATATGCCGGGCGCTCGTGGAGCACGGCGGCTTTCGCACCGCCTGGATCGGGCTCAAGGAGGAGAGCACGGGACGGGTCTCTCCGAATGCGTGCGCGGGGGAAGGGGCCGCCTACCTCGGAAAGGTCACCATCCGGTGGGATCACACGCCCGAAGGCGAAGGGCCAGCCGGTACGGCCATTCGCGAGGGGCGCCCGGTGGTCATTCCAGACCTCTCGAAAGACTCTTCCGCCGCCCCATGGCGGGAACGGGTCGCGAGAACGGGCCACCGGTCGCTCGCCACCTGCCCCCTGCGCGTTCGGGGCGCGGTGGCCGGAGCCCTGGGCGTCTACTCCTCGTTTCCCGACGCCTTCGGCGAGGAGGAGGTGCGCCTCCTGGAGGACCTGGCGGCCAACGCGGGCTACGCGCTCGGGAACATGGAGAGCGCCCGCGAGCGGGCTCTCCAACAGGAGGTGTTGGCGCGCTCGGAGGCCAGCCTGCGCGAGCGCAACGCCTTCCTCGAAGCGCTGCGCTCCGTGTCGGAGGCGCTGGCTGCCTCCCAAGGGGTCGAGGGAATCATCCGTACTTCCACGAAGGCGCTCGGAGGCTTCGTGGGTTCTCCCGCCGTCGCCTTTTTCTGGGTGGACGAGCCGGCGGGAATCGCGAAGCTGGCTTACGCCGAAGGCTTCCGGGAGGACACCCTGGAGGCCGCTGCCGTCATGCCGATCGAGGGCAGCATCACCGGGCTCTCGGTCAGGGAGCGCCGGGTGGTGGGCAGCCAGGACGTCGCCGGCGACCCCCGCCTCTACGAGGGCGTGAGGGACTTTCTGAACGCGGAGGGGATGCAGGGTATCCTCTGCGTCCCCATCCTGGCCCAGGAAGAGGTCATCGGCAGCCTCAACCTGCTCTTCAGGGAACCCCCGGAGCTGGAGCCCCACCGCCTCGACACGCTCATGACCATCGGCCGCACGGTGGGCCTGGCCATCTCCAACGCCCGGCGGGCGCTGACGGTGAGCGAGAGCGAGGAGCGCTACCACTCCCTCTTCAAGAACATGCGCGAAGGGCTGGCCCACTGTCTCATGCTGTACGAGGAGGGCCGTCCGTGCGACTT
The DNA here is from genome assembly GCA_021778515.1 of Acidobacteriota bacterium. Classification (GTDB taxonomy): domain Bacteria; phylum Acidobacteriota; class UBA4820; order UBA4820; family DSQY01; genus DTPS01. The sequence continues at coordinate 22,374 of JAJYCJ010000044.1, forward strand.
CGTCTACCTGGACGTGAACGACGCCTTCCCGCGCCTGACGGGGTTGAGGGAGGTGGTGGGCCGGAGGGTCTCCGAGGTGATTCCGGGCATTCGCGAATCCAATCCCGGCCTCTTCGAGGTGTACGGGCGGGTGGCCCGGACCGGAGAGCCGGAGAAGATCGAGACCTTCGTGCCCCCGCTCGGGATCTGGTTCTCCGTGACCGCCTACAGCCCGAAGCGCGACCACTTCATCGCCGTCTTCGAGAACATCACCGCCCGCAAGCGCGCCGAGGAGGCCCTGCGCGAGAGCGAGGCCCGCTTCCGGGCCGCCTTCGACAGGGCCGCCGTGGGCATGGCCCTGATGAGCCCGGAGGGGCGGTTCATCCGCGTCAACCGGGCCCTGGTGAGCTGGCTCGGCTACGAGGAGGGCGAGCTGGTCGGCCGCAGCTTCAAGGAGGTGACCCATCCGGACGACCTCCGCGTGGGGGCGCGTGAGGTGGCCGCCGCCCTCCGGGGCGAGGCGGACGGCTTCTCCGTCGAGAAGCGGTACCTCCGAAGGGATGGCGGCGCCGTGCGGGCCCACGTCCGGTCGAGCCTCCTGCGCGACGAGGCGGGCCGCCCGCTCTACTTCATCAGTCACCTGCTGGACATCACCGCCCAGAAGGAGGCCGAGGCGGCCCTCCAGGAAAGCGAGGAGCGGTACCGCAACCTGGTGGAGAGCCTGAGCGAGGGGGTGGGCATCGTGGACCTCCAGGAGAACGTCCTCTACAGCAACCCGGCCCAGGACCGCATCTTCGGCGTGGAGCCCGGCTCCCTCGTGGGCCGCAACCTCTCGGAGTTCGCCTCGCCCGACGAGTTCGCCCGCTTTCGGAAGGAGAGCGTCCTCCGGGCGAAGGGCCTCCAGAGCACTTACGAGGCGGCCATCCGCCGGCCCGACGGCGAGCGGCGGGACCTGCTGGTGTCGGCCTCGCCCCACGTCGAACGGGGCACCGTGGTGGGAACCTTCGCCCTCTGCCTGGACATCACCGAGCGCAAGAAGGCCGAGGTGGCCCTGCGGGAGAGCGAGGAGCGGTTCCGCGACCTCTTCCAGCGCCATCCGCACCCCATGTGGGTCTACGACCGCGAGAGCCTGCGCTTCCTGGAGGTGAATGGGGCAACGCTCCAGAAGTACGGCTTCACGAGGGAGGAGTTTTTGGCCATGCGCCTGCACGACCTCAGACCCAAAGAGGAGCGGGCCAAGCTGGACGAGCACCTCTCCCGCCCCCGGTCGCCCTTGCGGCAATCGGGTCCGTGGTTCCACCGGTTCAAGAACGGCCAGCTCATCCAGGTGGAGATCACCTCGCACACCCTGGAGTTCGACGGCAGGCCGGCGGCCCTGGTGGTGGCCCTGGACGTGACGGAGCGCCAGCGGGCCCTCGATGCCTTGCAGGAATCCGAGCGGCGCTACCGGGGCCTCTTCGAGCGCAACGTGGCCGGGGTCTTCCGCAGCAGGGTCGGGGTGGGGCTGATCGAGTGCAACCTCGCCTTCGCCCGCATGTTCGGCTACGGGAGCGTCGAGGAGATCCTGGACCGGCCCGTCAAGGACTTCTACCAGGACCATGGAGGGATGAACTACTTCCGGAACCGGCTCCTGGGGGAGGGCACCGTGACCAACGTCCTGAGCCGCGGGCGCAAGAAGGACGGATCGGAACTGTGGCTGCTGGAGAACGCCACCCTCGTCCCCGACGAGACCGGCGCCCTCACGATCATCGAGGGCACCTGCATGGACGTGACTGACCTCCGGAAGGCCCAGGAGGAGATGCGCCTCCTCTCCACGGCCATCGTCCAGTCCCACGAGGCGGCGTGCGTGACCGACCCCGCGGGTGGCATCCTCTACGTCAATCCCGCCATGGAAGCGCTCACGGGGTACAGCCGGGACGAGCTGCTCGGACGCAATCCCAGGCTCCTCAAGAGCGGCGCGCAGGGCCCGGAGTTCTACGGGGAGCTGTGGGAGACGATCCTTTCGGGCGCCCCGTGGCGCGGCCGGGTCGCCAACCGGCGCAAGGACGGCGGCACCTATGAGGCCCAGATGACCGTCTCGCCCGTGTTGGATGAAGCCGGCGGCATCGCCGCCTTCGTGGCCACGCAGCGCGACGTCACCGCCGAGGTGGCCCTCCAGCACCGGCTGGAAGAGGCGCGGGAGCTGCAGACCATCGGCATGATCGCGGGGGGCGTCGCCCACGAGGTGCGAAACCCGCTCTTCGCCATCCAGACCGTCGTGGCGGCCCTGGAGCGGAAGCTCTCGGGCGAACCCGCCTACGGCGAATACCTGGCCCACATCAAGGATCAGTCCCGGAGGCTCAACACCCTCATGGTGGACCTGCTGACCCTGGGGCGTCCCGTGAGGCGCGAGGAGTACACCCGGTTCGGCCTACGGGCCCTCGTGAGGGAGGCCGCGATCCTTGCGGAGAACGGCGCCCCCGACCTCGCGGAGAGCTGCATCCTGGACCTGCCTCCCGAACCCGTCCCCTTCACGGGCCACCGCGACAAGCTCACTCAGG
>JAJYCJ010000140.1 GCA_021778515.1 Acidobacteriota bacterium
CACCGGCCTCCTGAACCCAAGCCAGAAGCTCTTCAGCTGAAAACCATGGCGCCAACTCCGAAGGGTTTCTCATGGCACCCCTCCGAACCCACTCTATATTACTCTATCTTTGCCGTCAAGTTGGTATCACACGGCGGCTGGCCGGCCGGTCGGCCGGCGGGTCCTTCCAGGCCCACCAGCGGAGGAGTTCGGGGCGCGGGTCGGGTGTGGAGGCGAAGTAGACGGCGCAGCGGAAGACGTAGAGGAGGCAACGGTCCTGCCGCACGCCCCTCAGCGCGTTGATCTTCTCGTATATGGCCTGGGGATCGGCCCCGCGAAGCCCCTCCGGGGCACCGTAGCCCAGCTCCCACAGGTCCCGCGCGATGCTCGGTCCCACGCCGGGGATCTTCTGAAGCTCCCGTCTGGCTGCCATCCACTCCTTCATGGCCTCCTCCTCGATCCATCCTCGCACGGGCGCCGGAGCGGGTCCAGGCGCGGGCCTTCTCGGCCTTGCGGGGAGGGGAATCCGAGCGCCCGGGCGCCAGGGGCCGGGCCCGGCCGAAGGGAAGTCGGAGGAGGGGGCGAGGCTGGCGCGCGAGGCGCGGGGGGAAATAAACGCCTGGCCCCGCGGTTGTTCCCCGTGAGGCTGTGCGGGCCGAAGGGCGATGGAGCGGCCACGGTCGGCCGCTTGGCGCGGCGCCGCAGCAGTCGAACAGGAGAGAGAATGATGAGAAGGACCGTCCGATTTCCGATGCTCCTCGTGGCCGCCGCGGCCCTCACCGCCGTGGGCCTGCTCGCGGCGGAGCCCGCCAAGACCTTTCAGATCGACCCGGCCAACTCCTCCGTGGGGTTCAGCGTCCGCCACCTGATCTCCAGGGTGCAGGGGCAGTTCAACCAGTTCTCGGGAAGCATCCAGGCCGATCCGAAGGACCCCGCCGCCTCCTCCGTGCAGTTCACCATCCAGGCGGGCTCCATCGACACCCACGTGGAGATGCGGGACAAGGACCTGCGCTCGGCCAACTTCTTCGACGCCGACAAATACCCGACCATCACCTTCGTGAGCACCAAGATCGTCCCCAAGGGCAAGGACCTCTACGACGTCCACGGGAAGCTGACCATGCACGGGGTCACGCGGGAGGTGGTCCTGCCCGTCTCCTTCACGGGCAAGGCCAAGGACCCGTGGGGCAACGAGCGCATCGGCTTCTCCCTCCACACCTCGCTCGACCGAAAGGACTACGGCATCACCTGGAACAAGGTGCTGGATGACGGCGGCCTGCTCCTGGGCGATGACGTGGAGATCACCATCCACATCGAGGGCGTCCGGAAGCTCGAAGCGCCACCGAAGAAGGCGGCCAAGGCCGGCAAGGCGGGCTGAGGGCGCGCGCGGAACCGCCCAGGCGCGGTTCCCCATCCACATCGGGAGCCAGGCCCTTCGCGGGCCGGCACCACCCAGGCAACCCCGATTCCACGGTTGAAAGGGCGTCGCCTTCGAGAGAAGCTGCCGTTCACGGGGGGAAACAAGTCTTCTTCTCGGCGGGGAGGGCCATTCCCTCCCCGCTCCACGGGCCAAGCCCGTGGAGCCTCACCCCGCCCTTGGTGCCCTCTCGCCTTTGGCTCAAGGGCGCCCCAATCCCGTGATGGGTGAAGAGGGCCTCTTCTTCAATGGCTTGACCCACCTGCTTTCTACGTCCTCTTCCTCGTTCCATCGCGGGATTGGGGGGCAAGACAACCCTTGACACCGCCCCGAGCGCCCGGGGCCGAGGCGGGAGGCTGTGCCGGCCGCGCGGAACCCTCGTTGGCCCACCCGTCTCCAGGGGAGCCTCCCATGCGGCCTCGACCGCCAGCCCCCGCATGGTGTACGGTGGGGGCGTAAGGAGAGGCCATGAGCGACTACAAGGTGCCCAAGGAGCGCGCCAGGGTCCGTCTGGATCTCGGCGCCTCCGGCGTCGTGGAGCGCGTCCTCTTTCTCTCGCCCTCGGCCCAGACGCACCGCGGCCGGGAGACCGCCAGCGACCTCCTGGGAAGCCTCGATCCCTTCGTGCCCGTGCTGGAGGAGGGCAACGGACTCGTCCTGCTCCGAAAGGACGCGGTGCGCTGGGTGCTGGTGGAGGAGCCGGCCGAGGTGGAGTGGTACTTCTACGAGGCGAGGCTGGGCGCCCCCACCCATCGGATCCGATGCCGCTTCGCGGAGGGGGACCCGCTGGTGGGGACCCTCTACGCCATCGCGCCGGAGGGCGGGCAGCGGGTCTTGGACGTGGTCAACCGAGAGACCGGGTTCCTCCCGCTGGAGACGGATTCTGGACTGCACCTCGTCAACTTGAAGTGGGTCACGGCCATCGAAGTGGTGGAGGAGTAGCATGGCGGCCTTCGACAAGATCCTGGAGGCGATGGCGGCGCGCGGGGCGCAATCCCTGGAGCTGCAATCGGGAGAGATCCCGCACTTCGTCGTGGAGGGGGGCACGGTGCCCGTCCTCAAGTCCCCCCTCGCCGAACCCCAGCTCCTGGCCTACCTCAAGGAGATGGCCGGCCCGGCCGAGCAGGCACTCCTGGATACGGGGAGCGTGTGCCGCTTCCTCTACCGGGGCTTCCTCGTTCAGGTGGCCTTTCCGGGAGGCGCGCTCATCGCGCGCGTGACGCCCGAGGAGCACGCCCAGCCGGCCCCCCCGCCCCCTTCCGCCGCCTCACCTCCGCCGAGCCCGAGGCCGCCCTCACCTCCGCCCCGTGCGGTCCCCGCGCCCGCGCCCGCGCCTCCCGCTCAGACGGCGCCCGCGGCCGCCAGCTTTGCCACCGATCCCAGCCGCCCGATCGAAGCTCTCTTCGTGGAGATGGTGGGCCGGGGAGCCTCCGACCTCCACCTCACGACGGGCGAGCCGCCCATCCTGAGGATCAACGGAGAGATCGTGAGGACGGACCACCCCGTCCTCACACCCGAGCAGATGACCGGGCTGCTGCTGCCCATCTGCCCGGAAAAGAACCGCAAGGAGTACGAGGAGACCCGCGACACGGACTTCGCCTATCACATGGAGGGGCTCGCGCGCTTCCGGTGCAACCTCTTCAGGGACCGCTTCGGAATGGGCGGCGTCTTCCGGCAGATCCCCACCGAGATCTGGTCCGTCGAGCACTTGGGCCTCTCCAAGGAGGTGGTGGACCTCTGCTGGCTCAGCAAGGGCTTCGTCGTGGTGACGGGGCCGACGGGCTCGGGCAAGTCCACCACGCTGGCGTCGCTGGTGGACTACGTCAACCGGAACCGCACCGACCACATCGTCACCATCGAGGACCCGGTGGAGTTCGTGCACAAGAACAAGCGATGCCTCATCAACCAGCGGGAGGTCGGGACGCACACGCAGAGCTTCAAGCGCGCCCTGCGGGCCACCCTCCGGGAGGACCCGGACATCGTGCTCGTGGGCGAGATGCGGGATCTGGAGACGGTGGCCATCGCCATCGAGACGGCGGAGACGGGCCACCTCGTCTTCGGAACCCTCCACACGAGCACGGCCGCTTCCACGGTGGACCGGATCATCGACCAGTTCCCGGCCGACCGCCAGTCGCAGATCCGCGTCATGCTCTCGGAGACGCTGAAGGGCGTCATCTCCCAGACGCTCTGCAAGAAGGTGGGAGGAGGGCGGGTGGCGGCCTACGAGATCCTGCTCGTGAGCAGCGCCATCGCCAACCTCATCCGCGAGGGCAAGACCTTCCAGATCGCCTCGCTCATGCAGACCCAGCGGGCCGCCGGCAACGTGACCATGAACGACTCGCTGGTGGACCTCGTCAAGCGCGGACTCATCACCCCCGAGGAGGCCTACGTCAAGAGCTCCGACAAGATCGGCCTCAAGGCCGTCTTCGAGCGCCAGAAGATCACCCTGGACATGAGGGCGGACGGCTAGGCGGCGAGGGCGAGAGGCCAGACGCTGGACGAGAGACGCGAGGCGCGAAGGGCGCGGGTGGGAATTCCTCCGCCTTGCTTCGTGCCGATCTCCCTGATCGGGAGCGGTGGTCGCTCCGCTTGTCGGCGGGAGAAAGGCCACGTGCGCCGCGTCAGCCGCCGTGTTCCTTCCCTAGCTTCCTGGTTTCCTGATCAGCGCCTCCCCTAGTCGCCCACCATCTCGACGAAGGCGGCGACGATGGCGGGGTCGAAGAGGGTCCCGGCCTTCTCCTGGAGGTAGACGAGGACCCTCTCGCGGGGCCACGCGGCCCGGTAGGGCCGGTCGAAGCTGAGGGCGTCCCAGTTGTCGACCACGGCGAAGACCCGCGCCGCCAGCGGGATCTCCTCGCCCTTGAGACCCCTCGGGTATCCCGAGCCGTCCCAGCGCTCGTGGTGGCAGTAGGGGATGTCCAGGGCCGGCCTCAGGTAGGTGACCGGCCAGAGGAGGGTGAGGGCGAACTCGGCGTGCTTGCGCATCACCGCCCACTCCTCCTCCGACAGGGGCCCCGGCTTGAGCAGGATGCCGTCCGGGATGCCCATCTTCCCGATGTCGTGCATGAGGGCGCCCCTGCGGACGTGGGTCAGCGCCTGCTCGTCCATGCCCACCGCCCTCGCCAGGCGCATCGTCAATTCGGTGACCCGCATGGTGTGGCCCTGCGTCTCGCGGTCCCTCAGCTCCAGCGCCCGCGACCATCCCTCCAGCGTGGTCTCGTAGGCGAGGCCGAGCTCCACGTTGGAGCGCTGGAGGTTCTGGAAGAGCGTCATGCTGTCCAGGGCGATGGCGGCCTGGCCGGCCAGCGCCTGAAGGTAGTTCCTCCACTCCTCGTCCGGGTCCAGCAACCCCCGGTGGAAGACTTCGAAGACGCCCTTGACCTGGCCGTGGGCCACGAGGGGCGCCGCGAAGTAGGCGCGGAACTCCTCGGCCGCCAGCAGCTCCGAGCGGGCGAAGCCGTTGGGGGTGGCGGCGAGGTCGGGCACCTCCAGAAGGCGCCGCTCGATGGCCGCCCTTCCCGCGCAGCACTCGCCCATGCGCAGTCGCGTGCGGTGGGGGGCCTCGGTGCGGAACCCCCGGCCCGCCGCGTATTCGAGCGTCTGGGTGTCGGCATTGAGGAGCAGGACGTCCGCCGCGTCCACCCCCAGTTGCTGGGTGGCCTGTTCGAGAAAGACGGAGAGCGTGAAGTGGAGGTCCATGCTGCTGGTGATGGCCGAGTCGATGGCCCGCAGCCCCTCCAGCCGCCGCAGCTGGAGCTGGATCCGCTCCTCGGCGCGCCTGCGCTCCGTGATATCGCGCGAGGTCAGGACGACGCCGCGGACGGCCGGGTGGTCCAGCAGGTTGCTGCCCACCGACTCCACGTAGACCCAGGCCCCGTCGCCGCGCCGCACCCGATATTGGATGGGCGTTCCCGAGCTCGTCCCCTCCAGGACGCGGCGGAGCCCCTCCCTGACC
>JAJYCJ010000045.1 GCA_021778515.1 Acidobacteriota bacterium
GGTGGGGTGGGGCCCCAGCGGGCTTTGCCCGTGGGGCGGGGCCCCGGAGGGCAACGCGACGATTCGGCAGGCTTGGCCTGCGAATCGGAGAGAGAAGCCCTTGGCCCTCCCCGTCCAAGAGACAATGACTCCCCCCCGTGAACCTGAACCATAGCCGAAGCCACCCGCATTTCAATCGCGGAATTTGGGAGGGAGAATGGCAAAAAGGAACGGCCCATGGGGCGCCACTAGAGAATAGCGGACATCCTTGAACGGGCTCTCATCCTCCCCTTCACCCTCCAACCTCCACCAACGGGCCTGGTTGGCTCGGTTTCACCTCTGCAATCTCACCCTAAAGGAAAGAGGGGCGAGGCCTAGGCCTCGCCCCGTGCCAGGAAGAGGGAGGAAAAGGAAACTATCGCCGCCGGTTGCTCCGACCGGGCGGCGGTGCTGAAGGGATGCTGATTCTGGGCTCCGGCGCGCTCATGCCGGAGGGCGGGCGGCTGGGGATGAGCCGCGGCGCCTGCGGGAAGGGCTCCATGCGCTGGGGCCTCTCCACGCCCTGCCGGTCCCACCGGGGCGTTTCGCGAACCGGTGGCTCGACGGATCGGGGCACGTACCGGTTGGGCTCGACTCGCCTGGGAACGTAGGGTTCGTTCCGGACGCCCCCCTCGACGGGTGTTCGGGGGCTCCGCGGCGTGCGGTCGGTCCAGCTCCGGTTGGGGGCCGCCGGCCAGTCGCGGCTGCGGGGCTGGTTGGGGACGGCCGTCCGATCCCCGCCTCCACCCCTGACCGGGCGGGTGTCCCGCCAGGCGGGCTGGACGGAGGGAAAGGCACGGGTCGTGGTCCTGATGGGCTCCGCGATCTGCCTTCCAAGCTCGCGGCCCGTGATCCGTCCGTCCCGGAAGGCCCTCACGCGCCGGGGCGGCAGGTTGATGGAGGTGTAGCTCCCTCTGCTCCTGGGGCTGCCTCCGCGAAGGCCACCGGGGTTGCCCGGCGCCCTCGGATAAATGGGACGGGGCGGCGGGGCGGTCCGATGGTGCACGATGACGGGCCTCAAGTTGCTCTGGTAGATGTAACCCACGGGACAGCTGTACCAGCCGGCCGGACCCCAGATGGGGTAGCCGTCGAACCCGAGGGGGCACCAACCCAGCCAGCCGTCGTCTCCCCACCAGAAGCTGACCCAAGCCGGAGCGAAATAGGGGCCGGGAACCCATCCCCATCCGATGCCCACGTTGAACACCCATCGCCCGTAATGGAAGGGGGCCCAGCCCCAGGCCTCGTAGGGAACCCAGGTCATGCCCCAGGGGTTCCAGACCCACCGGCCGTCGGTGTAGGGAGCCCACCCGGAGGGCAGGCTGCTGGGATACCAGACGTCGCCGTAGGGGGCCGTGTAGGACCAGCTGCCGTAGTCATCGAGCTCGGAGGAATAGGCGTAAAGGTCCGAAGGCAGATATCGCTGGGAAACCGATTGCACGGGCCTGGGCAGATTGCTGTCCCGGTACTGCACGAGGGTTGAGTCCACCGGTTGGGCGGTCATGGGCTGCAGCGGAGGGTAGCCGTAGTCCGTGTAGGTCATCTGCTGGGCCTGAAGGGCCACGGTGGAGCCAGCGCTCGCCACCAGACACGATCCATCCAGAGCCGTAACCTTCGTCCTGTCTACGTTCTGAACCTGCAGGTAGTAGACCCCTGGGCGTGAAGGGCTGAGCGAGGCCGAGGGGGTCGTGACCACGTAGTTGGCCGTCTGGTCATTCCAGCCCCTCACGTCGAGCAGCATGGCCCCCTTCCACAACCGGACGACCAGTCCCTTGCCGCTGGCCGGGCCGGCCTGGGGGAACTGGTCCACTTCGATCCGCGAATCGTAGTCCACCCAGAGGTGGTTCCCGTCCTGCATGAGGATGTCGAGCTGGCCGCTGGGCCCCGTCCAGATGTTGTCGCCGTTCATGAGCGGCACGTTCATGGCGAGGCTCTGCGTTTGCTCGTCCGAGGAGCCCTGGACGTAGCCATCCCCCCTCACGTTCTTGACCACCGCGTAGTCCTCGGCCCGAAACGCCGTTGCTCCTGCCAATAGGAAAAGGCTGGTGAGCGCAGTGACCATCAGTGGTTTCGCGGTCCACATGGCCTGACCTCCACGCCTCTCCTAGAAGCAAGGGATGTGCCAGCCACAAGGGCCGGCCATCCCTTAGAGATTCCTGAATGCATCGCCATAGCGAATCGGAATTGTCCTGTGCCCAGCGCAGAATTCATCCGGCTTACCGGACACTGCCGGCGCACCGTTTGGGTTGATCCCGAGCCGTCCGACTACTTGTTCCCCTCGATGACCACCGTGGGAGGAACGGCGGAGATCTGCTGCTGGACGGTCTGGATTTGGCTGTCAAGGCCGGACAGCTGATCCCTCACGCCGTTCAGCTGGGACTGCGCCTGGTCGATCTGCGCCTGAATTCGCTGTTTGTCGTCGTACTGGGTGGAGAAGTTGAATTTCTCCTGCAGGTCCTGGACTTGCTTGCTCAGGTCGGCCTGCTGACGCTGGGCCGTGAACCTGTCGCTCATGAGAGAGTCCAGCCGGCCCTGTAGTTCCTGCCGGGCGCGCTGCGCATTAGCCGCCTCAGCGGCTTGCCTATCCTCCCTGGCGGCGGGCTTGGATCCCTCCGCGGCGGAGGGGGCTTCCCCATTGGCTGGAGATGTCAATTCGCCCTCGTTGGCAAGGCGGGAGTGGGCCGTGATCTTGTTGAGCATCTCGTCGGTAATGACTAGAGGCTGGGGCTTTTCAGGGGGAAGCACCGAGGCGGGAACCACACCCGCCATGTCCGGGGTCGCCTTGAGCGTGTTCAGCTTTTGGCTCGCCTCCAGATCCACCTGATTCGCGGGCAGGTAGAGCGTGAGTCCTTCCTTCATGAAGAAGGCGAGATCCTCCTTGATCACCGGTTTTTCTTCGGCGGTAATGATCTTGCCGTTCTTGAGCTGGATCTTGTATTCGGCGAGGACCGAAGCCCCCACCAGGCAGAACAACGTGGTTAGAAGAAGAATCCGCTTCATTCCTAACCCCCTTTCGCGCCTTCATAGTATGGCGCCCCGGGGGCGGCCGGTCAAGATTGGGGGACGAGGGGCAGAAGACAGGGGACAAGGGCAGGGAACGGGAGCGATCAACGGCAACGCCCGGCGCTCTCCCCTCGGGACGCGCAGCGGGGGGCGGGCGAGGCGAGTGGGACCGATTTGACACACCTGCCCGCCGTTGGTAGTCTGGCCGAGTTGGAGGCACCCTTGTCCCAGCTCTCGCGGGAAGCCTGGAAGGCCTATTTCAGGGGGGACTATCTCAGGGCGGGAGATCTCTACAAGGCGGCCGGCCTCGAAGAAAAAGCGTTGAAGATGTACCTGAAGGGGGGGGCCCTGTCGGCGGCCTCCCAGGTGGAGGAAACGCTCGGGCGGGTATCCCAGGGGGTGGATCACCTGCTGCGGGCCGGCGATCCGACCTCCGCCGCCCAGATGTTGGCCCGCCACGGCCAGTTCGGCCGAGCGGCCCAGATCATGGGTGATTCGGGAAACAAGTTCCAGGCGGCCCAGCTCGCGCTCAAGGGCGGCCATACTACCCTTGCCGCCCAGTACCTGGAGCAGTCGGGACGGTACCTGGACGCGGGCCGTCTCCACTTTCAAGGCGGAAACGTGGAGCGCGCGCTCCTTCTCTTTGAGAAGGCGGTCAAGGCTCTGCCCTCCATGGACCTGCTGACGGCGTCGGACCAGCTCCAGCAGCGGGAACAGTTGACGGAGATCGCCCGCTTCTTCGAGGAGGGGCAGGCCTATACCCGTGCGGCCGAAGTCCACGAGAGCCTGAACAATGCGATGCAGGCTGCCCAGTGCTACGAGGCCGCCAAACAGTACACGAAGGCCATGGAGCTCTACCAGCGGGCGGGGGCCATGGACAGGGTCTCGGCGCTCGTGGACCGGGAGGAGAACACGCCCACCGAGCTCCGGGCCGAGGCGCTCCTGGCCAAGGGGGAGACGGGGGAGGCGGCCCTCCTTTTCGTCAAGGCCGGCCGCAAGGAGCGGGCGGCGGAACTGCTGGAGAAAGCGGGGAACGTGGCTGGAGCGGCGGAACTTCGGAGGGAGATGGGGGATTACGAGGCGGCCGGCAACCTCTTCTTCCGGGCCCAGGCCTTCCTGCCGGCCGCCGAGAGTTTCCAACAGGCCGGCCTCCACGGCATGGCCAAGCAGTGCTATCTCGAGGCGGGTGACCTTGGTTTGGCCTGTCGGATGGCCTATGAGGCGGGCGATTGGGAGGAGGCGGTGGAGCTGGCTGCCAGCAGGGAGGATCGGGAGTACCTCCTCAAGCGGCTGCAGGCTCTCCCGGAGGGGCGCGAACTCCAGGCGCGGATCGGCGTCCTGAAGGCCAGGCTCTTCATCGAATTGGACCAACCGGAGCTGGCGCGGGTGTGTCTGGATGGCCTGCCCGCCTCCTCCGGGGCGGAGGATCTCTGGCGCCTGTACCTGTTGGGGCGGACGCGGGAAGCCGAGGGCAGTCTGGATGAGGCCTCCTCCGCTTACCGCCAGGTCATGGCCCAGGACGTCTCCTTCCGGGACGTCAAGAGCCGGTTGGAGGGCCTCAAGCGCCAGCCCCAGGCCGCGGCGCCCTTGAAGGATGAGAGGTACCGTGCCGTCAGGCCCAGGGGGAGGGACGCCTTCGGCCCGTGGTTCGAAGGGGAGGACGGCTCTCTCCGCCTGTCCGTGCTCATCCACACCGCCAGGACGCCGAGATCGGGCGATCCCCTCTCGGCGCAGGAGGGCTTCCAGGTGAGGCTGGAGCTTCGGCACCCGGCCATCCTTTCGCTCAGGGACGTGGTGCCGGGCGGGGATGAGACGATCCTGGTCTACGAGTCCTTCGAGGGACGCCCTCTGTCGGGTTGGCTCGGGGAGGGCTACGCGCCCTCCGCCTACGGTGCCGTGGACAAGCTCCGGCAGTGTCTGGAGGCGCTCGCGGAGGCCCACAGGCGCGGGGCGGTTCACGGCCACGTGTCGCCGGACGCCGTCTTCATGGACGGGGAGGGGCGGATCAAGATCCACGGCTTCGGCCTGCTGGGCGCGTGGAGAGACCTGGAGCCGTCGCCGGAGCGCGAGGCGCTGAGGCCCTACCTGGCGCCCGAGGTCCTGGCCGGCGGGGCTCCGACGGCGCGGTCCGACCTCTTCGGGGCCGGCGCGCTCTTCGTCCGCCTAGTGACCGGGGCCTCCCCGGACCGGCCGAAGGAGGGGGAGGCCTCCGCTTCCGCCGATCCCCTCCAGGGGGCCTCCGTCGCGGAAAACGTCCGGGCGCTGGTGCTCAAGCTCCTGAAGGTCCAGCCCGACGGGCGTTACGCGGATGCCGCCGAGGCGCTCCAAGACTTGGCGGCCCAGGAGTTGCCGCCGGGGTCCGTGATCGCGGGGCGGTACGAGGTCCTCGAGGAGCTGGGGCGTGGCGGCATGGGCCAGGTGTTCCGGGTGAGAGACCGGGAGCTGGACGAGGTGATCGCCCTCAAGACCTTGCGCCGGCGGCCCGACCTGAGCGAGCAGGCACGCTCCAGGTTCCTGAGGGAGATCAAGCTCACGAGAAAGATCACCCACCCCAACGTCGTCAGGGTGTTCGACCTGGGTGCGTGGAGGGACCTCTCCTTCATCACCATGGAGTACATCCCCGGAAGGACGCTCAGCCAGTGGGTGCGGGACGGCGAAGGGAAAAACGCCAACCTCAGGCAGAAGGTGGAGATCCTCCGGGCGGTGGCGGCGGGGCTGGCCGAGGCCCACAAGCTGGGCATCATCCACCGCGACCTCAAGCCGCAGAACGTGATCCTCACGCCCAGCGGCATCCCCAAGCTGCTGGATTTCGGCATCGCCTACACGGAGGCGGAGGGGAACGAGGAGCTCACGCAGGAGGGCCACTTCGTGGGCTCCCCCAAATATGTGTCCCCAGAGCAGATCCAGGGATTGCCACTCGACTCGCGGTCCGACATCTACTGCCTGGGGCTGCTCGCCTATTTCCTGCTGACCGGCCATGACGCCTTCACGGGAGACAAACCCTCCATGATCCTGATCAAGCAGCTCAAGGAGCCGCCCCTTCCCCCCTCCCGCCTGGTCCGCCTTCCGCCCAGCCTGGAATCGCTCGTCCTGAAGTGTCTGAACAAGAAACCCGACGACCGCCCGTCCGATCTGGCCGAAGTCTCACGGACGCTCAAGGAGATCGTATGAGCCGCATCTACGTCCTGGACACGAACGTCCTCCTGCATGATCCCTATTGCATCTACAAATTCCAGGAGCACAACGTGGTGATCCCCATCTGGGTCATCGAGGAGGTGGACCGCTTCAAGCGAGACGTCACCGAGATCGGGCGCAGCGCCCGCGAGGTCTCCAGGCAGCTGGACAAACTGAGGCAGGAGGGCCCCCTGTCGAGCGGCGTCTCCCTCCCTTCGGGGGGAACGCTCCGGGTGGTGATCGAGGAGGTGGAGAAGGACCTCCCGCCCTCCATCCGGGAGGGGAGCGCGGACAACCTCATCCTGGCCGTGGCGCTCTACTTCAAGCGCCGGAAGCAGGAGGTGGTCTTCGTCACCAAGGACACCAACCTCCGAATCAAGGCCGACGCCTTCGGCATACCGGCGGAGGACTACGAGACGGACAAGGTGCAGATCGAGGAGCTCTACGCGGGGCACCGCTCCATCACGGTCCCGCGGCAGACCCTCGACGAGCTGTTTTCGAAGCGGGCCGTCGCCTGCCCCGAGCCGCTGCATCCCAACGAGATGGTGCTTCTCGTGGACGAGCAGAGCCCGTCCCACACGGCCCTCGCGCGCCATTCGCCGGAGGATGACCTGGTCGTCCCCATCGACGACGTGAAAGGCATGTGGGGCATCACGCCGCGGAACAAGGAGCAACGGTTCGCCCTCGACCTCCTGCTGAACGACCAGATCCCGCTCGTGACGCTGGTGGGGAAGGCCGGGACCGGAAAGACCCTCCTCGCCCTGGCGGCGGGCCTCCACAAGGTCGCGGACCAGCAGGTCTTCAAGCGGCTGCTGGTGACCCGCCCCATTTTCCCCATGGGGCGGGACATCGGCTACCTGCCGGGAGAGCTGGAGGAGAAGCTCAAGCCCTGGATGCAGCCCATCTTCGACAACCTCGAACTGCTTTTGAACCTCTCCTACAGCAACAGGGGCCACGACGCCTACAGGGAGCTGGTGGACCAGAGGATCCTGGAGATCGAGGCCCTGACGTACATCCGCGGGCGCTCCATCCCCCAGCAGTTCATGATCGTGGACGAGGCGCAGAACCTCACCCCCCACGAGGTCAAGACCATCATCACCCGCGCGGGGGAGCAGACCAAGATCGTGCTCACGGGCGATCCCTACCAGATCGACAACCCCTACATCGACGCTTCGTCCAACGGGCTGACCTACGCCGTGGAGAAGTTCAAGGACCAGAAGCTGGCCGGGCACATGAGCCTGAGCCGCGGGGAGCGCTCGCCGCTCGCCGAGATCGCCGCCAACGTACTCTAGGGCGGCCGTGGGGAGGCGGTTGTGAAGGGGAGTCCGGAGTCGCCCCATTCCTTGAGGCACGCGCGCCGCCCCTCCTTGCTTCGGGTGGCCGTGGCCGCCCTGGCCCTGCTCTCGGCTGTCGGGGTCTGGGCCGCGGGCCCCTACGTCGAAGGCCTCACCTGGGAATACCGGGGCCGAGACCTGGTGGCCTCCTTCGGCGTGGGGGACGCGCTGGACCGGCCCGACCTGAAGGAGCTCATCCAATCCACCCAGCCCGTGAACCTCTTCTTCACCGTGGAGGTGGTGAAGCACCGCACCCTCTGGAAGGATAAGCTGGTGGTGCGTCACGTGGTCGTCCACACGGTCCGCTTTGACAACCTGACGCGTCAGTACTCCCTGGAAACCCAGGTGGACGACAAGGTCACGGACCAGAGGGCGGTGGGGAGCTGGGCCGAGATGGCCAGCTACATGAAGGAGGTCAAGGACCTCACGCTGACCTCCGTCGCGAACCTCGAACCTTCCGAGGGCGGCTATTCCATCCGGGTGAGGGTGCACGTGCTCACCAATTTCGTGCTCTGGATCTTCCCCTGGGACGTCCAGACGCCGTGGGTCAGCCAGACCCTTGAGACGCCATGAGGGCGCGCCTGACCCCCCGCACCTTCATGATCCTCATCGCCTGTGCGGGCCTGCTCATGGTGGGCGGGTTCATCCTGGTCATACGGCGCCAGCAGGAGGCGGAGAACATCACGCCCGCCGGCAACTACCTCCTCACCGCCCTCTCGCTGGTGAACCTCCTGCTCATGATGGTGCTCCTCTTCGTGCTCTTCCGCGAGCTGGTGAAGGGCTTCATCGCGTGGCGGAGGCAGCGGGAGGGCGCGAGGTTCAGGACCCGCCTGCTGACCGCCTTCGTCCTCCTGGGCCTCCTCCCCTCCCTCCTGCTCTTCGTGAGCGCCATCCTGCTCATCGAGTCCACGGTGGACCGGTGGTTCCGTTCCCCCGTGGGCACGGTGGCCTCGGCCAGCCAGGAGCTCGTGGACAAGACCCTCGACATGGTGCGGGACGAGAGCTACAGAAAGGCCAAGGCCCTCGCCTGGCAGTTGAAGAAGATCTCTCCGGAGCTGCGGCCCGCGCTCACGAGCCACCTCTGGCAGGCGGGCGACATGGACGCCGTGGCTCTCATCAACCGCGACGGGACCGTCCTCACCAAGATGCCCCCGGAGTTCCCCGCGCCCACGGCC
Source organism: Acidobacteriota bacterium (assembly GCA_021778515.1). Classification (GTDB taxonomy): domain Bacteria; phylum Acidobacteriota; class UBA4820; order UBA4820; family DSQY01; genus DTPS01. The sequence goes on from JAJYCJ010000045.1 coordinate 8,702, forward strand.
TACAAGGTGGATAAGATCTTCCAGCCGGGCGGCCTCCTGGGCTGGATCGACCTGACCCCCGTGCCCACGGTGGTGAGCGGCGTGGAGGTGGACGACCACACGGGCATCATGGTGGGAATGTTCCTGCCGAAGGGGCTCTTCGCCCAGGCCAAGCTGATCTCGGACAACAACAAGCAGTACCTCCAGATCCACAGCCAGCGGCAGACGCTCAAGATCTCCATGATCTCCTCCTTCCTGGCGCTCACCCTGCTCGTGACCTTCGTGGCGGTCTGGATCGGCTCCCAGCTCTTCCGGGAGGTCAGCGTGCCGCTGCAGCTGCTGCTGGAGGGCACGCAGGAGGTGTCGAGGGGCAACCTCCTGCACCGGATCAGCTACGACGGAAGGGACGAGATCGGCCAGGTGGTCTCCTCCTTCAACCAGATGACCCAGGAGCTCGAGGCCAGCAAGGCCGAGCTGGAGCGGAGCAACGCCGAGATCCGCGCCGCATCGGAATCGGCGGAGCGCGGCCGCCGCTACATCGAGACCCTCCTGGAGACCCTGAACATCGGCGTCATCTCCACGGACGCGGACGGTCAGCTCAGGACCCTCAATCCGAAGGCCCGCGACATCCTGGACATGCACCCCGGCGAGCCCATGAGAAACCTGGTCTCCCGGCCCGAGTGGGGCCCCATCGGTTCGGTCATCGCGGGGGCCGCCAAGCGGAGCGTGGCCAACCGCGAGGTCATGCTCAACACCCGGAGGGGCCACGTGATCCTCTCCGTCACCGTGACCCCGTTGAAGGGTCCGGACGGGAAGGTGTTCGGGAGCCTGATCATCCTGGAGGACATCAGCGACCTGGCCAGGGCCCAGCGCATAGCGGCCTGGCAGGAGGCGGCCCAGCGGATGGCCCACGAGATCAAGAACCCGCTGACGCCCATCCGTCTGTCCGCCCAGCGGATCCGCAAGAAGGTCCGGGAGAGCGCCTCCGATCTCGAATCGGCGGTGATGGAGGGCACCACCACCATCGAGCGGGAAGTCGAGGCCATGATGACCATCGTCAACGAATTCTCCCGCTTCGCGCGGCTTCCCGAGGTCCACCCGAAGGCCGCCTCGCTGCCCGCCCTCATCCAGGCCACCGTCGCCTCCTACCGCGCCGCCTCCTCCACCGTGGATTTCCGGTTGGACCTGCCCAGCGACTTCCCCGCGGTGCGGCTCGACATGGAGCAGATGGGCCGCGTGTTCAAGAACCTCTTCGAGAACGCCATCCAGGCCATGGACACCTCGGGGCAGCTTTTCGTCGGGCTGCGCGAAGAGGCTGGCCAAGCGGTCGTCACGCTCAGGGACACGGGACCGGGGATCCCTCCCGAGGCCCGCTCCAGGCTCTTTCTTCCCTACTTCTCCACCAAGCGCAAGGGCACCGGCCTGGGGCTGGCCATCGTGGCGCGCATCCTGGAGGAGCACGGGGGGACGATTCGGGTGGACGAGGAGTACCGGGACGGGGCGGGCTTCATCGTGACGCTGCCGATCTGACCCCAGACCCGCGATGGAGGATGCGAATAGCCGTGGAACACCAGGCGGATGGGGCACAGAGAAGAGAGGTGATGCACCCAAAAGGGGCCTGTGGGCCCTCGCCCCCGGACCAGGTCCGGGGGGAGGAGGGCGCCCGGGGCGGGGTGGGGCCCCATCGGGCTTTGCCCGTAGGGGCGGGGAGGGAATGGCCCTCCCCGTTCAGGAGACGATGCCTTTCCCCCGTGAATCCGAACGCTGGTCGCAGGCACCCGCGTTTTAATTGCGGAATTTGGGTCTGAAGGAGCGAGCATGGCGCGCGGACGCATTCTCGTGGTGGACGACGAGGAGGGTATCCGGAACACTCTCCGACAGATCCTCGAGGACGAAGGCTACGACGTCGAGGAGGCCGAGACGGGGGAGTCGGCCCTGGGGCTCCTGGAATCCAGGGACTACGAGGTGGTCCTCCTGGACGTCTGGCTCCCCGGCATCGACGGCCTCCAGGTGCTGGAGCGGCTGAAGGTGGGCGGCCACACCAGCGAGGTGCTCGTAATCTCGGGGCACGGCACCGTGGAGACCGCCGTGAAGGCCTGCAAGCTGGGCGCCTTCGACTTCATCGAGAAGCCCCTCTCCCTGGAGCGGGTGGTCCTGACGGTGGCCAACGCCCTTCGGAAGCACCGGCTGGAGGAGCGGAACCTGCTCTTGCAGGACCAGATGAAGCAGGAGGTCACCCTCGTCGGGGAGAGCAAGGCCATCGCCCTGCTCAAGGAGCAGATCCGCCGCGCCGCTCCCACCGCGGGGCGGGTGATGATCTACGGCGAGAACGGCACCGGCAAGGAGCTGGTGGCGCGGCTCATCCACCGGTTCAGCGACCGCGCCGAGGAGCCCTTCGTGGAGCTCAACTGCGCGGCCATCCCCACGGAGCTCATCGAGAGCGAGCTCTTCGGCCACCGGAAGGGCTCTTTCACCGGGGCCATCGAACACAAGAAGGGCAAGTTCCTGCTGGCCGACGGAGGCACGCTGTTTCTGGACGAGGTCGGCGACATGAGCCTCGCGACCCAGGCCAAGGTCCTGCGGGTGCTGCAGGAGCAGACCTTCGAGCCCGTGGGCGGGGCCGAATCCATCCGGGTGGACGTGCGGGTCATCGCGGCCACCAACAAGAACCTCCCCGATCTCATCGGCGAGGGGGGGTTCAGGGAGGACCTCTACTACCGCCTCAACGTGATCCCCATCCAGGTTCCGCCGCTGCGGGAGCGCGCGGAGGACGTCACCCTCCTCTGCACCTACTACCTGGACTTCTTCGCCAGGCAGTACGGGCGGCCGGCCAAGACCCTCTCCCGCGAGGCCAGGCAGGCGCTGCAGCGGTACTACTGGCCGGGGAACGTCCGGGAGCTGAGGAACCTCATGGAGAGGCTGATCATCATGGTCCCGGGCGCCGAAATCCAGGAGGGAGATCTCCTCCTGCAGACGCCTCCTTCCGGAAGAAGCCAGGAGACCATGCGTTGGACGGGGCCGATCCGAGAGGCCCGCGAGGGGTTCGAGCGGGAGTTCATCCGCCGAGCTCTCCAGCGGCACGGTGGTAACATATCCAAGACGGCCGAGGAACTTCAGATCGAGCGCAGGCACCTGTACCGGCGCATGGCGAGCGTCGGCCTCCAGAAGGAGAGCGATCATGGTCATGATCAATAGGGCCACCAAGGAGATCACGCTGAAGATCGTCTACTACGGCCCGGGCCTGTGCGGGAAGACCACCAATCTGGAGTACATCTACGGAACGGCCAATCCCGAGAAGAAGGGCAAGCTCCTCTCCGTGGCCACGGAGACCGACCGGACCCTCTTCTTCGATTTCCTTCCCATGGAGCTGGGCACCATCCGGGGCATGCGCGTGCGGGTGCAGCTCTACACCGTGCCCGGGCAGGTCTTCTACGACGCCACCCGGCGCATCGTGCTGCGCGGAAGCGACGGCGTGGTCTTCGTGGCCGACTCCCAGAGCGCGATGATGGACGCCAACCTGGAGAGCCTGGAGAACCTCAAGCACAACCTGCGCCTGAACACCCTGGACCCCGACGGCATCCCGCTCGTGCTGCAGTACAACAAGCAGGACCTCCCCAACCTGGCACCCGTGGAAGAGATGGACGCCCATCTCAACTGGCGCGGCGTTCCCTCCTTCACCTCGGTGGCCACGGCGGGGCAGGGTGTCAACGAGACCCTCCGCAAGATCATCGAGCAGGTCATCCGCAAGCTCCAGGAGAGCGAGGAGAGCCTGAAGGCGGCCAAGCGCGTGAGGCGTCCCGGGGCGTACGGAGAGCCCGCGGAGGAGCGGCCCTCCTCGGGAGAGCGGCCGATTGTGACGGCGTCGGCGGCCCAGGGCGGAGAGGGGAGGGCCCGCGAGGAGGATTCGGGCGAGCGACACGCCCCGGCCGGCGCGATCCCGGAGCCGGCTCGCGAAGAGGCCGGCCGAGGTGCGTTCGAGGGCCCCGTCCCGTCCGTTCCGGAGCCATCGCCCGAGCCGGGCCCCGAGGCCACGTGGCCCTCTCCGCCGGCGGGGCCCGCGGAGGAACCCGAGGTGGATTTCGACCTGGACGCCGCTTCGGCGGAGGGCTCGGCCGTCGCGGTGAAGGTGGAGGCGGGCCTGTCGGCGGAGGATGCCGAGGACCTCGATCTCGAGCAGGCGGCACCGGAGGGTGAGGAGGAGGCCCGCGTGGAAGCGAGGCCGGAGCAGCGGCTGGCGCCCTCCGAGCCCATAGCGCCTGGGATCGAGTTGGAGACGCCGCTTTCGGAGATCGCGCAGCCCGCTCACTCGCCTCCCGGCCCGTCCAAGGCGGAGCTGCGTTCCCTGGCCGACGGCCTCGAAGACTGCCTCGCCAAACTCCGCGAGGTGGCTGGCGAGGTTGAGGTGCTCCGGGAGCGCCTTCGCGCCCTGGAGGCGAAGGCCGGAGAGCCCGGGATCGAGGCGTAGCCGGCGCCGCGGACTCGGCCGCGCCGGAGGCGGGTATGGTATGGTATTAGTTCGGAAAGGGCGGTCATGAAAGAGGGCTTCGGCAGCACCGACGGACAGGAGCCGCACCCCCTGCTGAGGTTGGTGGATCCCCAGAGGGTTCCCCGGCACGTCGCCATCATCATGGACGGCAACGGCCGCTGGGCCAAGAGCCGCGGGCTGCCCCGGATCGAGGGGCACAAGGCCGGCATCGAGGCGGTCCGCCAGGCGGTGACGGCCGCCGGGAACCTGCACGTGCAGTACCTCACGCTCTACGCCTTCTCCATGGAAAACTGGAAGAGACCGTCGGCCGAGATCAGGGCGCTCTTCACCCTGTTGAGGCGCTTCATCACCTCCGAGTCTCGGGAGATCCTCAAGAACGGAATCCGGTTCAGGACCATCGGCCGGATCGACGACCTGCCCGCGGGAGTCCGCTCCCTCCTTCGGGACCTGGAGGAGCGCACGAAGCACTTCGAGGAGCGGACCCTGACCCTGGCCCTCTCCTATGGGGGTCGCACGGAGATCGCCGACGCCTGCAATTCCCTGCTAGCCGAGGCTCTCCGCACGGGTTCGCCCAAGGAGGTGACCACCGAAGACGTGGCCCGGCACCTCTACGCGCCCGACCTGCCCGACCCGGACCTCCTCATACGGACCAGCGGGGAGTACCGCATCAGCAACTTCCTGCTCTGGCAGATCGCCTACGCGGAGATGGTCATCCTGGATATCTTCTGGCCGGACTTTCGGGCTGAGCACTTCTACGAGACGGTGCTGGACTACCAGAGGCGCGAGCGCCGCTACGGCGGCGTCTCTCCCTCCAAGGCGGAGCCGGCCGAGCGGACCAAAAGGAGCGCCCGGTGAAGCGGGTCCTCACGGCGATCGTGCTGCTTCCCATCTTCATCGTGGTCGTGCTGGCCAAGGCTCCGATCTACTTCACGGCCCTGGTGTGCGTGGCCGCCGTTCTGGCGGCCTGGGAATTCGAGGCGGTGGCCGTCCGGTCCGGCGCCCCCCCCTTCCGCTTCTTCGTCTGCCTGCTCTCCCTGGCCCTGCTGGGCTCCTGGCTCTGGCCCGTGCAGATGGCGCCGGAGCGGGTCCTCTCGGCGGCCTTCCTGGTGATCCTTGTGTGGGGGCTCTCCACGAAGACCGACCTCAAGGTCATCCTGGCGTCCCTCTCGGCGACCCTCTTCGGGGCGCTGTACGTGGGCTTCCTGCTCGGCTTCATGCTGGGGCTCCGGCAGGTGGAGGGAGAGGGCGCGCGGCTCATCTTCCTCCTCTGCATCGCCATCTGGGCGGGCGACAGCGCCGCCTACTACGTGGGCAGCACGCTCGGGAAACATAAGCTCTATCCGCGCGTTTCTCCCAAGAAGACGTGGGAGGGGGCCCTGGCCGGCGTCGCGGGCAGCGTGCTGGCGGCGGCCATCGTGAAGATGACCTTCTACGCGTCCCTTCGCTGGGAGGACGTGGTGGCGCTCGGCATCCTGCTCTCCGTCGTAGGTCAGCTCGGAGACCTCTTCGAGTCCCTGCTCAAGCGGGGCGCCGGAATCAAGGACTCGTCCAATCTCCTGCCGGGGCACGGCGGCGTGCTGGACCGGCTGGACAGCCTGCTCTTCAACGGACCTCTGCTCTACTACTACCATCAGGTGTTCATGCGATGAGCGTCGGAATTGCAATCCTCGGATCGACGGGCAGCGTGGGGGAGACCACCCTCAGGGTCATCCAGAATCTCCGGGACGAGTTCCACGTCGTGGGCCTGGCAGCCGGCCGGAAGGTCGACCGGCTGGCGGAGCAGATCCGCGAGTTCTCCCCGCGGGTGGTCTCCGTGGCCGATCAGGCCGACGCCGCGGTGCTGCAGAGGCAGTTCCCGGGCGTGGAGATCTACCACGGACTCCACGGAGCCTCCCTGGTGGCGGAAGCCCCCGAGGCCAAGGTGGTGATGGCCGCCATCGTGGGCGCCGACGGCCTCGCGCCCACCTACCGGGCGGTCCAGCGGGGCAAGCGCGTGGCCCTGGCCAACAAGGAGTCCCTGGTCATGGCGGGCCGCTTGGTGATGGAGGCGGCGCGCCGGTCGGGCGCCGAGATCCTCCCCGTGGACAGCGAGCACTGCGCCGTCTTCCAGTGCGTCCGCGGCGAGAGCAAGAAACACATTCGGAGAATCCTCCTGACGGCCTCCGGCGGCTCCCTGCGGGACCGTCCCATCGAGGCCATGGCCGGCGCATCGGTGAAGGAGGTGCTCGCCCACCCGACCTGGAAGATGGGTCGCAAGATCACCGTGGATTCGGCCACCATGATGAACAAGGGGCTGGAGGTCATGGAGGCGCACCACCTCTTCGGCGTGCCCGCCGGGCGCATCCATGTCCTCATGCACCCCCAGAGCATCGTCCATTCTCTGGTGGAGTACGTGGACGGTTCCATGATGGCCCAGATGGCCACCGCGGACATGGCGCTGCCCGTGCAGTACGCCCTCACCTACCCGAGCAGGAGCCCCGGCATCCAGGAGTTTCTGGACCTGACGGCCATCTCCTCCCTCACCTTCTCGGAGCCCGATCCCCGGCGTTACCCGTGTCTCGGTCTCGCTCGCCAGTCCATGGAGAGCTCGGAATCCCACGTGATCGCCCTGAACGCGGCGAACGAGGTGGCCGTGAAGGCCTTCCTCGACGGGACCATCCCCTTCGGCGGCATTCCCGATCTCATCGGGCGGGTCCTGGACGCCACCGTGCCCACGTCCCCCTCCTCCCTGGAGGAGGTGCTGGCCCTGGATCAGGCCGGGCGCGCCGCGGCCCGGAAGGTCCTTTCGGCTATGGAGAAGATTTCTTGATCGTCCTGAACTTCCTCTACGCCCTGCTCTCGTTCGTCCTGCTGCTGGCCGTGCTGATCATCGTCCACGAGTTCGGCCACTACTTGGCCGGGCGCCTCCAGGGCTTCGCCATCGACGCCTTCTCCGTCGGGTTCGGCCCCAAGCTCCTCGAGGTGAAGGGGAAGTACAACCCGTGGCAGTTCCGGTGGATCCTCCTGGGCGGCTACGTGAAATTCCGGGAGGAGGTCGGGGAGGGCGGCGGCGCAGGAGAGGAGGCCCCCTCGCAGCCCCAGGGCCCCGGCGAGCCCTTTTTCAAGAAGAAGCGGTGGCAGCGCTTGATCGTCATGATCATGGGGGTCACCTTCAACGCCCTTCTGGCCTACGGAATCTACTCCTCTCTTGCCATGTACGGCATGGAGGAGTCGGTTCTCCGCGATCAGCCTCCCGTCATCGGATGGGTGGCGCCCAACCTGCCGGCGGCCAAGGCGGGGATCGAGGCCGGCGACCTGCTCTACAGCCTGGACGGCCGCCACGTCTCGAACTGGGATCAGGCACGGGAGCAGATCTACACGCTGACGCTGAGGCCATACAACGTGGTCGTGATCCGCGACGGCAGAAAGCGGACCTTCCGGGTGGCGCCCGAGACGGTCACCATGATGCACCAGCCCATGGGGGAGATCGGGGTCTTTCCGCAGTTGCCGCCCGTCATCGGGGCCGTGGCCACCCCCTCGCCGGCGGAAGCGGCCGGGATCCAGCCGGGCGACCGGATCGTGAGCGTGGACGGGGAGCGCTTTCAGTACTGGGACCAGTTCTACCAGGCCATGCTCCACAGAGGAGGCAGCCCCAGGCGGTTCACCATCGAGCGCGGAGGCAAGCTGCTCAACCGCACGATCACGCCCGAGTGGAACGCCCAGGCCGGCCGCTACCTCATCGGAGTGGTCCCCCAGGAGAGCACGTGGGTGCGGTATCCCTTCCCTTCCAACCTGGGCAAGGCCTGGCGCATGATCGCCGACCAGTCCACCCTCACCTACCGCGCCATTCAGGGGCTCTTCCAGCGCAAGATCTCACTCCAGTCCATGCAGGGGCCCGTGAGCATCGCCTACATCACGGCACAGGCCGTGAGGGCGGGCTTCTACAGCATTCTGTACTGGCTGGCGCTGATCTCGCTGCAGCTCGCCCTCGTGAACCTCCTGCCGGTGCCCGGCCTGGACGGCGGGCAGATCCTGATCCTGGCGGTGGAGGGGGCGATACGGCGGGACCTCCCGACCGTGGTGAAGGAGCGGATCATCATGGCGGGCTTCGCGCTGGTCATGGTCTTCTTCGCCGTCGTGCTCTTCGTGGATACGGCCAAGTTCTTCCACTGATCGGCCGCGGGGGGCAGGTGAAGATGGCGGCGAGCGACATCTTCGAACCTTACGAACGGCTCGTTTCCATGCGGATCTTGGGCCGGGAGGCGAAGGTTCCGGAGAACAACCTCCTCCTCAGGTGCTACCAGTACCTCGCTCCCCAGACCGTCCCCTACGGCGATTTCTGCTGGAACGCCGACTGCCGGAACTGCGCCGTGACGCTCCTGCGCTCGGGACGCACCGAAGAGGTGCTCTCCTGCCAGACATTGGTCCAGGAGGGGGACGAAATCGTGGATCTCGGGCCTGAAGTGGAGTACGTGCTGCTGCCCTGGCTCCAGGGATGGGAAGGCCCATGATGACCGCCTCCATTGAACTTCACCGTCCAGGCTGGCCAGGGCGGTTGGAGGAGGCCCTGGCCTCGGGCGCGGCCATCGTCCTGGCCGCGAGGGGAGCCGCCGAGGAACCTCCCGTCACTGGGGATGCGGTGGAGGCCCTGCTCCGTCACCCATGGCCCGTTCTGGGCGTGGTCGCCGGACGCGTGGGATCCCGTGCCAGCCCCCTGTTCCTGGCCTGCGACGGTCTCTCGTGGTGCCGGGGCGGGGTTTTGGAGCTGCGGCCGGAGGGGCGGGGCGAGGCCACGCTGCTGGCGTGGCGCCTGGGCGCGGCGGGGGCCGCGAGGTGCTGGTTCGGCGGGGGGCGCCTGACCCCCGCCGTGGCTCGCTCCTCGGCCTGGATTCGAGTCACCCGTTCGGGTTATGCCGAAGCCCTGGAACAGACGCTTCACGCCTTCGAGGGTTTCTCGCCCACCGCCCTCAGTCTCTTGCGCGAACTCCTGATCCACCAGCACGGGCTCGCGACTGGACCGGCCCTGGCCCTGGAGCGACGCGCCTTCAGCCTGCTCTTCGCCTCGGGCGAACCGCTGGAGGGGATAGGCGCCTTCCTGGAACGCCGGCCACCGCGGTTCGCCGAGTGAAGGGTGCAAAGAAACAGGTGAGGAGCGGGGGCTCGGCCGGGCCCGGTATTGGCTGGCCGATCTTCCGGTTGCTATAGTGGGGTGCAGCCCCGCCGACGAAGGCCGGAGGGGGTGAGTCAGGCAAAAGGAGAAGGGGCCATGGACTTCGAGCTGAACGAAGACCAGAAGATGATCCGCGAGATGGTGAGAGACTTCGCCGAGCAGGAGATCCGGCCCGGGGTCCAGAAGCGGGACGAGGAGGGGCGATTCATCGCCGAGCTCCTCCCGGGGCTGGCGGAGCTGGGCCTGCTCGGCATGATCGTGCCCGAGGCGTACGGGGGCTCCGGACTCGACAGCGTGGCCTACGCCGTGGCCATCGAGGAGCTGGCCCGGGTCTGTCCCTCCACGGCGGTCACCGTCTCGGTCACCAATTCGGTCTGCCAGGAGCCCATTCTGCGCTTCGGCAACGAGGAGCAGAGGCGGCGATTCCTTCCGCCGCTGGCGAGCGGCCGGCAGCTCGGCGGCTTCTGCCTGACCGAGCCGGGAGCCGGCTCGGACGCCGGGGCCCTCAAGACGCGCGCCGTGCGCGACGGAGACTGCTACGTCCTGAACGGCTCCAAGGCCTGGATCACCAACACGCACGTTGGCAAGACGTTCGTTGTGCTTGCCAATGTCAATCCAGATCTCGGCCACAGGGGGATCACCGCCTTCGTCGTGACCTCGGACCTGCCGGGCTTCACGTTCCTGCCGGAGGAGAAGAAGATGGGGCTTCGCGCGAGCATCACCTCCGGCGTCGCCTTCGAGGATTGCCCCGTCCCGGCCGCCAACCGCCTGGGCGAAGAGGGGATGGGCATGAAGATCGCCCTGGCCACGCTCGACTCCTCCCGGATCGGCATCGCGGCCCAGGCCGTGGGCATCGGGCAGGGGGCGCTGGAGGAGGCGGTCCGCTACGGCCGGGGTCGCGAGACCTTCGGCAAGCCCATCGCCGAGCACCAGGCCATCCAGTTCATGCTGGCCGAGGCGGCCACCAACCTGGAGGCGGCCAGGCTCCTCACCCACCGCGCCGCCTTCATGAAGGACGAGGAGGTTCCGGGTCTCTCGCGGGCCTCCAGCATGGCCAAGCTCTATGCCTCCGAGGCCGCCAAGGCCATCTGCGACTCGGCCGTCCAGATCCACGGCGCTTACGGTTACAGCCGGGAGTACGCCGTGGAGCGCTTCTACCGGGACGTCCGGGTGACGACCATCTACGAGGGCACCAGCGAGGTGCAGCGCATGGTCATCGCGCGCTCCCTCCTGAAGTAGCGGCCCGCCCGGCCGCGGTCCCGTGCAAGGCTTGACGGCGGGCGGCCCGCCTCCCTACATTTGGTCAGAAGCAATGAAGGTGAGTCCGATGCGGCAGGCCCGGCTTAGCTTCGCCCCGTGACGGGGCACGGGGCCTTGCAGAGATCGGGGTGCGCGGGGGACGGCAGAATGATCTGGATCGGTCTTCTCGGCCTGTTGACGGGTTTGGCCCTGGGCGGTTTGGCGGTTCAGGCCCTCAGGCGCCGGTTCCGCGACCGGGAGCAGGCGCTGGTGCGCGAGGCGCAGGAGGCGGCCCGGGCCCTCGCCGACGCCCGGACGCGCCTCGCCGTCGCGCAGGCCGATCTGGCAGCGAGCCGGGCCTCCCTCGAAGCGGTCGCGAGGAAGGACGCCTTGACGGGGCTGTTCAACAGGGAGGTCTTCCAGGAGACGCTGGAGAGCGAGTGGCGGAGGGGATTCCGTTACGGCGCATCGGTGTCCGTCCTCCTGATCCAGACGGACGCGGACGGCCATCAGAGCTCGGTTGCCCGCGAACCGACGACCATCAAGACGGTCGGCGAGCTGGTGGGCCAGACCCTTCAGAGGCCCGGAGACATAACGGCGCGCCTGAGCGAGGCCACGTTCGGCGCCATTCTCTCCGGCACCGACGCGGAAGGGGCCGCGGAAGCGGGGGAGATCGTTCGATCAAAGGTCGAGGAGATGCGGCTGACGAACGACGGCACGGGGCCCAGGGGGGCCGTGACGGTCAGCGTCGGGGCGGCCACGGCCTATCCAGGGAAGGGGCTCAGCTCCGAAAGGCTCATGGGGGCAGCGAAAGAGGCCCTGAGCAAGGCCAGCGGGGAGGGCGGAAACCGCGTGGCCCTCGCCGACATGCTTTGGCCGGAGTAGGGAGTGGTAAAGAGTGAAAAGTAAAAAGTGAAAAGTAAAAAGTGAAAGGTGAATTGGTTAGAGAGCCTGAGGATTCGCCGATGGAATTCCGCTCATGCGGGAGCCGTCGCCCGACGGCGATTCCCCCATTCGCGATCTTGACCCCCTCGGTCGCATACCCTATCCTCACAATCGGAGGTGCTTCGGGGCTGGTGCCTTGCGCGGCCTTCAAAGCCGTTGGACCGGGGCTAGCCCCCCGGCCGGTGGGTTCGATTCCCATGCGCCTCCGCCAAGAGATCAAGAAGGGGGCTCTGCCCCCCTCTTGCGCTCGCTTCGCTCGCTGATACCCCCCGCTGGTGGTTGCTCTCCAGCCGACGTGAAGTCGGCTTCGCGCGTTGTCTGTGTTGCGGCATGGGAATCGAAGGGTGGGAGGCGGTATAGCCCGGGGCAGCGCGGGTCCTGGCATGGGGGTCACGGGCCCCCGTCCGTCCCAGCCGGTCACGGAGCGCTGTAGAGGCCTCCCTTCGCCGGCCGCAGGGTGGCCGCAGGAGCGCTCACCGGGGCGCGATTCTCTGAAGGCCCTCCCTGATGCTGTCGTATCGGTCCCTCCTCGGCGATCCCTCAATTCGCCTGCTGCCGTTGCGCTGGATGGGCCGCTCCGCTAGACTGTCGCCGCCTGGAGGAAGGTTCGAATCCGCCCCGCGGCACGATGCCACGAAAGGACCCGCATGCCGGTGGACCCCAAGGAAACGCTGAGTTGCGACCTGCTGGTCCTGGGATCGGGCATCGCGGGGCTGCGGGGGGCCATCGAAGCGGCCGGAGCCGGGTGGGACGTGCTGGTGGTCACCAAGGACCACCCGCGCGAATCCAACACCGAATACGCCCAGGGCGGCATCGCCGTGGCCCTCTCGGAAGGGGATGACCCGGAGGCGCACCTTCACGATACGCTGGAAGCGGGGGACGGCCTCTGCGACGAGGCGGCGGTACGCGTTCTCGTGGAGGACGGGCGAGAGCGGGTTCGCGAGCTGATCCGATGGGGAGCCGAGTTCGACCGCCAGGATGGAGAGCTGCACTACACGCGAGAGGCGGCCCACGGCAGGAACCGCATCCTCCACTCCCAGGGCGACGCCACGGGGAGGGAGCTGGAGCGGGCGCTGACGGTCAGGGCGGCCGCCCAGGATCGGATCCGCACCCTTCCCTTTCACACCGGCATCCGGCTGGTGTCCGACGGAAGCCGGTGCCTGGGCGCCTGGGTCCTGGACGAGGCGGATGACCGGCCGGTGGCCGTGAGGGCGCGGGCCGTCCTGCTGGCCACCGGAGGCCTGGGGCGGCTGTTCCGGGAATCCACCAATCCGGCGGTGGCCACGGGTGACGGCATGGCCATGGCCATCGAGGCCGGGCTGACCATGGCCAATCTGGAGTTCGTGCAGTTCCATCCCACGGCCCTATTCCTCAAGGGGGCCCCGCGCTTCCTCCTGTCCGAGAGCATGCGCGGCGAGGGTGCCGTCCTCCGAAATGCCGACGGGCAGAGGTTCATGGAGAAGTACCATCCCATGGGAGAGCTGGCCCCCAGGGACGTGGTCTCCAGGGCCATCACCTCGGAGATCAAGGCCACCGGCGGCCGGCCCGTGACCCTCGACATGACCCACCTCGATCCGGGCTTCATCGCCGGACGCTTTCCCATGATCCACTCCACCTGCCTCCAGTTCGGACTGGATATCTCCCGCGAGCCGATCCCCGTTTCGCCCGCCGCCCATTACATGATGGGGGGGGTGGAGACGGACACCGAGGGCCGGACGTCCCTGGCCGGGGTCTACGCGGCGGGGGAGGTCGCGTGCACGGGCGTCCACGGCGCCAACCGCCTGGCCAGCAACTCGCTCCTGGAGGGGCTGGTCTTCGGCACCAGGGCCATCCGGGCGGCCCTTGGGGAGAGCCCTCCCCTCGGCGCGTGCGGCTCCCTCCCGCCGCCGGAGCTGCCGGCCTGCTCGGACCTCGATCGCGCGAACGGGCTGCGGCGCCGCATCGCGGAGGTGATGTGGAACGGCGTGGGCATCATCCGCGAGGCCGGCGGATTGCGCGCCGCGCGGCTCGAACTGGAGGGGATGAGACGGGAACTGGGCAGAGGCTGCCTGCACCGCCGCGTTCTGGAGACGGCCAACATGGCCCTCCTGGGGGACGCCATGGCGGCCAGCGCCGAGTACAGAACCGAGAGCCGGGGGGCGCACTACCGCGAGGATTACCCCTCTCCGGACAACCTCGTCTGGCGGCGTCCCACGCGGCTCAGACGGGATCGTGACCGGTTTTCATTCCTGGAGGGCTAGCCCATGAAGAAAGTGCTCATCGCGAACCGCGGGGAGATCGCCGTCCGGATCATCCGCGCCCTCAGGGACATGGAGATGTCCGCCGTGGCCGTCTTCTCCGAGGCCGACCGGGCGGCGCGCCACGTCCGCCTGGCCGATGAGGCCTATTGCATCGGCCCGCCACCCTCCAGCGAAAGCTACCTCAACATGGATGCCATCCTCGACGTGGCCAAGCGCAGCGGCGCCGAGGCCATCCACCCCGGCTACGGCTTCCTCTCCGAAAACGCCGAGTTCGCGGCCCGCTGCGCCGAGGCGGGGCTCGTCTTCATCGGCCCCCCGCCCGCGGCCATCCGGGCCATGGGAGAGAAGACCCAGGCCCGGAGGATCATGGCGAAGGCGGGAGTGCCCGTGGTGCCTGGCACGCTGGAGCCGCTGCGCGACGCCGAGGAGGCTGCCGCCGAAGCACAGAAGGTGGGCTATCCCGTCATGCTCAAGGCGGCCGCCGGCGGCGGCGGCAAGGGGATGCGCCTGGTGCACGAGGCCAAGGAGCTCCGCGCCGCCTTCAGAGACGCCTCCTCGGAAGCCGTGCAGTCCTTCGGGGACGGCTCGGTCTACCTCGAGAAGGCCATCCTCAAACCGCGCCACATCGAGATGCAGATCCTCGCCGACGCTTACGGAAACGTGGTCTACATGGGCGAGCGCGAATGCTCCATCCAGAGGCGACACCAGAAGATCGTGGAGGAGGCCCCGTCGCCCATGGTGGGGCCGGAGATGCGGGCCGCCATGGGCGAGATCGCCGTGAAGGCCGCCCGCGCGGTGGGCTACGTGAACGCGGGGACCATCGAGTTTCTCGTGGACGAGCGGGGCCGGTTCTACTTCATGGAGATGAACACGAGGCTCCAGGTGGAGCACGCCGTCACGGAGATGGTCACGGGGATCGACCTGGCGCGGGCGCAGATCCGCATCGCGGCGGGTGAGAAGCTCCGCTTCCGGCAGGAGGATCTCTCCATCCGAGGCTCGGCCATCGAGTGCCGGATCTACGCGGAGGACCCCGAAAACCATTTCCTGCCGTGCCCCGGCAAGATCGAGGCCGTGCGGCTTCCGGAGGGGCCCGGAGTGAGGGTGGACTCCTCCGTCTTCACCTCCGGGGAGGTCAGCCTCTACTACGATCCCATGGTGGCCAAGGTGGTCACGTGGGGCCGGGACAGAATCATCGCCGCCCGCTCCATGATCCGTGCCCTCCAGGAGTTCCAGATCGTGGGGATCCGCACCAACCGGAACTTCCTGCTCCAGATCGTCTCCCATCCGGAGTTTCTGGAGGGACGCCTGGACACGGGCTTCATCCCGCGGATCCTGGGAGAGAGGGAGTTCCGCTCGCCGGGCCCCCACCCGGTAGCGGACATCGCCGCGGCCATCTTCGCCTACGAGTCGGCGAGGCGGCAGAAGCCTTGTGTCGGCGGAGCGACGACGGGGCCGAGCGCCTGGCGGCGCGCCACGGGAAGGGGGTGAGCCGTGCGCTACGTGATCCTTCGCGATGGCGAGCAGGTGCCGGTGGAGGTCCAGGAGCGGGACGGGGGCTACCTCGTCAGGCTCGGCGGGGTGACGCACGAGGTGGACAGCCGGGAGGTGGTTCCGGGCCTCCTGTCACTCCTCGTCAACGGGGAGAGCTGGGAGGTGACGGTCTACTCCCCCGAGCCCAACTTCTACCACGTCCATCTGTGGGACGGCATGCGGCGCGTGGAACTGCTGAGTCCCATCGACGTGGTCATGCGCAGCCAGGGAGGCGCGACGGCGGGCCGCGGCCTGCACGTGCGCTCGCCCATGCCGGGCAAGGTCGTGCGCGTCCTCGTGGCTCCCGGCCAGCGGGTCACCAAGGGCGACGGCCTGGTGGTGGTGGAGGCCATGAAGATGCAGAACGAGTTGCAGGCCCAGGACGACGGCATCGTGAGAGAGGTGCGGGCCCGCGAAGGGGAAAACGTGGAGGGCGGCGTGGACCTGGTGCTCCTGGACCCGGTGGATGGATGACGGACGATGGACGATCCCAAATCCCGCGATTGGATATTGGAGCGGCTCCGAAAGGCTCATGGATGGTAGTTTCCGTGGAAGGCGATCTTCACCCGCCAAGGGATTTGGGTTGCCTCCGACCCCGGACTTGATCCGGGGGA